>CAXTTN010000266.1:0-7982 GCA_964247105.1 uncultured Pseudonocardia sp.
ATGCCGTGATGCTGGTGGTGGACGCGAGCGTCGGCGCCACCACCACCGACGAGGCGGTCGCGCGGATCCTCCGCAAGGGCGACATCCCGGTGATCCTTGTGGCGACCAAGGTGGACGACGACCGCCTCACCTCCGACACCGCGGCGCTCTGGCGGCTGGGGCTCGGCGAGCCGTATCCGGTGTCGGGCCTGCACGGCCGCGGCTCGGGCGACCTGCTCGACGTGATCCTGGAGAAGCTGCCCGAGACCCCGCGCGACCTGTTCGGCGCCGGAGCCGGTGGCCCGCGGCGGGTGGCGCTGATCGGCAAGCCCAACGTCGGCAAGTCGAGCCTGCTCAACAAGGTCTCCGGCGAGCTGCGCTCGGTGGTGCACGACGTGGCCGGCACCACCGTCGACCCCGTCGACTCCCTCGTGGAGCTCGACGGCGAGGTGTGGCGCTTCGTCGACACCGCGGGCCTGCGCAAGCGCGTCAAGACCGCGAGCGGCATGGAGTACTACGCGAGCCTCCGCACGCAGGCGGCCATCGAGGCGTCCGAGGTGGCGCTGGTGCTGATCGACGCGAGCGAACCCATCGCCGAGCAGGACCAGCGGGTGATCACGATGGTGCAGGACGCCGGGCGCGCGCTCGTGCTGGTGTTCAACAAGTGGGACCTCGTCGACGAGGACCGGCGGCTGGCCATGAAGCGCGAGCTGGAGCGCGACCTCGTCAGCGTGCGGTGGGCCGAGCGCGTCAACGTCTCGGCGCTGACCGGACGTTCGGTGGCCCGCATCGCGCCCGCTCTGCGCACCGCACTGGAGTCGTGGGACCGGCGCATCCCGACCGGCAAGCTCAACGGCTGGCTGGCTGACATCGTGGCCTCGACCCCGCCGCCGGTGCGCGGCGGCAAGCAGCCGAAGATCCTGTTCGCGACCCAGGCCACCAGCCGCCCGCCGACGTTCGTGCTGTTCAGCAGCGGCTTCCTGGAGGCGGGCTACCGGCGGTTCCTGGAGCGCAAGCTGCGCGAGGAGTTCGACTTCACCGGCTCGCCCGTGCGTATCTCGGTGCGGGTCCGGGAGAAGCGCGGCCGCAAGCCCTGAGCGTCGCTCGCGGAGTGTCGACCGCCCCGAACGGCGTCGATGTGCCGTGTTGTAGGGTTGGTGAGCCTCCTCGGGGGTGGCCGGGACGTGGCGCAGCTTGGTAGCGCACTTGACTGGGGGTCAAGGGGTCGCAGGTTCAAATCCTGTCGTCCCGACGGTCGTGAGGGCGGTATCCCGTGGTTCGGGGTGCCGTCCTCATTTCGTGTCCTACCTGCGGAATCTCCGATCGATAATGATCTTCGACCACTGCAATCTCGATCATCATTTGATCATGAGTTGTCAAGCTAGGTTGACAATCTGGAGCAAATCTGGAGTACGGCGTCAAAGCTGCGAAATGGGGTCAAACTCTGCTCCAGACTTCTGAGTCGCTTGGCGCTGGTTGACGACGGTTGGGCGAACTTGGGCGCCGAGGCCCAAGTTGGGGTTCAGGACCTCGGTGATCGACTCGGGTTCGTTAAGGGGTCGCGCGAGTCGTGATCAACTTCTGGGACTCAGGCTGACAGCAAGCCTGGCAGTCAAAGGGTCAGGGGTTCGAATCCCCTCAGCTCCACTCTTGCGGAACCGGCCAAACGCTCTTACTTCTTGCAGCTCACAACAGGTTCAGGCGCAGTGCGAACGATCTTGCAGTGATCGCTTGGATCGGCCCGGCGCGCGCTGTCTGGAGCAAATCTGGAGCACGGCGTCCAGCGGCGCGAAATGTGGTCAGGGCTTGCTCCAGACCTTTCAGGCTGTTGGATCCGGTTGGGCGCAGTCCCAGCAGGTTCCGCGCGGTTTGTCTCCGCGGGGGCCGGTGCCGGCCGCCGGGTGCGGTTGGGTAGTCAAGCCCGGCCCCAGCGTGTATCCGCGCCGGAGGTGCCGTCTGGGGCCGTCGTGGGCGCCCGTGTAGTGCGCGGCGTTCGGATACATGTTGCTGGGCGATTCCGGACCGGTGGCGGCAGCCATCATGCCTGCTCGGCGTTCGTTCCAGAGCAGCCGCCGCCCCGGCGGGACTCGAACCTGCGCGGTGCCCCCGGCAGGACACCACGCAGATGGGAACCGGTCAGCTGGTCGTCAACACAGTGGCGTCGTTGTCCCGATGATGGGAGCGAGGTCATGTCCGCGAAGGACAGCGGCCGCTGGCCTGAACCCCAGCCTCTCGCAATCCCAGGGCGGTTCACTCTGCCCCTGTGGCCTCGCCGCGGCTACGCCGTAGACCTTCACCGCGGCCTCCCAGGCCAGGCAGCCGATACCCGACCGGGAGTTCCCCGCCCCGTCATGAGGGAGCGGGTGGGCACCACCGTCCAGCCCGTATCCACCGGATTTGAGCTGGCCGTTCTTCAAGAGGCGTACCGACACCGGTTCCTCGCGTATGCCTTCCCGTCTTGCTCACCGGAGCAGCGCCTCGCGGCGCACCGACGGTAGAACGACAGTGCCTTGGCGACATGAAACGGGCGTGGGCCGGCAGCGTAGGTGCTACCGGTGCGCCGCCGGTCCTTCTCCCGGGAGTGGGCGCTCGACGTGGCGACCTGGGGCGGTCGCCGGCGACGCGGCGGAGGCGATGATCAGCTGATGACTGTGACGATCGAGCATCAGGGTCGGTCATCGCGCGACGGAGTGGCGCAGGATCGTCGCAGCGGTGGCGATGAGCGCTGCCATGATCATCACGTTCATGCCTGACTGGAGCACGGTCGGCAGCTTCAGGGCAGCGACGGCGCCGATGACGAGGATGGCGCCGACCTCGGCGAACCCGGTCCATCGCGGGTAGACGCGCGCCCGCAGCACCGCGACCCCGACCAGGATCGTGGCCACCGACACCGTCCCGAACGCCGCCGGGTAGAGCAGCCCGGCCCGCGCCAGCACCTCGCCCTCGTCGGGGGCGCCGTAGGTGACCACCTCGAGAACGACGAGCAGTCCCATCGCGACCGTCAGCAGGCCGGCGCCCGCAACGACGGTCCGGTGCGCGACCGCGGTCCGTGACAGCTGGTGCGCCGCGATCGAGAACGCGCTGAGGGCGAGCAGGACCCGGCCGGCGATCAGCACTGCCACGCTGGTCCGGGAGAAGCCACCGCTGAGGGTCTCGATCACCTCCGAGGCGATCCACAGGGTGGCACCGAGGCCGAGCAGAACACCGCCGGCACGAATGGCGACGGCCGGGATCCGGTCGCTGGACGCGACGCGGGAGGGAACGGGGGACGTGGGCATGGCAACCGCCTCCGGCAGAATGAGTGATGACATGACGTAAAAGTATGCACCGCTCACTCTTGTGTCAAGCGTTTTCAAAACCTACTGTTGAGCTGTGCCGACAACGGAAACGCTGACTCCCCGCGCCCGGGCCCGCGCCCAGACGCTCGCGCGCATCAAGGACCTCGCCCGCCGCCAGATGGGGGCCGAGGGCGCCGCGGCGCTGTCGCTCCGTTCGCTCGCCCGCGACATCGGGGTCACCTCCTCGGCCATCTACCGCTACTACGACAGCCGCAACACCCTGCTCACAGAGTTGATCGAGGAGGGATGGACGGGTACGGCCGACGCCATGGCAGCCGCGGACGCCGCGGTCGATCCCGACGACGTCGCGGCCCGCTTCCGCGCGATGGGACTGGGACTGCGCCGGTGGGCCCTGGCCAATCCCGTCGACTTCGCCCTGCTCTACGGCCAGCCCATCCCCGGCTACGTCGCCCCCGCCTCCACGGCCAGCGCCGCCGCTCGTGGATGGGCCGTCTACCTCGCCCCTTTCGTCCACGCCGCCGAACTCGGCCTGTTCGACGGCCCACCGCCCGGCCCCGACCTCCCTGACGACCTGCACCGCCGTCTCGCGTGCATGCCGATCCCGCACGCCGATGCGCTTCCCCCGTCCGCCCTCGCTGCTGCACTCGCTGCGTGGGGCCACGCCGTCGGCCTCATCGGGCTCGAGCTCTACCACCACCTCGACGCCGTATCCGGCGACCACACCGACCAGCTCTACGACTGGAGCCTCGACCACCTCGCCGCCCGGATCTTCCACCAGAACCGGTAGACCTTGATCGCAGTCTCCTGGCGGGGTCTGTCAACTTGTCGTGCAACTGATTTTTGTTGATCTACCTGCGTCCGGCGGAGAGCCTGCCGTCGAAGGCCATATCGAAGGCGTTCAGTGCGGGCTTCGTGCGCCGTGCCTGGGTTCCGCAGCTGTCCTCGGCTGAACGTGCCCGGATATGGGGTCTGAGCTGGGCAGACGGGTGCCGGCCTGGTGACATTGAGCAGGTGCGCCACCTAGACCGGGCGGCTCGACACGGGTGCGGCGGCGGCCCAGCCGACGACGTGGCCGTCGATCGTCGGCGACCCAGCGGTGCTCGGGCAGCCAGGTGGCGTCGAGGCGGCGGCGGTCAGGCACGTCAGTCTCGAAGGTGGCGTGTCCGGAGGCGATGCCCTTACGGCGAGGTCCTCGACCCACGCGGTGGCGCACCCCCATTTTCGGGCCCCAGCGGCGGCCAGCACCCGGTGCCCGCGGTCGTCGACGTCGGCCGCGGCGAGCTCGTTGACGCGCAACCCCAGGCGCAGCAGCAGCCGCGCGGCGGCCGCGCCGCAACCGGGCCGGGCCGGGTGTCGGCGTCCGCGGCGGCGAGGAACGGGCGGGCCTGGTCGCGCTCCAGCCCGACGGTCACGGTGTGGTCGGCGTCGACCGCCGGGCGGCGGACCGCGGCGACCGGGTTGGCTGTGAGGATGTCGTGGGTGACTAACGAAGTACTACCGAGCGCGCCGTCCGGTCAGAACCGAACACGCCTGGGCGATCTTCGGTTACCGAGTGCGTTTGATCGTGCACTTTCTGTCAGACTGGATAGATGGCAGGAAACGCGGTAGCGCGCCCGACCTCGTCGTCGGCATACCTGCGAGTTGGCACTCGAGCCGAGCACGATGCCGTCGAGGCCGGTCTGGACCCTCGTCGCCTCCGCGATCCGGCTGAGCTGGCGGCGCTGCTGCACGGATGGACCGGGGTGTGGCACGAGGTGCAAATCGCCGCCGCCGCGCCCGGTGCCGCTGCGGAGGCGACTGCCGAACTGCTTCCTTCCGCCACCCAGTCACTCCGCTGGCTCGGGCGCGACCTCGCCGACATCGGCGGCGCGTCGGCCGGGGTGCGCGCCCACGAGGCGTCGGCTCGAACGGATGCGGTGGGAGGGAGCCGGCTCCGCCGCTTCCTTGCTGGGACGTCGACGACCTGGGGCGTTGCCTACGTCCTGCGGGGCTCGCGACTCGGCGGCAGCGTGCTGGCTCCGCTCGTGCGCGCCCAGTTGGGGCTCACGAGTGCATCTGGCACCTGCTTCCTCGCATCGGACGGCACTGATCCCGGTCGCGAGTGGGTGTCCTTCCGGCGGCGTCTCAATGCCGCCGAGCTGCACACGAGCGACCTGGCCGCTGCCGTCGATGCCGCCCGGTGGACGTTCCGCTGGGTGGGCACGGTGATCACCTCCACCGCGGCGCCGCTGCCGGGGCTCGCGGGTCAGGCATCGACATGACGCGTATCGGCGTGCAGGCGGCCCGTCCCGCAGAGCTCACGGCGGAGGGGTTGGCGGCGCTGGGCCCGGGCAATCTCTGTGACCGTGAGCCCATCCATCTGTCAGGCGCGATCCAGCCGCACGGCGTCCTGCTCGTCGTCGACCCCACCTCGTACGTCGTCACCGCTGCGAGCGTGAACTTTCCCCAGCTCACGACGCACGCCCACACCCCGCTGGGTGCTGCGCTGGCTGACGTGATCGGCCCCGACGTTGCCGAGGCTGTCCGTGCTGCCCGCACAACGGGGAACCCGCATGACGGTCTTCCCGTGCCCGTCCAGCTGCCAACCACCGACGAGCGTGGCGGGACGACTTACCAGATGATGGCGCACCGACGCGGGCGGGCGCTGGTGCTCGAGCTCGAGGTGGCAGACACGCAAGACCACGCCAGCCCGGCACAGTTATACCGTCGGCAACGTGACGCACTGAACGCGCTCCACGAGGTCGACGGCATACAGGCGATCTGCGCGCGGACGGTGCAGCTGGTGCGCGAGCTGACCAGCTACGACCGGGTGATGATCTACCGTTTCGAGCCCGACGGGCACGGCCACGTGGTCGCCGAGGCGTGCCAGCCGAGCCTGACGCCCTACCTGGGGTTGCACTACCCGGCAACCGACATCCCGCGCCAGGCCCGGGCGTTGTTCCTGCAGAACTGGATACGGGTCATCGCCGACGTCGATGCCGAGCCCGTACCCATCGTCGCACTGCCAGACCGCATCCCCGTCGACGAGCTGAACCTCAGCATGTGCGTTCTCCGGAGCGTCTCGCCGATGCACCTGCAGTACCTCCGCAACATGGGCGTCGGCGCGAGCCTCACCGCATCGCTGATCGTCGACAACCAGTTGTGGGGCCTCATCGCATGCCACCACGGCACACCCAAGCGGGCAGGCCACATGCAGCGGCTGGCCTGCGAGGCGCTGGGCCAGCTCGTCTCGGTGCGCCTCCGCGCCGCCCAGACGACGGAGAACGATCAGTACAGCGCCGAGCTCAGCCACCTGCGGGCACAGCTCATCGCATCGATCGCCAACAACGAGAACCTTGCTGCGGGCGCCGCTGACGCGCCGGATGCGCTCCTCGGTATGGTCGCTGCCGATGGTGCTGTCGTGGAGATCGAGGGCGACAGGGTCTCCGTGGGCATGGTCCCCGGGGCGAAGGAGCTGGACGCGCTGGTGCTCCGTCTCGCCGCACGCCTGGCCGCGGCAGAACTACTGGTGACCGATGCCCTCGACGACGAAGTGCTGACGAACGGTTCGGGGACGCCGCCGACCGGCGACGCGCAGCCGTCGGCGCCTGCGACGGGTGCGATGTTTCTCCGGTTGGGGGGCCGACCGGACGGATTCATCCTGTGGTTGCGGGGAGAGCACGCAGTGACCGTCCGCTGGGCCGGGCGGCCGGCCCCCAAGGTGGACGCGCCGGATGCACTGCTCGGCCCGCGTGCGTCATTCGCGGAGTGGTTGGAAGAGGTGCGGGGCCGCAGCGCTCCGTGGCGTCCGGCGGAGGTGGCTGCCGCAGAAGAGTTCGCCCGTGTCATGCCCGAGGTGGTCTTGCGCCGCACCCAGTCCCGACTGGTGCGGTTGGCGCTCCACGATCCGCTGACCGGGCTGCCCAATCGGACGCTGATGAACGACCGGCTGGTCGAGCTGCTCGCCGAGCATCCACTGCGACGCGACAGCGACAGCTCGGGCAGCGACCCCGGCGTCGGGTTGCTGTTCATCGACCTCGACGGGTTCAAGCGCGTCAACGACACCAGGGGCCACCTCGTCGGTGACGAGCTACTCATCATGGTGGCCCGGCGCCTCGTCGGGGTCGTACGGCCGCAGGACACCGTCGCCCGTATCGGCGGGGACGAGTTCGTGGTTGTCGTGCCCAGCGCGCAGCGAGGTGAGGTGGTGGCCATCGGTGAGCGGATCGTGGAGGAGTTCCGCCAATCCTTCGTGTTGGGCGACGAGGTGATCCGCTCTGTCACCGCGAGCGTGGGCATCACGGTGGTCCCACCCGGCAGCGAGTCGGACGAGGTACTACGGCAAGCCGACTCGGCCATGTACCACGCGAAGCGCTCCGGACGGGACCAGATCGCCGTCTACAACGCGACGTCGGGCGCCAGTGCGTAATACCACGAGCTGGCCAAGGAAGAGCTGCAGCTCGCCATCAGTTCTCACAACCTGACCGTGGAGTACCAGCCGGTCATGCGGCTTGCCGCGGGTGCCGATCCCGTACTGCACGGCTTCGAGGCGCTGGCGCGCTGGTCGCACCCCACCCGGGGGCGGCTACGACCGGATGCATTCATCGGGGTCGCGGACGATGCCGGGCTGATCGACGCCCTCGGTGACGCGGTGCTGCACGAGGCTCTCCGGGGCCTTGACCCCTGATCTTGGACACGCTGAATCCGGCCACGGCCGGGGAAGCG
>CAXTTN010000267.1:0-7882 GCA_964247105.1 uncultured Pseudonocardia sp.
CGCCGCCGCGCCGCCGCCGCGCCGCCGCCGCGCCGGCCCGGGGTGGCGCGCGCTTTTGTGCGCCACGCGTGCGACGCAAGGCACGCGTGGCGTACTGAGCGCACGCGGCGCACGTCGACCCGCGCCGTGCGCTCCGTGCGTGTGCCGCCGCGTCTCCACCGCACCGTCCCACCTGCCCGCCCGGCAGCCGCGGTCGCGCGCTGCCTGCACACGCCGCGCGCAGGCTGCGATGCGCGCACAGCACCTACACCCCGCGCGTCGCCGCGCTGCAACCACCGCATTTCGCTGCGGTCGTCGTTGCCGCGGTGCGGATGTCGTCGATTGATCGACCATCCGTAGCGTCAATGTATCATTGACAACAAAGGAGAGGGGTCGACCGCGGGAGGGCCCGGCTCAGGTGGTCGGCAGCCCGCCCAGCACCCGGTCGAGCACGGCCAGGTCCGCCTCCGGCAGGCCGGCGAGCACAGCAGGGGGCGTCGTCATCAGGTCGTCGGCGCGCGCGGCGGCACGCGCCCCCTCCGGCGTGACCGAGACGATCTTGCGGCGGCGGTCGGCCGGATCCTCCGTGCGCACCAGGAGCCCGCGCCGGACCAGGTCGTCCACGACGACCGAGACGTACGGCGGGTCGGAGCGCAGGCTCTCGGCCAGCACGCCCATCGGCACCGGCCCCGCCGCCACGTACTGCACGACCTTGACCCGGAAGAAGCTCATGCCCAGCGCCGCGGCCACCTCGTCGCGGCGGTCGTTGCCCAGCACGAGCGCGCGCATGGCCGTCCACGCGCGGGTGGCGTGCGCCTCGTCGTCGGCCGGCGCGATCATACGACCCCGACCGGCACCGGCGGCTCGAACAGCTCGGCCGTGCGCTCCGCGGTTCCCCGCGCCCGCGGCCCGGTGCTGACCACGCCGAGCACGATGATCAGGATCCCGCAGCAGGCCATCACCGCCCAGCCGGTGCGGCTGGCGTCGGCGAAGCCGGTGGCGAACGACCCGACGATGTTCGACGTCACCAGCGAGCCCAGCACCGCGACGCCCAGCGCCGAGCCGACCTGACGGCTGGTGGAGGCCACCGCGGCCGCGACCCCGGCCTGGGAGATCGGCATGCCGGACACGGCGGTGTTCGTGATCGGGGCGTTGATCATGCCGAACCCGGCGCCGAACACGACGTAGGCCGCGATGAGCAGGCCGATCGGGGTGTCGGGCGCGATCACCAGGAAGAGGATCACCGCTGCCGCCGTGATGCCCACTCCCCCGACGAGCAACGAGATCCGCGGCCCGCGGCTGCCGACCAGCCGCCCGGACAGCGGCGGGAGCAGGCCGGTCATCACCGCCATGGGGAGCGTCAGCAGGCCGGCGTGCAGTGCGCTGAACCCGCGCACGTTCTGCAGGTACAGCGCGTTGAGGAACAGGAAGCCCGCCATCGCGGCGAACGCGCTGACCGCCGTGACCGTGGCCCCGGAGAACGGGACGCTGCGGAAGAAGCGCGGGTCGATCAGCGGGTCCGCACGCCGCGACTCGACGACGACGAGCAGCACCGCCGCGACCGCGGCCGTCACGAAACAGGCGACGATCTCCCGCGAGCCCCAGCCGTGCCCGGGCCCCTCGATGATCCCGAACGTCAGCGTTCCGAGCAGCACGATGACCAGGGCCTGGCCGAACGGGTCGATCCGGCGGGCCCGCGCGGCGCGCGACTCCGGCACGAACCGCGCGGTGAGCACGACCGCCGCCGCGACGATCGGGACGTTGACCCAGAAGATCGAGCGCCAGCCGACCCCGTCGACCAGCACGCCACCGAGGACCGGGCCCAGCGACATGCTTACGCCGATCACCGCACCCCAGACGCCGATCGCGCGCGCCCGTTCCCTGCGGTCGGTGAAGGTGTTCGTGATGATCGACATGGCCACCGGGTTGAGCATCGACCCGCCGACCGCCTGCACCGCCCGGAACGCGACGAGCGAGCCGATGTTCGGCGCGAGGCTGCACAGCAGCGACCCGAGGCCGAACAGCACCAGCCCGACCTGGAACACCCGGCGGCGGCCCAGCCGGTCGGCGGTGGACCCGGAGAGCATCAGCAGGCAGGCGATCGTCAGGGCGTAGGCGTCGATCGTCCACTGCAGCGTCGAGACCGACGCGGTGAGGTCGCGTTGGATCGAGGGCAGCGCGAGGTTCACGATCGTCGCGTCGAGGCTGACGATGAACAGGCTCGAACAGCAGATCGCGAGCACGAGCATGCGTCGACGGCGGGTGAGCTCCGGCACGCCGCTCCATTCGTTGTAGGGCTATAACGATTAGCACACTACAACTTCCCGAGTGGGGCGGCGACCCGCGCGGTTAACCGGGATGAGCGGGGTCGACCCAGGCCACGTGCTCGGGATCAGCCACCCCGTCGATGTCGAGGTTCACGACGACCGGCTCCTGCCCGCTGCGGGTCAGCACGCACTCCAACGGCTCGTCGTCCAGGGCGTTGATCTCCTGGTGCGGCACGTACGGCGGCACGAAGATGAACCCGCCCGGCCCGGCCTCGGCGGTGAACTCCAGGCGCTCGCCCCAGCGCATCCGGGCCCGGCCCCGCACCACGTAGATGACGCTCTCCAGCTCACCGTGGTGGTGCGCGCCGGTGCGGGCGCCGGGATGGATCGTGACGGTGCCGGCCCAGAGCTTCTCCGCCCCGACGCGCCCGTGCGTCACGGCGGCGGCGCGGTGCATGCCCGGCGTCTGGGGGGTGTTGGTGTCGAGCGCGTCGCCCGGGATGACCCGCACCCCGTCGTCGCGCCAGTCGGTGCTGCCCACGGACCGACCCTACCCCCGCGAGTCGACCGTCCGGGCACGCCGTGTTCGCCGTTCGAGCACGGGTCGGATCGGCGATTCCACCGTGTCGAGAAGGTCGACTCGCGGGTTATGTGGCGGTGGCGAGGGTGAGGGCGAAGCGCTCGTCCGCGTCGGTCCAGGTCCGGGTCAGCTCGAAACCGGTGGCCTCCAGCCAGCCGCGCACGCCGCCCGGGCGGAACTTCGCGGAGACCTCGGTGCGCATCTCCTCCCCCGCGGCGAACTCGACGGTGAGGTCGAGGTCGCGGACGTGCACGGTCATCGCCCGGTCGGCGCGCAGCCGCATCTCGACCCACTCGTGCTGGCGGTTCCAGAGCGCGACGTGGGTGAAGGCGTCGGGCTCGAAGTCGGCGCCGAGCTCGCGGTTGAGCACGCGCAGCACGTTGCGGTTGAACTCGGCCGTGACGCCGGACGCGTCGTCGTACGCCGCCACCAGCAGGTCCTCCTCGACGACGAGGCCGGTGCCGAGCAGGAACTGCTCACCGGGCCGCAGCACGGAGCGCAGCTGGGTGAGGAACGCCGCACGCTCGGCCGGGACCAGGTTGCCGATCGTACCGCCGAGGAACGCGACCATGCGCCGCCCACCGCGGGGCAGGCGGTCGAGGTGCCTCGTGAAGTCGCCGACCACGCCGTGCAGCTCCAGGGCCGGGTACTCGACGGTCAGCGCGTCCAGCGCCAGCCGCAGCGCCGGCTCGCTGACGTCCTGGGGGACGTACCGGCGCAGCGTGGCGGAGAACGCGTTCAGCAGCAGCCGCGTCTTCACCGACGACCCGGAGCCCAGCTCGACCAGCGTCTCCGCGCCGGAGGCGGCCGCGATCTCGGCGACGCTGCGCTCCAGCAGGGCCCGCTCGGTGCGCGTCGGGTAGTACTCGGGCAGCTGCGTGATCTGCTCGAACAGCGCGCTGCCCCGCGCGTCGTAGAACCACTTCGGCGGCAGCGCCTTGGGGCTCGCGGTCAGGCCCGCGCGGGCGTCGGCGCGCAGTGCGGAGTCGGCGTCCTCGTCGGTCAGGTGGATGTCCAGCAGTGCGGTGCTCATCAATTCCCCGTCGTCGCGAGCGGTGTGGTGCGGTGGTGGCCCGGGTGGGCCACCACGAGGTGCCGGTCGGGCACCCCGGTCCAGGTGAGGTCGTCGATCGGCTCGGACGCGACGAGCGCGACGCCGGGCGCGGTGCGCACCGACAGGGCGTGGCCCCAGGCCGTGGCCCAGGCCGTCGCGCCGTCGGTGAGCAGGAGGTTGAGCCGGGAGCCGGGCGCGGCCGACGCCACGTCCGTGACGACGCGGGCGAGCACGGCGGCCGGGTCCTCGCAGCCGCGCAGCCCGTGGCGCACCAGCGCCCAGAGCAGCGCGGCGTCGGTCGGGGCGTCGAGGGTGATCAGGTCGGTCACCGGCAGCGCGGACGCGAGCCCGGCCACCGACCCGGGCCAGCCGCGCACGACGCCGTTGTGGCTGAACAGCCAGCGGCCCTCCGCGAACGGCGCCGCGGCGCCCGCCGTGACGGGCATGCCGGTGGTGGCCGAGCGGACGGCGGCCAGCGCGGCTCCCGTGCAGGTCACGCCCGCGAGCTGCGCGAACGCGACGTCCGACCAGATCGGCTGTGCGCTGCGGTAGCGCACGGCATCGGGCCCGGGGACCGGGTACCAGCCGACGCCGAAACCGTCGGCGTTGACGGTGCCACCGCCGCGCATGTCGGCGGGCGCGTAGGACTGCCGCAGCAGCGAGTGCGGCGGCCCGAGGACCAGCGACGCCAGCGACGCGGGCGGTCCCAGGTAGGCCAGGTGGCGGCACACTCCGCTACGCCACATCCTCGACGGACGCCGTCCGGGCCAGCCGGAACCCGCTGAAGACCTGGCGGCGGACCGGGTGGTCCCAGTTGCGGAACGTCGCCCGCACCGCCGACGGGTCGGTGCCGAACGAGCCGCCGCGCAGCATCCGGTAGTCGCCGCCGAAGAACACCTGCGAGTACTCGGGGTACGGGAACATCTCGAAGCCCGGGTAGGGGTGGAAACCGGAGCCGAGCCACTCCCACACGTCGCCGACGAGCTGGTGCACGCCCAGCGCCGACGCACCCCGCGGGTACGCGCCCACCGGGGCGGGCCGCAGGTGGCGCTGGCCGAGGTTGGCGTGCGCGGGCGTCGGGTCCTCGTCGCCCCACGGGTAGCGCCGCGAGCGGCCGGTGGCCGGGTCGAAGCGGGCGGCCTTCTCCCACTCCGCCTCCGTCGGCAGCCGCTTGCCGGCCCACGCCGCGTAGGCGTCGGCCTCGTGGGCGCAGACGTGCACGACCGGCTCGTCCGGGCGGATCGGCTCGAGGACCCCGAACCGGCGCCGGTACCACCCGCCCCGCTCGCGCACCCAGAACCCGGGCGCCACCAGCCCGGCCTCGACGCGGTGCCGCCAGCCCCGGGCGGTCCACCAGCGGGGGTCGTCGTAGCCGCCGGCGGCGACGAACTCGGCGTAGGCGCCGTTCGTCACGGGCGCCGTGTCGATCCAGAACGCGTCGACGTGCACGGCGTGCGCGGGCCGCTCGTTGTCCAGCGCCCACGGCTCGGTGGACGTGCCCATCGTGAACGCGCCGGCCGGCACGAGCACCTCGGACGCCGGGAGCGGGGCCCCCTCGGGCGGCGCGGGGGCGTGCAGCACCGGATCCCCGGAGCGGAGCTGGTGGGTGGCGAGCATGGTCTCGTCGTGCTGCTGCTCGTGCTGGACGATCATCCCGAACGCGAAGCCCTGCTCGACGAGCCGGTGCCCGGTCAGGGGCGTGCGGTCCAGCGCGTCCAGCGCCTTGTCGCGCACCTCGGCGACGTACGCGCGGGTCTCCGACGGCGTGAGCAGGGGCAGCTCGACGCGGCTGGCGCGGGAGTGCTGGAACGCGTCGTAGAGGCCGTCGATCTCGGGGCGGAGCGGCTCGCGGCCGCCCACGTCGCGCACGAGCCACAGCTCCTCCTGGCTGCCGATGTGCGCCAGGTCCCAGACCAGCGGTGACATCAGTGGCGAGTGCTGAGCGACGAGGTCGGCCTCGTCGACGGCGTCGGTGAGCGCGGTGCTCCGCGCTCGGGAGACGGCCAGCAGCCCGGCCACGCGGTCACGCAGGTCCTGGATCATGACACTCTTTCGGGCAGGTCGGCGGGGCAGAGCCCGCGCAGGACCTGCCGCTCGGTGACGGCGACGAGGTCCTCGACCAGCCATTCCGGCGCGCCGACGGCGGGCAGCTGCGCCACCGCCAGCTCGAACACGGTGGCCGCCGCGGCGGCGAGCACCCGGTCCTCGAGCCCGTGACGCGCGGCTGGGACCCATCTCTCACGGGCGGGCTCGCACGCGTCGCGCGCGCGGTCGGTGACCGTGGGGTCCGAGAGCAGCGCGTGCAGCACCGCCGTCGGCAGCGCCCAGCCGCGGCCGGCCTGCATGTCGACGTACCGGACCTCGAGGTGGCCGTGCGGGCGCACCGGCGGGAACAGGGTGGACACGTGGTAGTCCAGGTCGGCGGTGGTCGGGCGGCCCGGCAGGGCCCCGCGGACCCAGTCGGCGAACGTCACGCCCTCGGGCACCAGCCAGCCCTGCGGCCTGCGCACGCACAGCACGGGGCTGTCGAGCACCCGCCGGGCCCAGGCCGCGGCGGGATCGGGCGCGTCCACGTCGCGGGTGGCGGGCGGGGCCGTGCGCACCGGCTCGGACTGCAGCCAGCTCATCCAGCGCGACGACTTCCAGCCGGTGTGCCGCCCGTGCAGCTCCGGCGAGTTCGCGAAGGCGGCCAGCAGCACGGGCCCCAACGCGTGCGTGGCGGACCAGCGGCGGGCGGCCTCGGGCCCGTCCCCGGCGTCGACGCAGACCTGCACCGCGGCCGTCGAGCACATCGCGCTGCGGCCGCAGGCACCGTGCCGGTCGAAGGCCTGCTCCATGGCGCGGTAGCGCGGCAGGTCGAGGATCCGGACGGGAGGCCGCACCGGGTCCGCGGCCCGCGGTTCGGGGTGCAGCCCGTGGGCGGCGAGCAGGCCGTGCAGGACGGCGGCATCGGAAGCGGTGGTGCGCAGCAGGGCGGCGAGATCCGGCAGCGGGGGGCTGGCGATCTCGACCTGGCCGCCGGGCTCGACGGTCACCTCGGAGCCTGCGGGGAGGGCCCGGGCGGGCGATCCGGGGTCCAGCGACACCGGCGCGTGCGGGCCGAGGGCCGCGATCAACGTGGCGGCGTCCACCGGACGGTGCGGGTGGGCGGTGTCACGGAGCAGCCATTCCAGCTCGACCCCGACGAGCCTCGGTGGCCCGTGCTTGAAGCAGACCGACGCGACGTAGGCCTCCGCGTCCGCACAGTCGTGCAGCACGGTGGGCCCCGCGTCCGGTGCTTCCTCCCGCTCCGCCGTCACGTGAGCCGACGCTACCCTCGCCGAGCCGCGAGCGCAGGAGCCCGAAAGCACGCCGTAACACCTTCCCAAGCCGTACGTACGTCCGGCTTCGGCACTAGAATACGTCGGTGCCCCGCGTCAGCACCGACCAGCTCGCCGCGCGGCGTCAGGAGATCCTCGACGGCGCCCGCGCCTGCTTCGCCCGCTACGGCTACGAGGGCGCCACCGTGAAGCGCCTGGAGGAGACCACCGGCCTGTCCCGCGGCGCGATCTTCCACCACTACCGCGACAAGGACGCGCTGTTCCTGGCGCTCGCCGAACAGGACGCGGTCCGGATGGCGGACGTGGTGGCCGAGCAGGGGCTGGTGCAGGTGATGCGGGACCTGCTGGCCGATCCGGCCGGGGTGCGCGGCTGGCTGGGCACGCGCCTGGAGGTCTCGCGGCGGCTGCGCACCGACCCGGAGTTCCGGCTGCGCTGGCGCGCCCACTCGGCCGCGCTGACCCTGGCCACCCGCGAGCGACTCGACCGCCAGGCCCGCGCCGGCTCCCTGCGCGACGACGTGCCGGTGCCGGTGCTCGCCCGGTACCTCGAGCTGGTGATGGAGGGGCTCGTGTCGCACCTGGCGATGGGGCTGCCCGCCGACGACCTGGAAGGGACTGTCGCTCTCCCACATGCAGCGCTCGGGGCCGAACAGAGCAATGGTTTCGGTCACCAGCGGGGCGA
>CAXTTN010000268.1:0-7871 GCA_964247105.1 uncultured Pseudonocardia sp.
GCCGCGTCGTTGAGCTGCTGCTCCATGTCCACCCAGATGGCGCCGTCCTCGATCTTGCAGGCGTACACCGGGATCGGGGCGACGGCCGGGACGCCGCGGGGCTCGCCCGTGCGCAGGTCGAAGCACGAGTTGTGGGCCGGGCAGATCAGCGTGTCGTCCTCCTGCAGGTAGCCCTCGTTGAGCGGCTGCTGCTGGTGGGTGCACGTGTTGTGCACCGCGACGGCCTCGTCCTCGTAGAGCCGGACGATGCACACGGGCTCACCGAGGTCGACGAGCATCATGTCGCCCTCCTCGAGCTGGTCGAGATCGGCGACTGCTTCCCAAGCCATGTGTCCTCCTAGGACTGTGTTCGCGGGGACTGGGCGCGCCGGGGCTGGGGCACCGATCCCCGGACCTCGATCCAGCCGTTCCGGATCCGCGTCGGGAGCGCGGGTTGGGGGTGGTGGGCGGGACCGCGGACGATGTGGCCGTCGCGCAGGTCGAACCTGGACTCGTGCAGCGGGCAGGTCACCACGCAGTCGACGACCTCGCCGCGGCTGAGCAGCGCGCCCGCGTGGCTGCAGAGGTCGTCGATCGCGTAGACCTGCTCGCCGCTGCGGTGCAGCATCACCTTGCGGCCGTCGAGCTCGACGCCCTTCGACGCGCCGTCCGGGAGGTCCTCTTCGGACACCGCGCGGACCCAGCGGGTGGGCCCGGTCGTCGTCGCCACGCGGTTGACCATGACGGCCTTGCCCTGCACGAGATGCCCGCCGACGAACCCCGCCGCCGCGGTGACGCCCATGCTGGCCAGGCCCAACGTCTGCGCGGTGCGGCGGCTCCCGTTCAGCCGGGCCACGAGCGACGCGGCCTGCAGCGTGGTGCCGGCCAGGTTGAGCAGGCCGTGGAACAGCCCGACGCGCCGGTCGTCGCCGTCGCTGACCGTCCAGTCCGTGACGCCGGTGGCGACCGTGGCCGCGGCGGCCGCGATGCCGGCCGCGCTCAGCGTCGCCGCGGGGCCGACCCGGCTGCCGTTGCGGTCCTGGCCCAGCAGGTCGAGCACGGTGGAGCCGGCCCAGAAGCCGATCGGGAGGTCGCTCAGCGCCGCGTGCAGGGAGTGGCCCGCCCACCGGCCGCCGTGCATGAGCTCGAGCACGACGTTGTCGCGGTGGCGGTCGTAGACCGGCTGCGTCACGGCGGTGACGCGCTCGTTGAGGGCGTGCAGCCAGGGCCAGCGTTCCACCGCGGCGAAGGCGTCGCGGTGCCAGGTGGTCAGCGGGGAGGCCACCCGGCCGTTCGTACTCGTCATCAACGCTCCTGCTCCCGGGCTGTGGCGCCGCGAGGTGACGACCGTCTCACCGCGGGAGGTGCCGTGGCGTCTCATCGTGCGACGTCCGTGCGGACGCCTTCCGGCCGGGCGGGCGCCGGCCGGGCGGGCTCGCCGGGAGGGCGGGTAGCTGATAGATGTGGTTCCGTGTCCGCCTTCCATCCCGACCTCGCCGTAGGGCGCTTCATCCCGAAGCTGTCGTTCGGGCCGCGCACCAGCCGGCTGGCGCGCCGGCGCACGGCCCGCCCGGCCGCGCCCGGGCCCGGCGTCACGGTCGGGGAGCTCCTCGTCCCCGGCCCCGACGGCGCCCCCGAGGTGTCCCTGCGCATCATCCGGCCGATCGTCGCCCCGGGCCCGCTGCCGGCGCTGCTGTGGATCCACGGCGGCGGCATGATCATCGGCAGCCCCGAGCAGGACGACCGCACGTCCATCGCGTTCGCGCGCGAGCTCGGCATCGTCGTGGCGGCGGTCCGGTACCGGCTCGCGCCCGACCACCGCGCCCCGGCCGCGGTCGAGGACACCTACGCGGGGCTGCGCGGTCTGGTCGCCAACGCCGCCGCGCTCGGGGTGGACACCGACCGGATCGCGATCGGCGGGGCCAGCGCGGGGGGCGGCCTGGCCGCGGCGCTCGCCCTGCTCGCCCACGACCGCGGCGAGATCCGGCCCGCGTTCCAGCTGCTGGTCTACCCGATGCTCGACGACCGCACGGTCACCCGCGCCGATCTGGACACCCGCGACGTCCGGGTGTGGACCCCGAAGAGCAACCGGTACGGGTGGGCCTCCTACCTCGGTGTCGAGCCCGGCAGCGCGGGCGTCTCGCCGTACGCCGCGCCGGCCCGCCGCGAGGATCTCGGCGGCCTCCCGCCGGCCTGGATCGGAGTGGGCTCGCTCGACCTGTTCCACGACGAGGACGTCGAGTACGCGCGCCGGCTGGTGGACGCGGGGGTGCCGTGCGAGCTCTCGATCGTGCCGGGCGCCTTCCACGGCTTCGACTCGATCGTCGCCGGGGCCGACGTCTCCCGCGCGTTCCGGCGGGCGCAGGCCGACGCGTTGCGCGGCGCGCTCCGACCGGCATGAGCGGCGCGCGAGAACGCAACCAGAGCTGTTCGATCTTCGGTGAACCGCTCCGGCTGCGTTCTCACGTGGCCCGGCAGGCCAGGTCGGCGTCCAGGGCGCTGCCGTCCTTGAACTGCGCCAGCAGCGCGGGAGCGCCGGTGAAGCTCGTCCCGCACGCCGCCCGGGCCGCCCGGAGGTCACCCGCGGTGGCGATCCACAGTGGAGCCTGCTCCAGCGGGAAGCGCGGGGTGAACGCGGCGCGCCAGGCCGTGCGGTAGGTGTTCGCCGTGGCGGCCGTGTAGCCGCCCGTGATCACCTTCCACTGGTACGCGGTGGAGTAGAGGCCGACGCGGGCGACGCCCTTGCTGCGCAGCAGGTCCACGGCGCCCTGGAGGTCGGCCGCGTTGGAGGCGGCGTCCCCGTTCCAGCTGTTGGCCGTCTCGACGTCGAGCCACCAGGTGCGGGTCCGGATGGTGCGGTCGGTGCGGTCGGCGAGCGCCAGCGCGGCGCCCGCCGCGTGCCAGCCGTAGTCGTAGGCGCAGCCGGGGTCGCGGGTGGAACGGCTGTCGCGGCACAGCGCCGGGTCGCGGCCGCCGGACGCGGGCCAGTAGTAGCTGCTCGTGGGGGCGGGGTTGCCCGTGTTGACGTACACCGCGGGTGCCGACGGGCGCCCCGCCGCCCAGCGGTACTGCGCGGCGAGGCAGGGGTTGGCGGAGAACGCGCGCCCGCCGGTGAGACCCACGATCCCGAACGTGCCGGTCGCGGGCAGGGCCGCGCCCGCGCACTGGGGGAAGGAGACGTCGTGGCCGACGGACGCGGCGGGCGCGGCGACGGCGGTGGAGACGGCCCAGCCGGAGAGTGCGGCGACGAGCAGCGCCACGGCGGCGACGCGGGGGTACTTCGAGCGACCGATCACAACAGGTAATCGAGGGTTCGCTGTCCGTCGTTAGCCCTCGAAGGGGTGACTCCGGGGGTCGTCCCGGGGATGTTCCCGATGCCGGTGGCGCGCCGGCCCAGCTACCGTCACCCGGACGTGCGCGCTGGTCGACGTGGCCGCCGGCCTGCGCTACGTGGAGCAGGGGCACGCCCGTGGCAAGGTCGTCGTCAGCGTGGCGTGAGCCGCTCGGCCACCCTGCGGTCAGCGCTGGTCGGGCCGCACGTCGATGTCCTCGGGGTGCGCCGGACGGCCGAAGTAGTGGCCCTGGGCGTAGGCGGCGAACGACTGGTGCAGGATCTGGGCCTGCGTGGGCCGCTCGACGCCCTCGACCACGACGTCGAGCCCGAGGTCGCGGCCCAGCGCGAGCACCGCGCGCATGAACCGGCGGGCCGCCGGGCTCGCCTCCAGGTCGGCGGTGAAGCCCCGATCGATCTTCACCGACTGCAGCGGGATCTGCTGCAGGTGCAGCAGCGAGGAGTACCCGGTGCCGAAGTCGTCGAGCGACAGCGTGGCGCCGATCTCGTGCAACCGCTCGGCGACCGCCTGCGCGGCGGGCGGATCGGTCAGCAGGGCGTCCTCGGTGATCTCCAGGATCAGCTGGCGCGGGCCGAGCCCGTAGCGGCGCATGCAGCTCTCGACCCGGTCGGGGAACGTCGGGTCGGTGATGAGGCAGGGCGGCACGTTCACCCCGACCTGGAGCCGCTGGTGGCCGAGCGTCGCCGACCAGCGCGCCACCTGGGCCGCCGCCAGGTCGAGCATGTGGTCGGTCAGCTGCGGCAGCAGGTTGCCGCGCTCCGCGACGGGCACGAACACGTCGGGAGGGACGGCCACCCCGTCGTGCGTCCAGCGGGCGAGCGCCTCGAACGCGACGACGCGGCCGCTGTCGAGCTCGACGATCGGCTGGTAGGCGGCCTCGATCGCCCCGGACGCGATGGCCGCCCGGAGCGGGCCGTGCAGCTGCAGGTCGCGGGCCGCGGGCAGCGTCATGGACGGGTCGTAGACGGCGACGTGCGGCGCCGTCCGCTTCGCGATGTCGGCCTGCGCCAGCACGGTGTCCACATCGGATGAACCGAGCCGCGCGATGCCCGCGCGCACCGTCACCGGGATGTGGTGGCCGTCGACCGCCACCGGCTCCTCGAACGCCGCGACGACCTGCACGGCCGCCGCCACCAGGTCGGTGCGGCCCGTGAGCAGCACCGCGAACTCGCTGCCGCCCATCCGCGCGACGGTGTCCGCGGGCCGCAGCGTCGCCGAGAGCCGGTCGGCGATCTCCTGCAGGAGCAGGTCGCCCGTCGCGTGCCCGAACGTGTCGTTGACCGCGGCGACGCCCTCGACGTCGAGCAGCAGCACGCCGCCCGGCCGCCCGCCGCCCGCCAGCGCCCCGACGAGCACGTCGAGGAACATCGCGCGGTTGGGCAGGCCGGTCAGCGGATCGTGGAACGTGGTCCACTCCAGCGCGTCGGCGTGGGCGTCGGCCTTCGCGCGCAGCCGCTCGGCCTGCAGGATCTGGCTCAACAGGGTGGCCAGCAGGTGCAGCAACGGCGCCTGCTGCAGCAGGTCGTCGTCCTGCACGACGGGATCGAGCCCGCAGAGCGTGCCGAAGAGCGAGCCGTCCCCGTCGTGGATCGGCACGCCGACGTACGCGCCGACCTCGATGTCCAGCTCGCTGCCGATCGCGGCGTAGTGGGGGACCGCCATGGCGTCGGGGGCGATCTGCGGGGCGAGACCCGCGACCATGTAGCGGCAGAACGACTCCGACCAGGCCGTGGACGTCCCCGGTGTCATGCCGTAGGCGTCGTCGCTCACGTAGAGCTGCACCTGCTGCTCGCCGTCGACGCGGCTCACCGACCAGAACGCGAGCGGGACCCATTCCTTGAGGTAGCCGACCACCTGCGCACAGGCCTCGTCGAAGGACATCAGCGCGAGCCCGGAGAGAGCGGTCACGGCGATGTCTCCGTTCCGGGCCGGCTGCGAACCGTCGAGCAGTGAGGGAGCGAGCACACTGTGTTGGTCGTTCCGGGGGACCACAATGTTCCTCGATCGGCCGAAGAGGCCCACACTCGTGTGCGAACCGTTGTCGGAGCGACACCCTCGGAGACCGACAGATGATGGGACCCGTGACGGACGAGGAGCTGGTCGTCGAGTTCGCGTTGACCCGGCTGGACAACCCGGGCCTCGACCTCGACGAGATCGCCGCACTCGTCGTGCGCCGCATCGGCCACGACCGGATGCTCCAGCTGGCCGCGCAGAACCTGGCCGTGCGGGGCGAGCTCCGGGGCGGCGCGTTCGAGTCGGCCGTCGAGCAGGTGGTGCGGATCGTGCTCCGGCTGCGCGACGGCGAGTGACTCAGCCTGCGGCGTAGCGGTGGGCCGCTGCCACGATCCCGGCCACGACCTCCACCTCCGCCGCGTCGCGTGGCCCGGGCACCAGCACCATCCCCGCGCTCAGCCGCACCCCGGCCAGCGGGTGCGCGGTGGCCCAGCCCTTCAGCAACGCGTCGTAGGCCAGCGCGTCGGGCAGGGCCAGGTGCAGGCTGCCGTCCGCCTCGGGGTGCAGGTGGGCGAACTCGCCGTCGTCGGGGAGGAGGTACGCGGCGTCCGGCCCGCCGGCCGTGGCGCGGTCGAGCAGCAGGGCGCGCGTGCCGGGCACACCGACGCTGGTCGGCCCGGTCCGGACCCCGTCGAGGGCCGCGAGCCGCTTCCACAGGTCGTCCTGCAGCGGCGCCGGCGCGTTCTGCGACGCCTGGTGCTGCGGGATCCCGGCCGTCACCTCGGGCGGTTCCCCGGCCCGGGCGGGGAGCGGTCCGAGTCCGGGCCAGCGCGGCTCGTCGCCGTCGGGGAGGGGGTTCTCGCCGTGGGCGCGCAGGAAGTCGAGGCGGTCGCCGAGCCACGTCCCGAGGTGCCCGACGACCTGCCCGGCCAGCTGCTCCCCGCCCGGTGCGCGCTCGGCCCACACCGGGGCGCCGCTGTGGCGGGAGAGCCAGTCCCACGTGCGCGCGAGCAGCGGCGCGGGCGTGCGGGTGTCGTCGGCGCCGTGGGCGAGGAACACGGGCATCCCGCGCAGCGCGCCGTGGGGCATCGGCGTCCCGGTGTCCACCGGCAGCGCGCCGTAGAGCAGCGCGGCGCCCGCGAACCGCTCCGGGGCCGCGAGCGCGAGGGCGCCCGCGAGCGTCACCCCGTCGCGGAAGCCCAGCAGCAGCACCGGCCGTTCGGGATCGCCCTCGGTGTCGAGCCAGCGCAGGAACCACCGGCACGTGCCGGCGAGGCTCGCGGCGTCCGGGCGGCCGCCGCCGGGGAACCAGACGTAGCCCGTGCCGTGCTCGATCGGAGCCCGCACCGACACGTACGCGACGGGCCCGTGCGGCAGCCACGGCGAGATCTCGATCAGCGAGTGCTCGCTGGTGCCGTTGCCGTGCAGGGCGACGACGAGCGGCGCGGCGGGGTGCTCGCTGCCCCACCGCGCGACCATCGGGAGGTCGTCGTCCCCGGTGGACCGTCGGTCGGGCGACACCGTGGTCACCGTAGCCGCCGGGGGTGTGAGCCGAGTCTCAGTTCGAGACGTGGCCGGAGCCGCGGGCCCGCTGTGATCACTGCTTGGGGACGTGCGGCCGTGCTGGGCGCGGTTCCTCGTCCCGAAGCGCTGATCATGGGTGCGGCGCTGGGTGTGATCACTGCTTGGGGGCGCGTGGCCGTGCTGGGCGCGGTTCCCCGTCCCGATGGGCTGATCATGGGTGCGACCCTGGCTGTGATCACTGCTTGGGGACGTGCGGCCGTGCTGGGCACGGCCCTCCGTCCCGGACCGCTGATCATGGCTCGGGCCTGGCCGCCGTCCGGCCCCGGCCCACGCGATCGCGGCAACCGGGCCAGGCCCGCACCGTCCGTACGGGTCATCACCCTGCGGCATCGGCGGGCGGAGCGCAGGTCGGGGCGGGTTCGGCCGGCGTCGGGGTCGCGCAGGCCCGCCGGTGACGGTCACAGCGACGAAACCTCCCGGCCACAGCGGGTTCCTACTGTCCGACCAGGACTGCTCCGTGCACGTCTGCCGTGTGCCTGGTCGAGAGGTGAGTTGGATGAGTGGAAACGCCGCCCGTTTGCAGGCGATCAAGGACGTCGAGGCCTACGTGCCCCCGGCCGTGAGCTTCATCGACGCGGAGATGCCGGGCGAGATCTTCGGCGAGAACGTGTTCAGCAAGGCCGTGATGCAGAAGCGGCTGCCGAAGTCGGTGTTCAAGTCCGTGATCGCGACGATCGAGCACGGCGCGAAGCTCGACCCCGTGGTCGCCGACGCCGTGGCGTCCGCGATGAAGGACTGGGCCCTGGAGAAGGGCGCCACCCACTACGCGCACGTGTTCTACCCGTTGACCGGCCTGACCGCCGAGAAGCACGACAGCTTCCTGGAGCCCCTGGCGGACGGCTCGGCGCTGGCCGAGTTCGCCGGCAAGACGCTGATCCAGGGCGAGCCCGACGCGTCCAGCTTCCCCAACGGCGGGCTGCGCAACACGTTCGAGGCCCGCGGCTACACCGGCTGGGACGTCACCAGCCCGGCGTACGTGCTGGAGAACCCGAACGGCAACAC
>CAXTTN010000269.1:0-7789 GCA_964247105.1 uncultured Pseudonocardia sp.
CCGATCCGGTGGTCCCCGATCCGGTCGTCTCCGATCCGGTGGTCCCCGATCCGGTCGTCTCCGATCCGGTGGTCCCCGATCCGGTGGTCGTCGATCCGGTGGTCCCCGAACCCACCCTGCCCGCCGAGCCGGAGGTGCTCGACCTGCCGGCCGCGAAGGCCCCCGCGCTCGCCCCGGTCTTCGCGCCGCCGGCCCCGCTGTTCCAGCCGCCCGCGCGGCCCACGCGCAGGCGCGCCGCCGCCACCGTCGAGGCGGTCGAGGAGCCCGGTGAGGCGGTCGAGCCGGCCGCCGAGGACACCCCCGCGCCCGCCCGGCGCACCCGTTCCCGGTCGCGCGCGGCCGCCCCCGTCGAGGAGCCGGCCGAGGTCGTCGACACCGACGAGGACGCCGAGGCCGAGGACACCGACGAGTCCGACGACGACACCGCCCGCCGTCGCCGGCGCCGTGGACGTCGGGGCCGCGGCCGTGGCCGCGGTGCCGATGAGGACAGCGCCGAGGACGGCACCGACGAGGACGGCGACGCCACCTCGGAGGAGGCCGCGAGCTCGGAGGACTCCGACGACGACGCCGAGGACGGCGAGGACGGGGAGCAGGCCGACGGTGACGCCGGCGCCTCGCGTCGCCGCCGCAGGCGCCGCCGCCGCCGCGGTTCCGGCGAGGACGGCGACGCCCCCGACGACGACCCGCCCGGCACCGTCACGCGCGTGCGCCAGCCCCGCGGCCGCGACACCACCCCGTCCGACGACGAGGGCGACGGCGTGCAGAGCGTCCGCGGCTCCACGCGCCTGGAGGCCAAGCGCCAGCGCCGCCGCGACGGCCGCGACGCCGGCCGCCGACGCGTGCCGATCCTCTCGGAGTCGGAGTTCCTGGCCCGCCGCGAGTCGGTCGAGCGCACGATGGTCGTCCGCGAGCGCGGCGACCGCATGGAGATCGCGGTGCTGGAGGACACGGTCCTCGTCGAGCACTTCATCGGCGACCGCGCGGGCCGCGACGGCGGCACCGGGCCGTCGATGGTCGGCAACATCTACCTGGGACGCGTGCAGAACGTGCTGCCCTCGATGGAGGCGGCCTTCGTCGACATCGGGCGCGGCCGCAACGCCGTGCTCTACGCGGGCGAGGTCGACTGGGACGCCGCCGGCCTCGGCGGCAAGGCCCGGCGCATCGAGCAGGCCCTGAGCAGCGGCGACAGCGTCCTGGTGCAGGTCACCAAGGATCCGATCGGGCACAAGGGCGCCCGGCTGACCACCCAGATCAGCCTGGCCGGCCGGTTCCTGGTCTACGTGCCCTCCGGCGGTGCCGCGGGCATCAGCCGCAAGCTGCCCGACGTCGAGCGCAAGCGGCTCAAGGACATGCTCAAGGAGATCGTCCCCAGCGAGGCCGGGGTGATCATCCGCACGGCGTCGGAAGGCGTGAGCCACGAGGCGCTGGAGCGTGACGTCCGCCGCCTGCAGGCGCAGTGGGAGGTCATCAAGGAGAAGGCGGAGAAGACCGGCCCGAGCAAGCCCAAGGCCCCGGTCCTGCTCTACGAGGAGCCCGACCTCCTGGTCAAGGTCGTGCGCGACCAGTTCAACGAGGACTTCTCGCGGCTCGTCGTCGAGGGTGACGACGCGTGGGACACGCTGCACAACTACCTCGGCCACGTCGCCCCCGAGCTCGCCGACCGGATCCACCGCCACGTGGGCACCGCCGACGTCTTCACGGAGCACCGCATCGATGAGCAGCTGCTCAAGGCGCTGGACCGCAAGGTCTGGCTGCCCTCGGGCGGCACGCTGGTGATCGACCGCACCGAGGCCATGACGGTCGTCGACGTCAACACCGGCAAGTACACCGGTTCCGGCGGCAACCTCGAGGAGACCGTCACCCGCAACAACCTGGAGGCGGCCGAGGAGATCGTCCGCCAGCTCCGGCTGCGCGACATCGGCGGCATCATCGTCATCGACTTCATCGACATGGTGCTCGAGGCCAACCGCGATCTCGTGCTGCGGCGGCTCACCGAGTGCCTGGCACGTGACCGCACCCGCCACCAGGTGGCCGAGGTCACCTCGCTGGGCCTGGTGCAGATGACCCGCAAGCGGGTCGGCGGCGGCCTGCTGGAGCACTTCTCGACGCCGTGCGAGCACTGCCGCGGGCGCGGCGTCATCGTCTCGGCGGAGCCCGTCGAGGCCAAGGTGGAGGCCCCGCAGCGCCCGGCTCCGGCGGAGAACGGCGGCCGCCGTTCGCGCGGGGGCCGCGGTCGCTCGCGTGACGCCGAGCAGGCCGCCGGTGCCGTCCCCGCGTCCGTCGAGAACGGGCGCGGCCCGATCCCGCCGGAGCTCATCCCGGACGGCGTCGGTGCCCCCGCCGCGGCGGTCACCGTCGTCGACCCGGTGCCCGGCGCCGTCGCCGAGGCCGTCCTCGCGGCCGGCGCCGAGGTCGTCACCGAGGCCGCCGTCGAGCAGTCGGTGGCCGCGCAGGCGCGCCGCACGCACGAGGAGACCGTCGAGGAGCTGGCCGACGCCGCACCGCCCAACGGCCGCCCGGCCCGGCGGCGGGGCCGCGTCACCCGCACCGCGGGATCGCCGTCCGCGGCCGCGGACGGCGATGCGGCGGCCGTCGCGGTGGTCACCGTGCCCGCCGCGAAGCCGGAGTCGGCACCCGTGCCCGTCGCCGTCACGCCGCAGCCCGAGCCGGCGCCCGCCACCTCGCGGCCGCGGCGCCGGGCGGCGTCCCGGCCGGCCGGTCCGCCGGTGGTCGACGCCGCCGCCGAGGCAGGTGGAGACCCGGTTTGACCCTCCCGGAAGAGCTTCCGTACCCTGGTGACCCTGCGCCGCGTTCTCCGGAAGGCCGCGGCACGCGTGGGGCCGTCGATCGTGACCGCCTCGTCCCTCGAGCTTTGGAGCAGTGCGTCGATGTACGCGATCGTCAAGACCGGCGGTAAGCAGTACAAGGTGGCCGTCGACGACGTGCTCACCGTGGAGAAGATCATCGGTGAGCCCGGCGCCAGCATCACGCTGCCGGCCCTGCTGCTGGTGGACGGCGACGACATCGTCACCGATGTCGCGGCGCTGGCCTCGGCGTCGATCACCGCGACGGTCGTCGAGCACACCAAGGGCCCGAAGATCCGTATCCACAAGTTCAAGAACAAGACCGGGTACCACAAGCGTCAGGGGCACCGCCAGCCGCTGACGAAGGTCCAGGTCACCGGCATCTCGAAGTAGAGGGAGACGCAGCCATGGCACACAAGAAGGGTGCGTCCAGCTCCCGCAACGGTCGCGATTCGAACGCCCAGCGCCTCGGCGTGAAGCGGTTCGGCGGCCAGGTCGTCAACGCCGGTGAGATCCTCATCCGGCAGCGCGGCACCAAGTTCCACCCCGGCGTGAACGTCGGCCGCGGAGGCGACGACACGCTGTTCGCCCTGGCCGAGGGGGCCGTCGAGTTCGGCTACACCCGGGGCCGCAAGGTCATCAACATCGTGCCGGTGGCCGTCTAGCCCCGATCGGCAACCCAACGGCGGGCCGCCCTTCGGGTGGCCCGCCGTTGTCTGTTGCCGACAGTGCCCAAGGCTCGGTCGGGCGGAGAATCAGGAGCAGTCAGTGTCGAAGTTCGTGGACCGCGTGGTGCTGCACGCCACCGCGGGGGCGGGCGGCAACGGCTGCGCCTCGGTGCACCGCGAGAAGTTCAAGCCCCTCGGCGGGCCCGACGGCGGCAACGGCGGCAAGGGCGGCAGCGTCGTGCTCGTCGTCGACCCCGGCGTGCACACGCTGCTGGACTTCCACCACCGCCCGCACGCCGCGGGCCGCAACGGCAAGCAGGGCCAGGGCGGGTTCAAGGCGGGCGCCGCGGCCGAGGACATCGAGCTGCTCGTCCCCGACGGCACCGTGATCTTCTCGCCCCAGGGCGAGATCATCGCCGACCTCACCGGCCCCGGCACCCGTTTCGTCGCCGCCGAGGGCGGCCGGGGCGGGCTGGGCAACGCCGCGCTGGCCTCCGCCGCGCGCAAGGCGCCCGGGTTCGCGCTGCTCGGCGAGCCCGGCGAGGCCCGCGACCTGGTGCTGGAGCTGCGCTCGATGGCCGATGTCGGGCTCGTCGGGTTCCCGTCGGCAGGCAAGTCCTCGCTGGTCGCGGCGCTGTCCGCGGCCCGTCCCAAGATCGCCGACTACCCGTTCACCACGCTCGTGCCGCAGCTCGGCGTGGTCACCGCGGGCTCGGAGATCTACACCGTCGCCGACGTGCCCGGCCTCATCCCCGGCGCGTCCGAGGGGCGCGGGCTGGGGCTGGACTTCCTCCGCCACATCGAGCGCTGCTCGGTGCTCGTGCACGTGGTGGACTGCGCCACGTTCGAGCCCGGCCGCGATCCGGTCGCCGACATCCAGGCGCTGGAGGACGAGCTCGCCCGCTACACCCCGGCGCTGGGCGGGGAGCTGGCCGACCGGCCGCGCCTCGTCGCACTCAACAAGATCGACGTCCCGGACGCCGCCGACATGGCCGAGCTGGTCGCCACCGACATCACCGAGCGCTTCGGCTGGCCGGTCTACGCGATCTCCACGGCCACCCACGCGGGCCTGCGCGAGCTGTCGTTCGCCATGGCCGAGCAGGTGCGCGAGTACCGCGCCGCCCAGCCCGTGGTGGAGGCCACGCGGGTCGTCCTGCGGCCCACCGCCGTCGACGACTCGGGGTTCACCATCGAGGACGACCCGGAGAACGACGGCGGGTTCGTCGTGCGCGGCGACCGCCCGGAGCGCTGGATCCGCCAGACGGCCTTCGACAACGACGAGGCCGTCGGCTACCTCGCCGACCGGCTGGCCCGGCTCGGCGTCGAGGACGCGCTGGCGAAGGCCGGGGCCCGCGCGGGCTGCCCGGTGACGATCGGCGACGTCACGTTCGAGTGGGAGCCCAGCACGCCCGCCGGCATCGCGGCGATGATGACCGGCCGCGGCACCGACGTGCGGCTGGAGCAGAGCGACCGCGTGCCCGCGCACATCCGCAAGGCCGCACGCAACGAGCGCCGCGTGCCCCGCACCGACGCCGAGCTGGCGATAGCCCGCCTGCAGGCGGACACCGAGGACGAGTAGCGGTGCCCGGGGGCGGGGCTCCGTGAACGCCCGGCTGCAGCTCGCTGGAGCGCGGCGGCTCGTCGTCAAGGTGGGGTCGTCGTCGCTCACCAGCCTCGCGGGCGGGCTCGACCCGGCCCGGCTGGACGCGCTCGTCGACGCGCTGGCGAAGCGGCGGGCGGCGGGGAGCCAGGTGGTGCTCGTGTCGTCCGGCGCGATCGCCGCCGGGCTGGCGCCGCTGGGCCTGACGAAGCGGCCCCGCGACCTCGCCACCCAGCAGGCCGCGGCCGCGGTCGGGCAGCTGCTGCTCGCCCAGACCTACGGCGCGTCGTTCGGGCGGCACGGGCAGGCCATCGGCCAGGTGCTGCTCACGGCCGATGACATGATCCGCCGCTCCCACTACCGCAACGCCCAGCGCACGCTGGAACGCCTGCTGGGCCTCGACGTGCTGCCCGTCGTCAACGAGAACGACACGGTGGCCACCGACGAGATCCGGGTCGGCGACAACGACCGGCTCGCCGCGCTGGTGGCGCACCTCGTCGGCGCCGACGGGCTGGTGCTGCTCTCCGACGTCGACGGCCTCTACGACGGCGACCCCCGCAGGCCCGGCGCGCAGCTGCTCCGCGACGTCGACGCCCCCACCGACCTCGACGCCGTGCGGGTCGCGCGGCCCGTGCGGGCGAGCCTCGGCACCGGCGGCATGGCCACGAAGATCACCGCGGCGGCGATGGCGGCGGCGTCGGGGATCCCGGTGCTGCTCGCGGCCGCGGAGGACGTGGATGCCGCGCTGGACACCTCGGCCGAAGGGCCGGTGGTCGGCACCGCGTTCCGGCCGTCCGGGCGGCGGATGTCGGCCCGCAAGTTCTGGCTGCGCCACGCCGCCGACGTGCGCGGCCGCCTCGACCTCGACGCGGGCGCCGTCGCCGCGGTGATCGACCGCCACCGCTCGCTGCTGGCGGCCGGCATCCACGGCATCGACGGCGACTTCGTGGCCGGTGACGTGGTGGATCTGGTCGGCCCCGCCGGCGCGGTGGTCGCCCGCGGCGTGGTCGGCTTCGACGCCGCCGAGCTCCCGGCCCTGATCGGCCGCCGCAGCCGCGACCTCCCCGCGGAGCAGCGCCGCGAGGTGGTCCACGCCGACGACCTGGTGCCCCTGGCCTGAGCGGCCCTGATCAGGCGGGGTCGAGCACGACCAGCGGGATCTCCCGTTCGGTCTTCTTCTGGTAGCCGGCGTAGTTCTTGTACTTCGCCGCGATCTCGGGCCACATCCGTGCCCGCTCCTCGGCGGAGGCGATCCGGGCGATCCGCGGTTCCTTCGGCCCGCCCTTCACCGACACCTGGACCCTCGGATCGGCCTGGAGGTTGAGGAACCAGGCGGGGTGCACGTCGTCGCCACCGCGGGAGGCGACGATCACCAGGTTGCCGTTCTCCGTGAGCGGCGCGGTGAGCATCACCGAGCGTGCCTGCCCGCTCTTCCGCCCGGTGGTGGTGAGCTCCAGCACCGGCATCCCCCCGGCGTCGTAGCCGATGCGGCCGCCGGTGACCTTCACCACCAGCCGGTGGACGCTGTTCATGGTCTTGAGCACGAGATCGGAAGGCATGCGCCGAGTCTAGGACGTGTCTGCTGGATCTCCCGCCGGCTGCGCGGCATCGATCCAGCAGACACGTCCTGGGGCTCACCCGGCCTGGGCCAGCGCGAACGGGAGCACCGCGGCCGCCCCCGCTCTCCGCAGCAGCCGCGCGGCGACCGTCATCGTCCAGCCCGTGTCGATCACGTCGTCCACCAGGAGGACCGGGCCCGCGGGCAGGGCGAAACCGGGCTCCTCGAACGCGTGCCACACCGCGGCGAGGCGCTGAGCGGAGTTGGCGTGCTCGCCGGGCCGCTCCCCGGCCGGCCGCAGCGTGCCCAGCAGCGGCAGCCTGCCGATCTCGGAGATGCGGCGGGCGAGGTGATCGAGCTGGTGGGGGCGGGTGCGGGAGCCGATCCCGACGATCCCGACCGGTCGCTCGTCCCAGCCCCACCCGGCCAGCACGCGCACGCAGGCGTCGAGCACGTCCTTCGGCACGGGCAGGTCGGTGGCCGACACCGGCTCGCCGGTCTCCGGGTCGATGTCCGGCCCGAACTCGCCACCCGGGCCGGGGGCCGGGTCGAGCAGCTCGCGCAGTCGCGGGCCCCAGCCGATGTCGGACAGCCGCCCGATCACCCGCCCCGTCTCGGCCAGCTCGCCCGCCGGGATCTTGCCGGTCGCCGGGACGTCGAGCTCCTTCATCCCCGACGGCCACTGCTTGCGGGCCGCGACCTCGACGCCGGGCCGGGCGAGCCGCTCCTGGGCTGCCGACGAGGCGGCCGCGTCGACGTCGCCGGACCACGCGGTGCCCGCGCAGTTGTCGCACCGGCCGCACTTCTCGGCCCCGGGGTCGTCGAGCTGGCGCCGCAGGAACACCAGGCGGCACTCCCTCGTGTCGAGGTACTCGAGCATCGCGTGCTGCTCCGCCCGGCGCGCCTCGGCGATGCGGCGGTGGCGCTCCTCGTCGTAGACCCAGTCCTGGCCGGTGGCCACCCACCCGCCCTTGACGCGCTTGGCGGCGCCGTCGGAGTCGAGCACCTTGAGCAGCATCTCCAGCCGGGTGCGGGAGAGATCGACGCGCGTCTCGATGGCGGCCGTGGACAGCGTCTCGTCGCCCAGCACCCGCAGCGTCTGGCGCACCACCGGCTCCGGCGGGAACGCGAGCGAGGCGAAGTAGCGCCAGATGTCCTG
>CAXTTN010000270.1:0-3029 GCA_964247105.1 uncultured Pseudonocardia sp.
GACAGCTCGACGCGGGTGTCACCGTCGAGGAAGTAGAACCAGTTGGCCGCCGACACCCCGACGCCGCGCCGGAACCGACCGGTGCCCGACCCGGCCGGGCCGCGCTCGCGCCACAGCGGCAGGGCCGCGGCGACGTCGTAGAGGGCGTGCCGCTTGCGGTTGCCGTCGAGCTTGCGGCGCAGCGCGATCGGATCCTCACCGCGCCGGTGGGCCAGCTCGTCGACGCCCTGCTCCACCGCCCACGCGTACGGCGCGCCGCCCGGCCCGCGGAAGGGGCAGCTCGGAGAGAGGTTCGTGACCACGTCGAAGTCGCGCAGCCGCCGCGGCCCGCGGCCGTAGCCGAACGCGCCGAGCCCCGCGACCTGCGAGCCGATCGACACGCCGCCGTCGCCGTAGGTGTCCAGGGTCAGCGCCGTGAGCCGCTCGCCGTCGGTGAGCATGCGCAGCTCGGTGCGGGTGCCGGGCCGGGAGCCGCCGTCCACCAGCTCCTCGGCGCGGCTCAGCACCACCCGTACCGGCGCGCCCGCCGCCCGCGACAGCTCGACCGCGGCGACCGTGTCGGTGCCCATGGCCGTCTTCGCGCCGAACCCGCCGCCGACGTGCTCGGCGATCACCCGCACCCGCTCGACGTCGAGCCCCCAGCGCGCCGCGGCCGTCTCGCGCATGTGCGCCACCGACTGCGTGGACGCGTGCAACGTCAGCCCGTCGGCCGTCCAGTCGGCCAGCGTGGCGTGGGGTTCGAGCGGGGTGTGCACCTGCGGCGCGGTGTGGAAGGTGGCGGAGACGTAGCCGGGGTCGCCACGCTCGGCGGCCGCGGCGAGCAGGCGGACCGCCCGGCGGCCGCGCAGCGAGATCGTCACCGGGCCCCGGACGTTGCCGTTCCAGGACGCGGGGAACGGCGGGGCGCCCTCGGCCGAGCTGGGTGCCGCCTTGCGCGCGGCCTTGTCGGTGTAGACCGGCGGCGCGGCGGGATCGTCGACGTCGAGGGCGGCGGGCAGGTCGGTGTAGACGACCTCCGTCGCCGCGCGGGCGGCCCGGACGGCGGCCGGGCTCGCCGCGGCCAGCGCCAGCACCGGTTGCCCGTGGTACCGGACCGTGCGGTCCTCGCCGAGCAGGTCGACGGCCGTGACCCCGTCGGGTGTGGTGACCCGCTCGACCCGCGCGTGCGCCCGCGCCGAGCGGACGATCACCCCGTGCAGCATCCCGGGTGCGGTGACGTCGACGGTGTAGCGGGCCGCGCCGGTGACCTTCGCCACCGCCTCCACGCGCGGCGGCCTGGCGTCGGAACCGCCTGCGTCGAACTCCCCCGCGCACGCCGCCCGCAGCGCCGCGATGATGCCCTCGTAGGCGCCGCAGCGGCAGAGATGGCCGGCGAGGGCCGCCGTGACCTCGGCCCGGCTCGGGCGCTCGGTGCCGTGCTCGGTGCGCCAGCGGTCGTGGAACGCGCTGCCCGCCATCACGAAGCCCGGCGTGCAGAAGCCGCACTGCAGCCCGTCGTGGGCCGCCATCGCGCGTTGGAACGGATGCTCCAGGCCCTCCACGGTGGTGAGCGCGTGGCCGTCCAGCGCGGCCGTCGGGAGCAGGCAGGACGCCACCGGCCGCCCGTCCAGGTGGACGGTGCACGCGCCACAGACCCCGCCGCCGCACGCCAGCTTGGTGCCGGTCAGCCCCAGCTCGTCGCGAACCAGCTCGACCGTGGTGCCGTCACCGGCGTCGATCTCCCGTGTCTCACCGTTGACCTCGACCTTCATCGATCTCCTCGTCCCGTCGACCCGGAGGGGCGAGCAGCCCCCACACGGTGCCTTCCATGTCCGCGAGCAGTTGTTCGTCCACCGTCAACCGGCCCTCGTGCCCGGCGCGGAGCAGCCCGACGAACGCGCCGAACACCAGCGCCGTCAGGGCTTCCGGCGACCCGGGCCGGATCTGGCCCGACCGCTGGCCGCTCCGCACGAACTCGGCCGCGCCCGCGTCGATCCGAGCGCCGAGAGCGCGGCTCTCGTCGTCGAGGTAGACGTCGTGCCGGTGGTTCTCCAGGAACGACAACGCCACCGGCTGCGTCGTCGCGAAGTGGATCAGGGACCGCCAGAAGCGACCGAAACCGCCTCGCGCGTCGCCGTCGTCGGGCTCGCTGAGCAACTCGCCCGCCAGTGCTGTCTTCGACCGGCGGTAGAGCGCGTTGGCCAGCTCCTCCTTGCTCCGGAAGTACGTGTAGATGGTGCCCGTCGCGACGCCCGCCGAGTTCGCGATCCTCGACATGGCGACGTTGCCGTAGCCGTCGCGCTCGAAGAGTTCCAGCGCTGCCGCCAGCACTGCTTCCCGCCGGTCGGCCACGTGACTGAATGATTGTTCATTCGGCCCGCCGTGTCAATGCCGATGACACCGGGGTGGTGTCGACGTGAGCAGCGCCCCCGTCGAACCTGCTCGATCGGTGATGAGCCGCCGGGCAACCCCACCGCGATGATCACGGCGGCACGCTCCCCAACGTGTTCGTTCCGGTCCGGATCGGCGCAGTGGTTGCAGCAGTCGGCAGGCGCAGGGCGCCAGCAGGCCGCCGCACCCGCGCCGCGGGCCGCTGCCACCGCACCACCGAAAACCGGAGTACCTCATGAAGATCTCCCGATCGCCCCGACCCCTGCGGGGGAGGGCGCACTCGCGCGGGCCGACGGCCCTCGCCGCCGCACTGGCCGCGGTGTCGCTCCTGGGCGTCGCGGCCTGCACCCCCGAGGACATCACCAACGGGGTCGGCCGCCTCGGCGTCACGACCACGGCGCCCTCGACCCCGACGGTGACGCCGCAGCCGACGAGCACGGACACGCCCGGCCCGACGTCCACCGGGACGCCGACGGTCGACCCGACGTCCACCGTGACCCCCGACCCGACGTCCACCGTGACGCCCGGCCCGACGTCCACGGTGACCCCCGGCCCGACGTCCACCACGACCCCGACCACGTCGCCGAACCCGCCGGCGTCGACGATGCACACGCCGCTGTCGTCGTGGCGCAGCCGGGCCCCCACGGGGAGCCGGTCGG
>CAXTTN010000270.1:3039-7750 GCA_964247105.1 uncultured Pseudonocardia sp.
CGACGACGTTCCTGCCCTTCCGGAGCCGGACGCTCGCGCCCTCGGCGAGCGGCCGCTACCTGTGGGTGTCCGCCGACGGTGACGACACCCGCAGCGGCACGTCCGAGGCACAGGCGTTGAAGACGATCGGCAAGGCCGCGGCGCTGGTCCAGCCCGGTGACACCGTGCTGGTGAAGAACGGGACCTACGGGTCCTTCGGCGTCAACCGCGGCGGCACGAGCACCAAGCCGGTCACGTTCGCGGCGGCGCCGGACTCGGACCCGGTCATCAAGACGACCGTGGACGACTGGAACGGGATCGGCGTCGCGGCCTCCTACGTGGTGATCCGGGGCTTCACCGTCCAGGGCCACAAGTCGGCCAGCACCCTCCAGTTCGCCCTGGCCAACAAGGGCAACGCCATCGCCCGGACCAACGGCAACTGCATCTCCGCCATGCCGCCGTACAACAACGCGTCGATCCACCCGGCCCACATCGTGTTCGAGCAGAACATCGTGAAGGACTGCCCGGGCGGCGGCATCGTCACGAAGGAGGCCGACTACCTCACGATCCAGGACAACGTGGTGTCCGGCACCTCGAACTGGACGCGCTACGGCAGCAGCGGCATCTCGATCCTCACGAACCCGGCCACGGACCAGTCGACGGGGACCAAGAACTTCATCCGCCGCAACATCACGTTCGACAACCAGCTGTTCGTGCCGTGGCAGGACGCCAACCCGCCGCGGATCACCGACGGCAACGGGATCATCGTCGACTCGCTGAACGAGCACTCCTACAAGGGCCGCACCCTCGTCGAGAACAACGTGAGCTACCACAACGGCGGCAAGGGCATCTGCATCTTCGCCAGCGACAACGTCGACGTCGTCAACAACACGACGTTCCAGAACCTGAAGAGCCCGGAGATCGGCGGCGGCGACATCAACGTCGGGTCCTCGGCCGGCGCGTTCGTCGCGGGCAACATCGGCATCGGCGCGACGGGGCGCCAGGGGCTGAACGTGAGCCCGGCCGGCGCCGGCAAGGCCCCCAACGTCGCGCAGGACAACATCGCCAACGAGGACGCGAAGTTCGTCGACCCGGCCGGTGGCGACTTCCGCCTGCAGTCGGGCAGTGTGGCGATCGACCGGGTCACCGGCGGCAAGACCCCGGCGGTCGACCTGCGTGGTGCGCCACGGCCGTCCGGACCGAAGTCCGACCTCGGCGCCTACGAGTCCCGGTAGGCCCTTCCCCTGACGGCACCGCACCGGCTCGTCCGGTGCGGTGCCGTCGTCGTCCGTACCGGCTCTTCCACCCGGCCGGAACGGGACGACGCATGTGTGCACCGACCCCTCCCGTTCCGGCGGATTGATCAGGCCGGAAACGGCGCCACCGGCGAGAGACTGGTTCCTCTCCACCACCGGCCGTGCGAAAGTGGGCTCCCCGTGAACGATCATCCTCACGTCGACGAGGCACCTCCCGAGGCCGTGACGCCGCCACGAGCGGCCCGGCACCGGCTCGGGGCCCACCCCGCCGTCGTGACCGTCGAGGAGGTCCTGGGCCGGGAGGCGGCGCTGCTGGACTCCCGGCCGGTGGCGCCCCGGCGGCGCAACGACCGCACCGTCGAGATCTTCGCCGAGCAGCGCCGCGCCGCGGGCCCGTCGCCGCGCCCGCGTCCGGGATCACCCCGGGACGGCGAGAAGGTCCTGCTGCTGCCCGCCGTCCCGGGCGGACCACAGCCCTCCTGACAGGGTGGTCGCGGCAGTCTCGGCGTCGTGGCTCACGACCTCCGGTTCGACGGTCTCGGACTCGACGATCTTGGGTCCCACGATCTTCGGTCCGACGATCTTCGGCCCGACGATCTTGGGTCCCACGATCTTCGGCCCGACGATCTTCGGTCCCACCCGCTTGCCGGTCACGATGTCCACGTCGTCGACCATGCGATGGAACGCGGCGCCGGCGTCGGCGAACCGGTCCTGCGCCCGCTGCCACTGCGTCGGCTCATCGGCCTCGCGGCTCTCCTCCGACTGCAGGCCGTCACCGACCGCCCCGACGGCGTGCCCGGCGCCGATCAGCGCGTGGCCGATGGCCGCCTCCGCGTTGCCGAGGGTGGCGACCCCCGCGTCCAGTCGCCCGTGCGGGGTCGTGCGGAGCCCGGTGTGCACGGCGTCGGACTGCTGGGCGACCGACTCGGTGGCGCGCTCCGGCACGAGGACCGTCTCCACGCCGTTGCCCGCCGCCCGCACGAAATTGGCCGCGGAACCGGCCTTGGGGTCGGCGTCGCCCGTCAGCGCGTCCCCGGTCGCCTGCAGCCCCGCGGCGATCGAGCTGCGCTCCGGGTCGGTGAACAGCGCGGTGGCCGAGTCGCCGGCCCGGGCCAGGTGCTCCCCGGCCCGCTGGATCGCCTCGGGCGACACCACCTCGTTGTCGAGCTTGCCCTCGGCGCAGGAGGTGCAGAGCGACCCCCTGCCGAACGCGACGTGCTGCGCGAAGTCGCCGGCGACCGTGCTGGTCGCCGCGAGGACGTTGGACGGCACGTCGAGCGCCAGGCCGAGGTCCTCGCGTCCCTTCGTGTCCTTCGCCGGCTTGCCCTCGACCTCCACGCTCGCACCACCCGACTTGCCGACGAGGGGGACGCCGTACTTGAGGGTGACCGCGTAGTCCGGCGCCAGGTTCACCTTGCCGGCAACGAACCCGCCCGCCTGGACGCCCTTCACCGGGTCCGCCGACCCGTTCGCGCCGAACTGCACGTTGAGGTTGGGGAACTGGTGCTTCGGGTTCCCCACCTGCCACTGCGGCCCCACCTTGCCCGACACCTTGGGTTGCTCACCGGGAGCCAGCACCGCGCTGCCCTCCATGACCACGTTGACACCGTCGTGATCGGCCAGGTTCTCCCCGACCTGCACGGTGTACTTGTCGACGTCCTCGACCTTGGTCGGCTTGCCGCCCGCGAAGGTGATCCGTGTCGTGTCGGCCGAGGACTTGGCGTGCAGGGCGTCGGCGGACTCCCCGGTCGTCTGGGTCGACACGGGCTCGGGCAGGGGACCCCCGATGACGGCGGCCCCCGCGACGCCGCTCCAGGTGGTCGCGCCGACCCCGCCGACCAGGCCGGTGACGACCAGCGCGCGGGCGGCGTGCCGGAACGGGCCGCGCGCCCGCTGCGGTTGCGTGGCGTAGGGGTTCACCAGTGCGTCGGCGGTGGACGGGCGGTACGGGTCGTGCATCGGGGTCCTCCCTGGTGGCGGGGTGTTCTCCCGGTCGACGCTAGGCCGGTGGTACGTGGTGGGCGGGGGTCTTCGACGGATGTAGGGCGAAGTGTGTGGAAACGTTTGCGTGCTGCTTGCGCGGTGTCCTCCACAAGCCCTGCGCCCGCCCGGTCCGGTGATCCACATCTCACGGGGCGCGGTGGCCAGGTGGGCAGTGCCCCGGCCGGGACCGCCCGGCGTGGGCCGCACGTCCCCGGTCGGCCGTTGTGAGCAGCGCCGACCCGACGGCTGCCGCGTGCGTGCACCCGGCGCGGGCCCGCCGCCCGCGATGCTCGGGCCCGTCCCCGATCGCCCCAGGAGGTACCGTGCGCGCCTGCTTCCCCGGCCGTCCCACCGGCGGGTTCCGCGATCACCAGCTCGCCCACGTCGACAACGACGGCGGTCTGGGGCCGATCAGCCTCGTCACGGTGGGAACCCCGCCGCGGGGCGGGTGCTGACGCGTGCGCACCCGCATCGTCCTGGGCCCCGTCCTCGCCACGGTCCTCGCCACGGTCCTCACGGCGTTCCTCGCCGCCGGATGCGCGGGCCAGCAGCCCGCGTCCACCCCGCCCGCAGGCCCGACCGCCGCCGTGCCCACCACGGCCCCCCGCACCGACGAGGACGCGATCCGGTCGGTCTACGACTCCTACGGCAAGGCCCTGCTGGCCCGGGACTTCGCCGCCGCCTGCGGCCTGCTGACGGACACGTCGGCCGCGGCGGTGGTGGCGACGATCGCGAAGAGCGCCGGGCCGAAGGTCACCTCCTGCGCCGACGCCTTCGGGCTCGTCTACTCCAGCCCGCAGGCGGCCGGGATCCTGGACCCGGTGGTCCGGTCCATCGCGATCCAGGTGATCGCGGTGCAGGGAGACGCCGCGACGGTCACCTACACCCGGACCGAGAACGGCACGCCGTCGGCGCCGCTGAAGGCGGGCCTGCGCCGGATCGCGGGCCGCTGGATGATCGACAAGGCGCTGTGAGAACCGGCGCACCTGCGCACCGACGCGCTGATTCCTGCCCACGTGTGACGGCCGACCGCGGGCCGGTGCCCTCCTACTGTTCGGGGGTGTGGCGACCGCGGAGGTACGCCACGACGTTCCCCGGCCCGCCGCCACCGTGAGCTCCGACGGCCCTGACGACCTCGATCTGGGGTTCGGGCTGCCGGGGCACGCGCCTCCCTCCGCCCGCCGCACCTCGCTCCTGGCGGTCTTCGCCGTGGCGGTGGTGATCCTCCGGCTGCTGGTGGGTGTGTACGTGATCCCGTCCGGATCGATGGAGAAGACCCTGCACGGCTGCACCGGGTGCACCAACGACCGCGTGCTCGTCGACAAGGTCGGCAGCCATGTGACCCCGCTGCGCACCGGTGACGTCGTCGTGTTCGAGGGCCCGCCGTCCTGGCTGGCCGACGACGACGCCACCGCCGAGTCGCACGACGTGATCTCCTTCGCCGTCGGCCAGATCCTGTCGCTCCTCGGGGTGACCCCGCCGGGCGGGAAGCA
>CAXTTN010000271.1:0-7127 GCA_964247105.1 uncultured Pseudonocardia sp.
CGGTCTCGTAGCTGACAGCCCCGAGCCGGCTGCCACGGAGCACGCGGTCGGCCATATGCGTCTACCTCCCGTTCAGTGGTCGAGGGAGCCTCCCTCGACCGGTTCCACACCGGGTGTAACGTCTAGGTCGCAGACGCACATTCCCGCCACCAGGGCGGACCATGTTCAGGTGTCGTCATTCGACAGACACCCGACGATCGCCGCCCCGATCATTGAGTGTCCCTCATCCGGTCCGTTTACACACGCGACTGTGACGTGTCAGCCAACTGTGACTTATGTCACCGCGGGGTCTTACGGTGTTTACACCCGGTCCGGCTCCGCGTCACCGGCCCCGGTGATCGCCCGTCGCAGCGGCGCGAACGATCGCGGTCCAGGCCACGAGGCGACGTCCGGCGGCGCGGCCGACCAGGCAGGGAGCGGCGACGCTTGACAAGTGGACTCCAGTCCGTCTCTACTCTGGGTCGAGAGAAGCGGACCCGAGTCCGCTACTGGTCCGACAGACGAGGACGACGTGACCACACTGCTGCACATCAGCTCACGCCCGCGGGGCGGGGCGAGCGAGGCCCACCCGCAGGACAGCGTCGAGTCGTCGGCCGCGGCGAAGACGGCCGTCGTCACCGGCGCCGACCCCGAGGGCGAGCAGGCCCGCGACCTCGGCAGGCGGTTCTGATGCCCGAGGTGCAGGCCGACGTCACCGCCGGCCGGGCCCTGCGCAGCGCGAGATCGGTGGTCACCCTCGACGAGGGCCTCGACCTCGTCGCCCGGTACGGGGCGCCGGAACGGTGGATCTCCGTCCTGGTGACCCTGCGCCGTGACGGTGAGCCCGGCACCAGCGTCGTCAACGCCGGCATCCTCCCGCACCCGGTCACCGGGGAGCGCCTGGTCGCATTCGTGTCGCGCGGCGGCACCGTGAAGCTCGCGAACCTGCGTCGGCATCCCCGCGCCACGCTCGTGTTCCGCACCGGTTGGGAGTGGGTGGCCGTCAGCGGACCGGTCGACCTCGCCGGCCCCGACGACACCCTGCCCGGTCTGGCCCCGTCCGCGGTGCCCGGCCTGCTGCGCGACGTCTTCCACGCCGCCGGCGGGCACCACGGCGACCTCGACGAGTACGACCGCGTCATGACGGCCGAGCGCCGCGCCGCCGTCCTGCTGCACCCCGAGCGATTCACCACCAACCCGCCCGGCACCGGGCACGAGGAGCACCCGTGACCGTCTCCACGCCCGTCCCACCGGCCGTCGCCCCGGGCACCGTGCAGGTGTGGAGCGACCTGCTCGACCCGTTCGCCCACCTGGCCCTGCACCGGTTCCGCCAGGCCCGCGAGCGTCTCGACCTGGCGGTGGCGGTGGAGCACCGCACGTTCGCGCTCGAGCTGTTCAACGGCCCGCACCCCCGTCGCGGCACGGATACCGAGGCCGTCGGGGTCGGACAGGCCGCTCCCGAGCTCGACTGGCGCGTCTGGACCGCCCCCGACGACCTCTACCCGCACACCGTGCTGCTCGCCGCCGAAGCCGTCCACGCTGCCCAGGCGCAGTCTCTCGCCGCCGGCGAGGCACTCGACCTCGCCCTGCGCCGCGCCTTCTGGACCGGCTCGCGCAGCATCGCCCACCGCGCCGTGATCCTCGAGCTCGCCGCCGAGGTCGGCAGCGCCGGGAGCCGGGGTGCACCAGCCGTCTCCCTGGACGTCGACCACCTCGCCGCCGCCCTCGACGACGGCCGCCACCGCCGCGACGTCACCGCCGACCACGCCATCGCCCGGACCGACGTCATCCACGGCAGCCCCACCTTCCGGCTCCCCGATGGCACCACCGTCACCAACCCCGGCACCGAGGTCACCTGGGCCGGCCCCTGGGCCGCCGGCTTCCCCGTCATCACCAGCCACGACCCGGCCGCTCTCGAGGAGCTCGTCCGCCGTGTCGCCGGGTGAACCCGTCGCGATCGGCCGGCCCGACGAAGCCTCAGGGGAGGCGGTCACCGCCACGGGGGTCGAGGTGGTCCTGCACCGCGTCGTCGTCGGACCTCTGGACACGAACTGCTGGATGGTGCACGCCGCCGGTCATCCGGAGGCCCTGCTCATCGACCCCGGGGACGAACCAGGACGGGTGCTGGGCGCCGTCAGCCGGCACCGACTCGACGTCCGGGCCGTGGTGCTCACCCACGCCCACTTCGATCACGTGCTCGCCGTCCCCGAGGTCGCGGCCGCCCTCGACGTGCCCGTTCTCGCTCACCCCGACGACGCCGAGGTCTGGCCCGGCGATCTCGCGCACCTGCGCGGGCACGGGCACTGGGACGCGGGCACCGCCACCGCGGCGCTGCTCCGCGAGCGGCCCGCAACCCTGGCGTCGGACCCCGCCCGCCCCCTGTGGGACGGGGTCGCGACGCCGGTCGCCGACGGACACCACGTCGAGCTCGGGCCCATCACGGCGACGCTGCTGCACACCCCCGGCCACACCCCGGGCGGGCTCACCGTCGCCGCGGCCGGGCACCTGCTGACCGGTGACACCCTGTTCCCCGGGGGGCCCGGCCTCACCGGCGTCTCCTGGCCGCTGTCCGACTTCACGTCGATCATGGCAAGCGTCGAACGGCTCATGGCCTGGCCCGACGACACCGCCGTGCATCCAGGGCACGGCCGGAGCACCACCATCGGGGCCGAACGCCCTCACGTCCCCGGCTGGCACGCCCGCGGCTGGTGATCCTGTCGCGCTCGATCACGTGGTGTTCCGGACCGGCGCCAGCGCCGCCAGGCCCGCGACCAGCACCAGCAGGATGCCGACGATCCCCGCCCGCGGCGCCCCGAAGATCGAGGTGAACACGCCGAACAGCGTGGGCGCGATGAACGACACGGCGCGCCCGGTGGTGGCGTAGAGGCCGAACATCTGACCCTCCTGGCCCCCGGGAGCCAGCCGCGCCATGAACGTCCGTGACGACGACTGCGCAGGCCCCACGAACAGCGTCAGGATGAGCCCGAAGAGCCAGAACATCGCCGGACCGGAGACGAACAGCAGGATCACCGCGTCGACGACGAGCGCCACCAGCGAGCCGACGATGACCGGCTTGGGCCCGACCCGGTCCTCGATCTGCCCGCCGGTCAGCGCCCCGGCCGCCGAGACGACGTTCGCGGCGACCCCGAAGAGCAGCACGTCACCCGCGCCGATGCCGTACACCGACACCGCGAGCACCGCGCCGAACGTGAAGATCGCGTTGAGCCCGTCCCGGAAGAGGGCGCTGGCGACCAGGAAGAACACCGTCTGCGGGCTGGTGCCGTAGAGCGCGCGGAGGTCCGCGAAGAGCTTCCGGTAGGACCCGACGACGCCCGGCCCCGCGGCCCGGTCGCCGGCCGGCGGCACCTCCGGGACCCGCAGGAACAGCGGCAGCGCGAACACCAGGAACCACCCGGCCGCCACCAGGGCGACGACCCTGATGTTCAGCCCGCCCTCGGTCGGCACGCCCAGGAACCCGCGGGTGTCGCCGCCGCCCGCGATCAGGCCGGTGTAGACGGCCAGCAGCAGCACGATGCCGCCGAAATAGCCCATCGACCAGCCGAAACCCGAGATCCGACCCATGTTCGCCGGCGTGCTGACCTGCACCAGCATCGCGTTGTACGACACGGACGCCAGCTCGAAGAAGATCGATCCGAGGCCGAGCAGCACCAGCCCGATCCACAGGTAGGTGTAGTCGTTCCGGACGACGAACAGCGCGGCCATCGACACCACGGTCAGGACCGTCCAGACCGTGGTGGAGAGCTTGCGCCTGCCCGCGGAATCGGCCCGCTGCCCGATCACCGGGGCGGCCAGCGCGATCACCAGCCCGGCCGCGCCGAGCGCGTACCCGAGCCAGGCGCTGGCGTCGATCGGCCCCGGCAGGCCCTTGCCCACGGCGTCGGTGAGGTACACCGAGAACACGAAGGTCAGGATCACCGCGTTGTACGCCGCCGACCCCCAGTCCCACAGCGCCCACGCGATCACCGGCCCGCGCCGGACCGACGAGATCGTCATGCGCGGAGGTTAGCGCTCAGCCGGGCCACTGATCGCGTTTCCGGAGAACGTCGCGCAGCACGTCGGGGCGGTCGGACAGCAGCCCGTCGACGCCCATGTCGAGCAGCTCGGTCATCTCGTCGGGGTCGTCCACCGTCCACACGTGGACCTCGCGGTCCGTGGCGTGCGCTGCCCGCAGCACGCCGTCGTCGACGACGGTGAGCGCGCCCAGCCGGTGCGGGAGCTGCGCCAGCCGGCCGTGGACCGGCGGCGCGGGCAACCGGCGCAGCGGCCCGGGCAGCGCGTCCAGCCAGGCGCGGCTGCGCAACGCGATCGCCGACGCCTGGCCCATGGACGTCATCAGCTTCGCGCCCGCCGCGGCCCGCGCCCGGCCCAGCCAGCGCTCCCGGAACCCGCCCAGGCACACCCGGTGCCAGCTGTCGGTGCGCTCCAGCACCTCCAGCACGGGGACGACGGCCGCGTCGGACTTGAGCTCGATCGTGACGCGCGTGTGCGGGAGCTCGGTGAGCACCGCGTCCAGGCGCGGGATCGGCTCGCGGCCCCGCACCCGGAGCTCCGCGACGGCGGCGGCCGGGAGCGAGCCGATGAGCCCGTGGCCGTCGGTGGTGCGGTCCAGCGTGGCGTCGTGGTGGATGACGGCGACCCCGTCCGCGGTCGCGTGCGCGTCCAGCTCGAGGTAGCCGAACCCCTCGTCGACGGCGCGCCGGAACGCGGCCATGGTGTTCTCGCAGCCCGCGAGCTCGCCGACGTGCCAGCCGCGGTGGGCGTACGCGCGCGGGAACGGCCCGTCCAGGTAGGGATGACGATCCACGGTGTCGAGCCTGCCACGGTCACGCGCGGCGGGGCAGCCGCTGGGGGTCGGTGAGCAGGGGGGCGAGGAGGTCGCCGTGTTCGGCGATGCGCGCGGGGAGGTCGTCGAGGGTGAACGTCAGGTCCTCGGGGCGGCGGCAGGCTCGCACCTCGTCCCAGGTCACGGGCGTGGCGACGGTCGGGCGCGCGCGGCCGCGCAGGGAGTAGCTGGCGATCGTCGTCTTGTGCGGGTTGTTCTGGCTCCAGTCGACGAAGATCCGCCCGCGCCGGCGGGCCTTCGCCATGACCGCGATCACCTGCGCCGGGGTCTCCCGCGCCATGTCCTCCGCCAGCGCCTTCGCGAACTCCGAGGTCTGCTCGGGGCGGCTGACGGTGACGGGCAGGTAGAGCTGCATGCCCTTGCCGCCGCTGGTGCGCGGGTAGGCGACCAGCCCGTCCTCGGCCAGGTGGTCGGCGATCCGCTCGGCCACCCGGGCACAGTCGACGACCGTGGTGCCCTCGCCGGGGTCGAGATCGAACACGACGAGGTCGGGCGGCCTGTGCGCCCCGCGCGGCCCGATCCGCCACTGCGGCACGTGCAGCTCCAGCGCGGCGAGGTTCGCCGCCCAGGCCAGCCCCTCGACGTCGTCGATCAGCGGGAAGTCGGCGCTCTCCGAACGCCCGCCGGGCGTGCCGACCCTTGCGGTGCGGATCCATGACGGCGCGTGCCGCGACACGTCCTTCTCGAAGAACGACGCGCGCTCGACGCCGTCGGGCCAGCGCACCATCGTCACAGGACGCCCGGCCAGGTGCGGGAGCATCACCTCGGCGACGGCCAGGTAGTGCCCCAGGACGTCGGACTTGGTGGTGCCGGTGAGCGGGTAGAGCACCTTGCGGGGGTTGGAGAGGCGCGACCGGCCGGTGCGTTCGGGCACGGGCGGCTTCCCGGTCGCCAGCACCTCGACCCAGCCGGGCCCGTACGGCGCGTCCGGGTCCTTCGCCACGACGGACGGCAGCCCCTGCTCGCGCACCGCCGCCACCACCTCCGCGCCCCCGTCGGGGAAGACCGGCGCCAGCCGCCAGCGCGGTCCGGCCGGGGCGAGCTCCTCCAGGAGCGCGCGGCGGTCGCGGAAGGGCAGCGGTACGGTGTCGCGGCCGTCGAGGTGCAGGAGGTCGCCGATCCACAGCTCACCCGCGGCGGTCAGCTCCGCGTCGAACATCGCGGGGGTGGCGCCCAGCGACGGGCCCAGCTCGCGGGGCCCGTCGACCTCGGCTCCCTCGGCGTCGGTGTACCGGGCGCGCCCGCCGTCCACCCGGACGACGATGCGGCGCCCCCCGAAGCCCGCCTGCAACCAGGCGCCGCGGGGGAGCGGGCCGGGGGAGGCGAGCACCGGGCGGGCGTCGTGGGGGAGCGGGTCGCGGTCGGGGGCCGGGTCGCTGCGCCGCAGCAGCCAGGCGTCCCGCTCCCCCTCGCGCTCGGTGCGGATGAACACGAAGCGGCCGCCGGCCCGCTTCCCGGACAGCCGCACGATCACCTCGCGCCGGTTCCACTTCTCGGTCTCGTAGGTGCCGGCGTCCCAGATCGTCATGCGGCCGCCGCCGTACTCGCCGCTCGGGATCTCGCCGGAGAACTCGAGGTACTCGATCGGGTGGTCCTCGGTGCGGACGGCCAGCCGGACGGTGCCGGGCTCGGTCGGCAGGCCCTTGGGCACCGCCCACGACGCCAGCACGCCGTCGCGCTCCAACCGGATGTCCCAGTGCAGGGCCCGCGCGTGGTGCTCCTGGACCACGAACCGGTCGCCCGGCCCGGGCCGTGGATCGTGCTGGGGATCCACCTCCGGCACCGGCTCCGGGGTGCGTCGGGCATCGCGCTTGCGGCGGTACTCGTCGAGCGGCACGGGGACAGGGTAGGCCTTGCGCGACCCTCGCTCGGGTGCGAGCATAGGCTGGCCTTACCAATGCCGACGCACTCCTTCCCGCGGAGGCGGCATCATGAGAGTGGTGGCTGATGTACGTCTGCATCTGTGCTGCTGTGACCGACACCGAGGTCCGGTCCTGCATCGCCCGTGGCGCGCGCACGGTCGAGGAGGTCGGCGAGGCCTGCGAGGCCGGCACCGGCTGCGGGTCCTGCCACGATCACATCGACGTCTTCCTGATGGCCGCCCACGCCCCCTCGGAGCTCGCCGGGATGCCGCTCACCGCCTGATGGTGGCGCCCCGATACCGTCGCCGCACAGAACGTCGAGGAAAAGGAACTCAGCCGTGCGTGGCGACCCCGAGATCATCGCTCTGCTCAACGACCAGCTGACGAGCGAGCTGACCGCGATCAACCAGTACTTCCTGCAC
>CAXTTN010000271.1:7137-7735 GCA_964247105.1 uncultured Pseudonocardia sp.
TGCGAGGCGGGTACCGGGTGCGGCTCGTGCCACGACCACATCGACGTCTTCCTCGCCGCGGCCTACGCGCCGTCCGAGCTGATGGGCCTGTCGATCTCTGCCTGAGGGGCCGCGTCGATCACGATCGTGCGCCGCCGATACCGTCGCCGTTCCCGGATGCCGACGAAGAGGACAACACCGTGCGTGGCGACCCCGAGATCATCGCGTTGCTCAACGACCAGCTCACCAGCGAGCTGACGGCGATCAACCAGTACTTCCTCCACGCCAAGATGCAGCAGAACTGGGGCCTGACGAAGCTCGCCGCCTACACGCGCGACGAGTCGATCGACGAGATGAAGCACGCGGAGAAGATCACCGACCGCATCCTGTTCCTCGAGGGCCTGCCGAACTACCAGAAGCTCGGCACGCTGAAGATCGGCCAGACGGTCAAGGAGCAGCTCGAGGCCGACCTGACCATCGAGCTCGCCGTGGTCGAGCGGCTGCGCCCCGGCGTGATCATGTGCCGGGCGAAGGGCGACCACACCTCGGCCAACCTCCTCGAGGAGATCCTCGCCGACGAGGAGCACCACATCGACTACATCGAGACCAACCTCGAGCT
>CAXTTN010000272.1:0-7694 GCA_964247105.1 uncultured Pseudonocardia sp.
GGCCAGCGGCAACCTCGACGTCAGCCGCCGCAACCCGAGCATGTTCGAGCCGGTGCACGGCAGCGCGCCCGACATCGCCGGACAGGGCGTCGCCGACCCGACCGCCGCGGTGCTGTCGGTGGCCATGCTGCTCGACCACGTCGGCCAGCAGGACTCCGCGCGCCGCATCGAGGCCGCGGTCGCCTTCGACCTCGCGACCCGCGACCACAGCGCCACGGGTCACACGCGCAGCATCGGCGACCGCCTGGCGGCGCTGGTCAGCGCCCACGCCACGGCCTAGCCAGCCTCCGCATCCCGAACGAGTGGCACTTTCGTCGCAACCTATGCGACGAAAGTGCCACTCGTTGCTTGTGGTCGAGCTGGAACGTGCGGCTCAGGCCTCGTGCGACTCGCCGGTCAGCAGCGTCACGCCCGCGCCGGCGAAGTTCGCCAGGTCGGCCACCGCCTCCTGGCCCACCTCGCCGCCCATCGCTGCGCCGAACGTGGCCTCGTCCGGGAACTCCAGCACGGCGATCAGGTGGTAGAGCGGGGGGTTGCCGTCCTGGTCGGGCCCCGGGTGGGTGATCGTGAAGCGCTGCAGCCCCGGCAGCCTCTTGGCGATCGGCGCGTGCACGGTGTCGTAGTGCTTGTCGAACGCCTCGGCGTCCTCGGGCTGGTTGTAGAGGGCGGTGAGCTGGACTGTCACGTCGATACCTCCGGCCGGTGGGTCCCCGCGCCTCGGTGCGCGCGGACTCCACCGATCTCTCTAGTCGATCGACGGCTCCCGCGACACCGCACGGTCCACGATGTGGGACGTGGATATGACATCCTGGAACGCGGCGTGCCATGCTGCCGGCGTGACCGTCAACGGCCTCATTATCGACGAGCGCGTCGGCTAACCAGCACCACAGCCGACGCGCAGACCTCTCGCATCCGCGAGGGGTCTTTTTTGTTGCCAACCAGGAGATCGAGATGTCCCGCACCGAGCCAGCCGGCACCCCCCTCGGCGACGCCTTCCACGTCTACGACACGACGCTGCGCGACGGTGCCCAGCGCGAGGGCATCTCGTACTCGGTGGCCGACAAGCTCGCCGTCGCCCGGCACCTGGACGCGCTCGGCGTCGGCTTCATCGAGGGCGGCTGGCCGGGCGCGCTGCCGAAGGACACCGAGTTCTTCGCGCGGGCGGCCGAGCTCGACCTGCGCCACGCGGCGCTGGTGGCGTTCGGCGCGACCCGGCGTGCGGGGCTCACGGCGGCGAGCGACCCGCAGGTCCGGGCCCTGCTCGACGCGCAGGCGCCGGTCGTCACGCTGGTCGCGAAGGCCGACCGCCGCCACATCGAACGGGCGCTGCGCACCACCGTCGAGGAGAACTGCGCGATGGTCGCCGACACCGTCGCGTTCCTGACCGGCGAGGGGCGCCGCGTCTTCCTCGACGCCGAGCACTTCTTCGACGGCTACGCGTACGACCCCGACACGGCCCTGCGCGTGCTGGAGGCGGCCGTGACCGGCGGCGCCGACGTCGCGGTGCTGTGCGACACCAACGGCGGCATGCTCCCCCTGGGCATCGCCGAGGTGGTGACGGAGGTGGCCGCGCGCACCGGTTTCCGCCTGGGCATCCACTGCCAGGACGACACCGGCTGCGCCGTGGGCAACTCCGTCGCCGCCGTCCAGGCCGGCGCCACGCACGTGCAGTGCACCGCCAACGGCTACGGGGAGCGGGCCGGCAACGCCGACCTGTTCGCCGTCGTCGGGAACCTGGTGACCAAGCTGGACATGCCCGTCCTACCGGACGGCGCCTTCAGCGAGCTGACCCGCACCTCGCACACGTTGGCCGAGATCGCCAACATCGCTCCCGACACCCACCAGGCCTATGTCGGGACGTCAGCGTTCGCCCACAAGGCTGGCCTGCACGCGAGTGCGATCAAGGTGGACCCGGAGCTGTACAACCACATGGATCCCGTGGTCGTCGGCAACGGGCAGCGGGTGCTGGTCACCGAGATGGCCGGCCGGGCCAGCGTCGAGCTCAAGGGTGCCGAGCTCGGCCTGGACCTGGCCGGCCATCCCGACGCCGTCTCCTCCGTGGTCGCCACGGTCAAGGAGCGGGAGGCGCAGGGCTGGTCGTTCGAGGCGTCGGACGCGTCGCTGGAGCTGCTGATGCGCTCCGCGCTCGGGTCCAGAGAGGACGCGCCGTTCGTCCTGGAGTCCTACCGCGTGATCACCGAGCGCCGTGCCGACGGCGAGGTGGTGGCCGAGGCCACCGTCAAGGTCGTCGTGGACGGGCAGCGGCTGATCGCCACGGAGGAGGGCAACGGCCCGGTCAACGCGCTGGACGCGGCGCTGCGCTCGGCGCTCGCGCCGTCCTGCCCGTGGCTGGCCGACATCGAGCTGTCGGACTACAAGGTCCGCATCCTGACCCGTGGCACGGCCGCCGTGACGCGGGTGTTGGTGGAGTCGACCGACCACGGCCCCGGATCGCTTGCGGGTCCGGGCATCGGCGCTGCTTCCTGGACGACGGTCGGCGTGCACGGCAACGTCGTGGAGGCGAGCTGGCTGGCGCTGGTGGACGCGCTGGCCTACGCCGCGCTCCGCACGCGGGCGGCGGTGGCGGCGGCCCCGCGCTGAATCGCAGCATGGTGGCCCTGCTCCAACTGGCTTGGAGCAGGGCCACCATGCTGCAGTCCGGGTGGCCGCCCGCACCTCGACGAGGATGACGGGCAACCTGCGCCGTCCTCTGCGTCGGTGTGGCGTTCTTCGTGCTGGACGAACGGGTGCAGTCGGCCGAGTGAACCGGCCCAAGCAGTTGCTCCGAACGTCCCACCATGCGCCGGACGCTGCTCGTGCTGGTGGTCGCGGTCGCGGCCTGCCTCGGGGTCGCCCCGGCGGCGTTGGCCCGTCCGGGCCGCGAGCTGCTGGTCCTGACGTTCAACATCCGGCACGGCGCGGGCCTCGACGGCGTCGTCGACCTGGCGAGGGTGGCCGCGGTGATCCGTGACTCCGGTGCGAGCCTGGTCGGGCTGCAGGAGGTGGACCGCCATTTCGACGCCCGCAGCGGCTTCGCCGACCAGCCCGCCGAGCTGGCCCGGCTGCTCGACATGCGGGTGGCCTACGCGCCCAACGTCGACCTTCCGGGAGATCCACGCCGGCAGTACGGCATCGCGATCCTCTCCCGCTTCCCGATCGTGTCGGTGCGCCACACCCTGCTGCCCGGCGCGCGGGAGCAGCGCGGGCTGCTGGAGACCGTCGTCGACGTCCGCGGGACGCCGGTGCGCTTCATGACCACGCACCTGGACGTCGACAGCGCGGCGGTGCGGCGGCAGCAGGCGCGGGTGGTCGCCGCGGCCGTGGCCGGGTCGGCCGAGCCGGTGGTCCTGACCGGCGACCTCAACGCGACGCCCGACGCGCCCGAGGCCACGACCCTCACGGCGCTGCTGGCCGACACCCGGCCCGGTGGTGGCGGCCTGACGATCCCCTCGGACGCGCCCACCGCGCGCATCGACTACGTCCTCTCCGCGTTCGGCGGGACGAGCGAGGTGCCGGTCACCCGGGCGTCCGACCACCGCCCGGTCCTGGCGGAGCTCCCGATCGGCGGTCGCTGAGCCCAGCCGGAACCGCTCCAACCCACCGCGAGTCGACCACACAGGCACGCGGTGTTCGCCGTCTCGGCACGTGCCGGATCAGCCAATTCGGCGTGCTGGATCGGTCGACTCGCGGGTGGGTTGTGGCCGGCCTCAGCGGGCCGCGCCGCTCCGGGCCGGAGCCCGGCGGGCCCACTCGGGTGCGTGCTCGGGCCGGGGGCCGATCGCCACCAGGCGCGCCGGGATGCCCTGCAGCACCGGGAACCGCTGGGCCAGCCGCAGCGGCAGCGGCACCGACGACAGCGGCGCGGGCTGCAGCCCGGTGCCGTGGACGGCGGTCGGCGGCGCCCCGGACGAGTCCACGGTCGGGCCGATGACGGCCTTGTGGACGATCCGCTGGAAGCCCTGGATCAACGCGGTGGGCCACCACCGCCTGCGCTGCACCTTCCGCAGCACCGACCGCGGCACGATCCCGCCGCTGCGCAGCGCCGGCGCGAGCAACCGGGCGGTGGCGACGGCGTCGGCGATCGCGAGGTTGATGCCGACCCCACCGACCGGCGACATCGCGTGCGCCGCGTCGCCGATGAGCAGCAGCCCGTCGGCGTCCCAACGGCGGAGGCGCTCCAGCCTGACGTCGAGCAGCTTGACGTCGTCCCAGGTCTTCAGCGCGCCGACGCGATCGGCCATCCACGGGAGCAACCCGGCGAAGCGCCGCTGCAGCTCCTCGACGCCGGCGGCGCGCAGCGCGGTGTCGCTGCCCTTGCGGATGAGGTAGCCGCACTGCCAGTACTCGCCGCGGTCGATCATCACGCAGAAGTGGCCGGTGGAGAACCGCGCGACGCCGCCGATCGGGTCGTCGGCGTGGCGGGGGAGGCGGAACCACCAGATGTCCATCGGCACGCCGAACGACCGCGGCGCCAGGCCCGCGGCCGCCCGCACGGCCGAGCCACGCCCGTCGCAGGCGACGGTGAGCGAGGCGCGCAGCTCGTGCTCCTCACCGGTCTCGCGGTCGCGCCAGCGGACGCCGCCCACCCGGGGTCCGTCCTCGATCAGGCCGACGACCTCGGCGTTGCGGCGCAGCGTGAACGACGGCTCCTCCTGCGCGGCCTCGGCGATCATGTCGAGGAAGTCCCACTGCGGCACCAGGGCGATGTGCTGGTGCGCGCCGGGGAGCCGGCGCATGTCCGCGATCTGGATGGAGCCGCCGTCGAGCTGGCCGGTCATCCGGTCCAGCAGCCGGTGCGGCACCTTCGCGAACCGATCGGCGAGGCCCAGCTCGTCGAGCAGCGTGAGGGTGGACGCGTGGACGGTGTCGCCGCGGAAGTCGCGCAGGAAGTCGGCGTGCTTCTCCAGGACCGTGACCTCGACCCCGGCCCGGGCCATCAGCAGGCCGAGGACCATCCCGGCGGGACCACCGCCGACGACGAGGCAGGTCGTGCGCTCGTTATTCTGCATGCGTTGAATTTAGCGCGGATCCGCTAGCCTGGCAACACCATGAGCACCCCGAACCCCGCCGTCCGCGTCCGCTTCTGCCCGTCCCCGACGGGCACGCCGCACGTGGGGCTGATCCGCACCGCCCTGTTCAACTGGGCCCACGCCCGCCACAACGGCGGCACGTTCGTGTTCCGCATCGAGGACACCGACGCCAACCGCGACTCCGCCGAGTCCTACGAGGCGCTGCTCGACGCCCTGCGCTGGCTGGGGCTCGACTGGGACGAGGGCCCCGAGGTCGGCGGCCCCCACGGCCCGTACCGGCAGAGCGAGCGCGGCCCGCTCTACGCCGACGCGCTGGCGAAGCTGATCGCGTGCGGGGAGGTCTACGAGTCGTTCTCGAAGGCCGAGGAGATCGAGGCGCGGCACAGGGCCGCCGGGCGCGATCCCAAGCTCGGTTACGACAACGCCGACCGCGATCTGACCGACGCGGAGAGGGAGGCCTTCCGCGCCGAGGGCCGGGCGCCGGTGTACCGGCTGCGCATGCCCGACCACGACATCACGTTCACCGACCTGATCCGCGGTGACGTCACCTTCCGCGTCGGCACCGTGCCTGACTTCGTGCTCGCCCGCGGCGACGGCTCCCCGCTCTACCCGCTCACCAACCCGCTCGACGACGCGCTGATGGGCGTCACCGACGTGCTGCGCGGCGAGGACCTGCTCTCCTCGACGCCCCGGCAGATCGCCCTGCTGGAGGCGCTGCAGCGCGTGGGGATCGGGGACGGCCCGTTCCGGTACGGGCACCTGCCGCTCGTCACGGGTGAGGGAAATCGCAAGCTGTCCAAGCGCGATCCCGAATCCAACCTGTTCCGCTACCGCGATCGCGGGTTCCTGCCCGAGGGATTGTTGAACTATCTGGCGCTGCTCGGCTGGTCGATAGCCGAGGACCGCGACGTGTTCTCGATGGCCGAGATGACGGCCGCGTTCGACATCTCGCGGGTGTCGTCGAATGCGGCCCGATTCGACCTCAAGAAGGCCGAGGCCATCAACGCCGCCCACCTGCGCGCGCTGCCCGTGGAGGACTTCGCGCAGCGGGTCGTGCCGTACCTCGCGGCCGAGGGTGTGATCACCGGCACCCCGACGGAGGATCAGCTCGCCCTGCTCGCCGCCGCCGCGCCGCTGGTGCAGGAGCGCAGCGTCGTGCTGTCGGACGCCGCGCGGATGCTGGCCTTCCTGTTCGTCCCGGACGACGCGTTCGCGGTGGAGGACGAGGCCGCGGCCAAGAACCTCGGCGCCGACGCCGCCCCCGTGCTGGACGCGGCCCTGACCGGCCTCGACGCGCTCCCGACGTGGTCGGCGGCCGAGATCGAGGGCTCGCTGAAGGCCACCCTCATCGACGGCCTCGAGCTCAAGCCGCGCAAGGCGTTCGCGCCCGTGCGGGTGGCCGTCAGCGGGCGGACGGTGTCGCCGCCGCTGTACGAGTCGATGGAGCTGCTGGGCCGCGAGCGGTCCCTCGGCCGCCTGAGGGCCGGTTTGGAGCGCGCCGGAGGGCTCCGCTAGAGTCTTCGGAGCAGGGCGCGCGCGAGTGATCGCGGCCCCCTTGGGGTATGGTGTAATTGGCAGCACGACTGATTCTGGTTCAGTTAGTCTAGGTTCGAGTCCTGGTACCCCAGCGGAACGCACACCAGACCATCGGCTAGTGTTTTCCTCCTAGGGCCCCGTCGTCTAGCGGCCTAGGACACCGCCCTCTCAAGGCGGCGGCGCGGGTTCGAATCCCGTCGGGGCTACGCAGCTCGGCGGGCTGGTCCACTCAGGTGGGCCGGCCCGCTTTGTGCTGTTTGTGGTGCGAGTCGTCCTAACCTCGCACCATGGCCAGCTCGCGGCGGTCGGCCGGACCTCAACGCGGGGAGATCGAGACGCTCTCCAGCGGCTCCCTCCGCGTGAAGGTCTTCGCGGGCGTCGACCCGTTGTCCGGGAAACGGCACTCGTGGACGACAAGGTCACCGTGGACGGCAAGGTCACCATGGACGACGTCACCGCGCTCGAGCTCGCCGGCCCGCACGCTCGCCCGGCGGTCGGGCAACGAGACGCCCTGACGTCCCGGCAGGCCGCCGGCTCCGCACCCGAGAGCGTCGATGCTGCTGGCCGCCGTCCGGCGCGGAACCCCCGCTCCGCCTCCCCACCCCGTGCGTACCGGAGTGCACTATGCGTGCCGGAGTACTCGTTTCGGGGCCGCTGGAGTGCACGTCAGCACGCAAAGCGGACTCCGGTACGCACGGCGGCGGCAACGCCGGAATAATCTTGAAGAAGATCCAGGCCTGGCTGTCGATCCGGCGGCAGGGTGTTCGTCGTAGCTGATGACGGAGCCGGACAGGCTGGCCCGCGCCCCAGTGCAGGAGGCAGTTCCATGGCCAAGTACGCGATCCTCATCTACGAAGACCCGGCCTTCTACGCGAACATCTCGCCCGAGGCGTGGCCCGCGGTGGTCGACGCCCACAGCAAGTTCGTCGAGCAGGTCTTCGCGCTCGGTGGGTCCCTGGCGGGCGGGGAAGCGCTCGCGCCCTCGACGACGGCCACCACGATCAAGGGTGGCGGCACGGTGACCGACGGCCCGTTCGTCGAGACCAAGGAGGCCCTCAACGGCATCTACGTCGTCGAGGCGCGCGACCTCGACCACGCCGTCGAGATCGCCAAGCTGTGCCCGGCCCC
>CAXTTN010000273.1:0-7694 GCA_964247105.1 uncultured Pseudonocardia sp.
CCCAACGGGGCGAAGTGGCCTGAACCTCAGCCTCTCGCGAACCCAGGACGGTTCATTGTGCCACTGCCGCGCGCGTTGCTGACCGTGTGCGGTGAAGGAAACGCGCGCGCCGCCGGCGTGGGGGGCGTAGCCAGCAGGCAGCGCCACCGCCCACGCGCACGCCGTGCAACCCACGCGCGCGCAGCAACACAAGCGCCACGTGAAAACGAGCGCGCCGGCGGCGTCGGGGGGCGTAGCCAACAGACAGCGCCACCGCCCACGCGCACGCCGTGCAACCCACGCGCGCGCAGCAACACACGCGCCACGTGAAAACGCGCGCGCCGCCGGCGTCGGGGGGCGTAGCCAGCAGGCAGCGCCAGCCCACGCGCACGCCGCGCAACCCACGCGCGCGCAGCAACACACGCACCACGGCGAAACGCGCGCGCCGGTGGCGTCGGGGGCGTAGCCAACAGGCAGCGCCACCGCCCGCGTCAGAGCGTCGAGGCGTACAGCGTCTCCAGCGCCGCCCAGTGGCGCTCGGCAGCGTCCTTGTCGAAGGTCGGGTTGTCGGGAACCGCGAAGCCGTGCGCGGCCGGGTAGAACTCCAGCGTGTGCACGACGCCGGCCGTGGCCAGCGCCTCCTCCAGCAGTGCGGCCTGCTCGACGGTGAACGACCCGTCGTTCTCCGCGCCCGCGACGTAGACGGTGGCGCTGATGGCGCCGGCCAGCAGGTGCGGGCTGCTCGGGTCGTCCTCGACGGCGACGCGGCCGCCGTGGAACGACGCCGCGGCGGCCACGCGTTCGGGGTGGGCGCCCGCCACCAGCAGGGACGTGCGGCCGCCCATGCAGTACCCGGTGGTACCGACGCCGGTGCCGCTGACCTCGGGCCGCGCGGCCAGGAACTCCAGGAACGCCCCGGCGTCGCTGATGATCTGCTCGTTGTCCAGGCTCCCGGCGAGCCCCATCAGCCGGGTGCGCTCGGCCGGGTCGGAGAACACGGTGGCGATGTCGAACGGCTCGAAGCCGCCCGCCCGGTAGTAGACGTCGGGCAGCAGCACGCTGTAGCCCAGCCCCGCCAGCCGGTCGGCCATCGCGTGGAACGTCTCCCGGACCCCGCCCGCGTCCGGGTAGACGATCACCGCGGGCCACGACCCGGTGTCGTCAGGGGTGTGCAGGGTGGCGGCGCAGACGCCGTCCGGTGTGGTGATGGTGACATCGGAACGCGGCATGGTGATCGTTCTACTCCGCCGACGCGTGGGGCGCGCGACGGCGGGTGGCCCGCACGCGACGGGCCGCCGTGATCGACCTCCGGACGCGGCGCAGCGGGTCGATCTGGGTGGCCCGGTGCACCTGGTACTGCCAGGCGGGCTGGTCGCCGCGGCGGTCGAGCAGGGAGTAGGCGAAGCGCACCGGATCGGCCTCGGGGTGCGCCCCCTCGTCGGCACCGACGTGCTCGAACCACTGCATGCTGCGCCGCGCCGTGTCCTGCACCGGCCCCAGCGTCGCGCGCCGTTCCTCGTCGTAGGCGGACAGCGCCGCGGCGAGATCGCCGCCGGAGCCGCGCAGGGCCGCGGCCAGCGCGATCGAGTCCTCGACGGCGAGCACCGTGCCCGCACCGACCCCGAAGTGCGTGGTGTGCGCGGCGTCGCCCATCAGCACGAGGTTGCCGCGCACCCAGGTGCGGTTGCGGATCTCACGGAAGTGCAGCCACTGCACGGGCCCGCCGACCGGCCCGAGCAGCGCCTGCCCGTCGAGCGGGCCGGCGAAGATCCCCTCCAGCATCCTCAGGCCGGCGTCGGGCTCCATCGTGTCCAGCCCGAGCCCGGCCCACGTCTCGGGCGAGCACTCGACGATGCACGTGCTGGCCTCCTGCGAGGAGGGGTAGGCGTAGAACCACACCAGCCCGGCCGCCGTCTGCTCGAACGCGAACGTGAACGCGTCGAACGCCTTCGACGTGCCGAGCCACACGTAGCGGTTGCGGCCGGGGTCGATCGTGGTGCCGAAGTGCTCGGCGTGCCGGGTGCGCAGCCGGCTGCCCGCCCCGTCGGCGGCGATCACGAGATCGGCGTCGAGCGCGTCGGGATCGTCGCATCCGGTCTCGAACCGGACGTCGGCGCCGAGCGCGATCGCCCGCTCGGTGAGGACCTCCAGCATCCGCGTGCGGTTGATGCTGTAGCCGTACTTGCCGCCCAGGTGCACCGGCCGCGTGTCACCCACGCGAACCACCTGATCGGCCCAGAGCAGCGCCTCGCGGTGCACCGACCGTGCGCTGACCGGGTCATGGCGGTAGAGGTCGTCGAGGAAGTTCTCCGCGAACGTGACGCTCCACCCGTACGTTGCGCCGGCCGGGTTGCGTTCCAGGACGGTGACGTCGTGCCCACCCAGCCGGGCCAACACGGCGGCGTAGAGGCCGGCCGGGCCACCGCCGATACATGCGATCCTCACCGGGCGAACCTAGCGTAGCGTCGTTCGCCGTGAGCCCCACCCGACTCGGCGCTCTGCGTCGCGAGCTGCGGGAGCCGCTCTACCGCAACGCCTACGCGCTGATGCTCAACACGGCCGTGAACTCGGGCTTCGGCCTGCTGTACTGGATCGTCGCTGCACACGAGTTCAGCGACGAGGAGGTGGGCCGCGGCAACGCGCTGGTGTCGCTGATGCTGCTGGTCTCGGCGCTGACGCAGCTCAACTTCGGCCAGGCGCTCATCCGGTTCCTGCCGCGCGCGGGCACGGCGTCGGCGCGGCTGGTCGGCACCGCGTACGGGCTGTCCGCCGGGTTCGCCGTGGTCGGCTCCGCCGCCGTCATGGCGTGGTGTCACTTCGTGCTGGCCCCGAGCTCGGCGCTGTACGTCTCGCTGCCGTTCGCGGCGTGGTTCGTCGTCTCCACGACGGCATGGTCGATCTTCAACCTGCAGGACTCGGCGCTGACCGGCCTGCGCGCGTCGTCGTGGATCCCGCTGGAGAACGGCCTGTACGGGCTGGTCAAGCTCGGCCTGCTGGTGGTCGTCGCGGGCACGTCGCTCGACCACGGCGTCTTCACGTCCTGGACGCTGCCGGTGATCGCGCTGCTGGTCCCGGTGAACCTGCTGGTCTTCCGCCGGATCCTGCCCCGGCACACGGCCGAGACGGCGGCCGAGCAGATCACACCGACGCGCCGGGTGGTCACCCGGTACATGGGTGGCGACTACACCGGGATGGTCGCCACGCAGCTGTCGACCACGTTCCTGCCGGTGCTCGTGGTGCACCTGCTCGGGCCCGCGGAGGGCGCCTACCTGCTGCCCGCGCAGACGATCTTCGCCGCGATGAACCTGCTGTCGACGGCGATCACGTCGTCGCTGGTGGTGGAGGGGGCCAAGGACGGCGCGCGGGCCCACCGCTTCGCCCTCGCGGTGCTGCGCCGCATCGGCGTCACCGTGCTGCCCGCCGCGGTGGTCCTCGCGCTGGCCGCGCCGTGGGTCCTGGAGCTGTTCGGGGCGCACTACCGCGACAACGCGACGCTCCTGCTGCAGCTGCTGATGCTCTCCACGTTCCCGCGGGTGATCGTCTCGCTGTTCGTGACGAAGATGCGGCTCGACAACCGCACCAGCGTGCTCGCAGTGATGCAGGTCGTCCAGGCCGCGGCGATCCTCGGCGGCACGGCCGCGCTGGCGGCCCCGCTCGGCCTCGTGAGCGTCGGCTGGTCGGTACTCGTGACGGAGGTCGTGCTGGCCGCCGTGGTGACGCCCGCGGTCGTGCGCTGGCTTCGGATCAGGAGCTGACGAACCGGCTCGGCACCGGCGTGCCGTTGCGCCACAGCTCGCCGAGCGCCCGGTCGAACGCGCGCGGTCGCAGCCGCACCAGCCCGCCGCCGGGGTTGTGCGTGATCTCGCCGAAGTAGATCCTGCCGTCGACGTTGTAGAGGTCCACCCGGGCGAACTCGAAGTCGCTGCTGAGCTTCTCCGCCACCCCGACCATCTCCGCGTAGTTCGCCGGCTGCTCGGGCAGGGTGGCCGCGAACTCGAAGCGGCCGGTGACCCGGTAGGGACGCCAGTCCGGGCTGAGCAGCGTGGAGGTGTGGCGGGTGAAGCGGTCCTGATCCACCACGACCATGGCCGGCTTGCCGTGGAACATGAAGAACTTGTAGTCGGCCGGAGCGGTGACGCCGTCGCCGATGAACTCCTCGACGACGGCGCGGCGCGGCAGGCCGCGGTACGGGGTCTCCCGCCATCCGGCACGGTAGAAGTCGGTGTCGAGCCACTTCCGCACCGTCGCGCGGATCCGGGCCCGGTCGGCCGTCGCGATGTCCCGCACGAGCAGCGTCATGTCGCAGCCGTGCGCCCCCTTGATCACGCACGAACCGGACAGAACGTCGAAATCGATCGCCTCCGCCCGGTCCACGACCTGGAGCAGCGGGATGAGGTACTCCTCCCCCACCTTCTCCCGCACGTACTCGCGCACCGCGTACTTGTCGCTCGTCGACGAAACGAGCGGCCCCTGGTCGCGAAGGTTCTTGACCGCCAGCATCTGTGAATACGTGACGGGTTTACGCAGCGTGGTCAGCTCGCCCTGGAACACGGCGTGCTTGACCACGGCGAAGAGCCGATCCGGGAGGAAGCGAAGCCTTCTGGTCACGATGACCCGAGCAGCAAAGGACACCCGGCAGAGGGTAGCCGACGCCGCGCGTCACCCGTTTCTGCGCAGGTGCCATCCGAACGGTCCAACTAGTCACACACAGTCACCGAAGCGGGGGTCGACCGGCGCGCGATGCCGCGCGACCCTTGCTAGTGTTCAGTTCGTGCAGGCTGGCTCGTCACTCGTCACAGTGATCACGCCTGCCCACAATGTGGGCCCCTGGATCGGTGAAGCCGTCGATTCCGTGACCCGCCAAACAGAATCGCGCCTCGATTACATCGTGGTCGACGACGGATCCACCGACGACACCGCCGAGATCGTGCGCGAGCGCGCCCTGAGGGACCCCCGCATCCGTCTGGTCTCCACCGAGAACGCCGGTTCGGGCGCCGCGCGAAATCTCGCGCTGAAAGCCGCGGAAACGCCGTTCGTCGCCTTTCTCGACGGCGACGACCGCTGGCACCCGAGCTTCCTGCAGCGCCAGCTCGACGTCCTCGTGTCCGCACCGCGCGAGGTGGGCGGGACGTTCGCCCACACCCGGGTGATGTTGGAGAGCGGGCAGGTCGTGGGCCTGCGGTGGCAGCCGAGCGGAACGTGCGACTTCGAGCGGATGCTCGTCGAGAACAACCCGGCCCACAACGGGAGCTCGCTGTTGATCCGGCGGAGCTGCTTCGACGAGGTCGGCCTGTTCGACACCAACCTCACCAGCTGCGTCGATTTCGACATGTGGCTGCGAATCGGCACCGAGTCGTCCACCCCGCTGTTCTGGGGTGTGCGGCGGTATCTGATCGACATGCGCCTCATGCGCACCGGGAGCATCAGCTCGAACCGCACCGCCCGCTTCGCGGCGCTCGACGACCTGCTCGCCCGCTTCGCCCCGACCATGACGCGCCTGCACCCGGGCCTCGCCTACGTCCGCCCCGCGGTGTTCGCCTACCGCGACGGCTACGACGACGTCGGCGACCGCTGGGCGGCCGAGGCGCGGAAGGCGGGCACGGCGGAGCTGGCCCGCACGCAGTGGGGACGCACGCTGCTCACCTGGAGCGGTAGCGGCCCGGCGGGACGGGTGAAGCTGCGGGCGGTGCGCGACACCACCCGCGCGGGCATCTACAAGGGCGCCGCCACGGCCATGCGCCTGGCCCACTGACGGCAACGAGCCCGCGCGACGCGCCCCGAAGCCCTCCCGAACAGCAACGCGCCCGCGCGACGCGCCCCGAAGCCCTCCCGAACAGCAACGCGCCCGCTCGACGCGCCCCAGGCCCCTCCCGAACAGCAACGCGCCCGCGCGACGCGCCCCAGGCCCCTCCCGAACAGCAACGCGCCCGCGCGATGCTGTCCCGGTAGGCCGGGAGGCCGCATCGCGCGGGCTCGATGTGGTGTGCGTCAGAGGATGTAGAGCATCTCCTGGTAGGTCGGGAGCGGCCAGAGGTCGTCGGCCACCACGCCCTCCAGGACGTCCGCGGCCGCACGCACCGCGGCCATGGCCGGGAGCAGCTTCTCGCCGGCGTGCTCGGCCTCGGCGAGCGCGGTCTCGCCCGCGTCCGACCCCAGCTCGGCCTTGAGCGCGGCCAGTGCGGCACGCAGCTCGGTGACCTGCGCCGTCACCTCGGCGAGCGGCGCCGAGTCGGCCTCGACCCCGGCCGCCTTCAGCGCGCCCAGGTTCACCGCCAGCTCGGTCTGGTACCGGACCGCCGCCGGGAGGACGAGCGTCGAGCCCATCTCCAGCGTCAGGCGGGCCTCGACGCCGATGGTGAGCGCGTACTGCTCCAGCCCGATCTCGTAGCGGCTGTGCATCTCCCGGTGGTTGAACACCTTGTACTTCTCGAACAGCTCCATCGCCGAGTCGGTGATGAGCTCCGGGAGGGCGTCGAGCGACGTGCGCAGGTTGGGCAGGCCGCGCTCGGCCGCCTCCAGCTGCCACTTCTCGGAGTAGCCGTCGCCGTTGAAGACGACCGCACCGTGCGTGGTGATGATCTCGCGCAGCAGGTCCTGCACCGCCGAGTCGAACTCCGTGCCGGCCCCGACCGCCGCCTCCAGCGCGGTGGCGCAGTAGTCGAGCGCCTCGGCCATGATCGTGTTGATCGTGGCCATCGGCGCGGCGACCGTCTGCATCGAGCCGGGCGCCCGGAACTCGAAGCGGTTGCCGGTGAACGCGAACGGGCTGGTGCGGTTGCGGTCGCCGGGGTCGGTGGGCAGCACGGGCAGCGTGTCGACCCCGATCACCATCGTGCCCTTGCCCTTCGACGACGTCGCCGGGCCCTTCGCGAGCTGCTCGAACACGTCGGCGAGCTGGTCGCCGAGGAAGATCGAGATGATGGCGGGCGGGGCCTCGTTGGCGCCGAGGCGGTGGTCGTTGGTGGCCGACGCGACCGACGCGCGCAACAGCCCGGAGTACTTGTGCACCGCGCGGATGACCGCGGCGCAGAACACCAGGAACTGGGCGTTCTCGTGCGGGGTGTCACCGGGGACGAGCAGGCTGCCCAGCTCGCTGTTGCCCAGCGAGAAGTTGACGTGCTTGCCCGAGCCGTTGACCCCCCCGAACGGCTTCTCGTGGAAGAGGATCTCCATGCCGTGCTTCTTGGCGACGGTCTTGAGGGTGGTCATCAGCAGCTGCTGGTGGTCGGACGCGACGTTCGCGCGCTCGAACATGGGCGCGATCTCGAACTGGCCGGGCGCGACCTCGTTGTGCCGGGTCTTGGCCGGGATGCCGAGCTTGAACAGCTCCCGCTCGCTGTCCATCATGAAGCCGAGGACGCGCTCCGGGATCGCACCGAAGTAGTGGTCGTCGAACTCCTGGCCCTTGGGCGGCTTGGCCCCGAACAGCGTGCGGCCGGCGTTGAGCAGGTCCGGCCGGGCCACGAAGAAGTGCCGGTCGACCAGGAAGTACTCCTGCTCCGGGCCGCAGAACGACACGACGTGGTCGGGGCTCTCGTGCCCGAACAGCTTGAGGATGCGCTCGGCCTGGATGCCCATCGCCTGCTGCGAGCGCAGCAGCGGGGTCTTGTGGTCCAGCGCCTCACCGGTCATCGAGACGAAGACGGTGGGGATGCAGAGGGTGTTGCCGTTCGGGTTCTCCAGCACGTACGCCGGGCTGGTGACGTCCCAGCCGG
>CAXTTN010000274.1:0-7665 GCA_964247105.1 uncultured Pseudonocardia sp.
CTGGTGTCGTTCCTGGCCATCGCGGAGGAGCTGCACTTCGGGCGGGCGGCGGCGCGCTTGTACCTCGCGCAGCCGTCGCTGAGCCAGCAGCTGCAGCGGCTGGAGCGCGAGGTCGGGGTGGAGCTGGTCAGCCGCACGTCCCACGAGGTGCGGCTGACCCCGGCGGGGGAGGCGTTCCGGGCCGAGGCCGAGCGGATCGTGGGGCAGGCCGCGCGGGCGGTGGAGGCGGCCAAGGCCGCGGCGCAGGGCCACTCGGGCACCGTCAACGTCGGGTTCAACTTCCCCGCCGGGCTCACCGTCCTGCCGCCCACGCTGGCGCGGCTCACGGCCGACCACCCGAAGGTGCTGGTCCAGCTGTGGGAACGGCGGAGCGGGCCCCAGGTGGAGGCCGTCGTCCAGGACGAGCTCGACGTCGGGTTCGTCTACGGGCGCCCGCTGCCCGCGCAGCTGGAGGCGCGGGAGCTGATGACGCTGCCGGTGGTGGCGGTCGTGGCACCGCACCACCCGTGGGCGCACCGGGAGTCGATCTCGATGCTGGAGCTGGGGGAGCGGCCGTGCGTGCTGTTCCGCCGCGAGCAGAGCCCGGCCATGTACGACGCCATCACCGGGGCCGCGGCGCGGGCGGGCAGCAGCCTGAACGTCGCCGAGGAGGTCGACGACCCGCTCGCCACCGGGGTCGTCGTCGCGGCGCGGCCCCTGCTCGGCTTCTGCTCGGCCGCCCGCGCGGCGCGGGCGAGCACGCAGGGCCTCGTGTCGGTGCGGCTCACCGGACCGGTGCCGCTGCTGACCCTGCACGCGGTCTGGCGGGCCGGCGCGACCACACCGGTGGTGGACGCGTTCCTGGCCAGCCTGGCCGCGGCCGGCCCGTTCACCTGGCGCGACCCCGACATCGACCGGCTGACGCCCGCGTCATAGCGGGATCGGATCGCGCGTACGGACTTCGCTCCTTGTCCCGACGGGCGGGGCCGCCGATCGTCGGGGCATGCAGCTCACCGTGCTCGGCACCCGGTCCGGAATGCCCGCCGAGGGGCAGCCCAGCTCCGGCTACCTGGTCGGGGCAGCGGGCACCCGGCTGCTCCTGGACTGCGGCCCCGGCATCACGACGGCCCTGTCGGCCGTGGTGCCCGCCGAGTCCCTGGACGCCGTGGTGATCAGCCACATGCACGCCGACCACTGCTACGACCTGCTCCCCCTGGGCAAGTCCCTCCTGCACGCCCGCGCCGCCCGCGCCCTCGCCGAGACCGACCTCGAGCCGATGCAGGCCCTGGCCGCCCTCGACGCGAGTGCCCCCGGGGTGCCGCTCTACGTGCCGGTCGGGGGCCGGGCGGTGCTCGACCGGCTGGCCGCGCTGTTCCCGGTCCTGACGTTCCCGCTGCTGGACAGGGCCTTCGACATCGCCTTCGACGTGCGCGAGTACGAGTCCGGCGTCGAGTTCTCCGTCGGCGACTGCGCGGTGTCGCTGCACCCGGGGCGCCATGCGGCCCCCAACTGCGGTGCCCGCGTCGAGTCGTCGTCGGGGACGCTCGCCTACACCGGCGACACCGGTCTCGCGGACGGTCTGGCCGGTCTCGCCCGCGGGGTGGACCTGCTGCTCGCCGAGGCCACCCTCGACGCCACCGACCACGGTCCGCACGGCCATCTCAGCGCCGCCGACGCCGGTGGTGTCGCGGCGGAGAACGGGGTGGGGGAGCTGGTGCTCACCCACTTCGCCACGGGTGACCCGGCGGTGCTGGAGCGCCGCCGGGCCGCGGCGTCGGCGGTGTTCGGCGGCCGCGTCCACATCGCGCGCCCCGGCCTCCGCCTCCCGGTGGTGGCGCGCCAGCCGGTCAGGCCGTGACCCAGGCCACGTAGTCGAGGTCCATCCGCGCCACCAGCACCCCGGCGTCGTCGTGCATCAGCGCGGTGCCCTTCAGCTCGAAGCGCTCGCCGGCGCGGCGGGCCAGCACGCCGGCCACGGTCTGCGCGTCGACGGTGGCGCGGGCGCGGATGCCGCCGGTGGGCGGCTTGAGGAACGACTCCCTGCTCTCCCGCAGCACGAACCGCTCCACCTGCGTGATCCGCGGGGCCATCGCCCCGGAGAACGCGCCGGCGCCCGCGACCTCGGCCACGAGGAACATCGCCCCGGCGTGCACGGTGCCGAAGTGGTTCATCAGCTCGGGCCGCAGCGGCAGCTCCGCCAGCGCGTGCTCACGGGTGAGCTCGGTGATGCGGACGCCGACGAAGTTGTTGAACGGCACCATCGTGTCGACCACCGAGCGCAGGTGCTCCAGGTCCGTCACATCGGTGCCGGAGGCCTGGAGCCGGGCCACGGCTGCGGTCAGGGGGTTCGCGTCGGTCGACATGCGTCAATTAGCCCCGCGGGACGTGGACAGAATGTGAACGGAATGTTCACCGGTGCCGAAACAAATGCGTCCGAATCACCTCGGGGGCACGGTTGATCGGCCGCCGGTATGGCGCGATCGGTGCGCCCCATCGCCGATTGACAGAAATTGTCGGTCCCCGTAGACCTTATTGCACCGCCGCGTTCGTTCGGTGATCGATTCCCAACCGAGGAGTACACGTCGACATGTACGACGCCATCGTCGTCGGTGCCCGGTGCGCCGGCTCGCCGCTCGCCATGCTGCTCGCGCGCCGGGGCCACCGCGTCCTGGTCCTCGACCGCACGGCCCTGCCCGCGGACACCGTCTCCACCCACTACCTGCAGCAGTACGGGCTCTCCCGCCTGCAGCGATGGGGCCTGCTCGACGAGGTGCTGGCCACCGGGGTCACCCCGATCACCACCATGACCGTGTCCTTCGGCGACGCCGCCATCCAGGGCTTCGCCGGCCCGATCGACGGCATCACGTCCACGATCGCGCCCCGCCGCACGGCCCTGGACCCGATCCTGCTCGACGCCGCGGAGGCCGCGGGCGCCGAGGTGCGGCTCGGCTTCACCGTCACCGAGCTGGTGTTCTCCGACGGCCGGGTCGTCGGGGTCCGGGGCCGCGAGGCGGGTGGCCGCGAGGTGGAGGAGCGGGCCACCGTGGTGGTCGGGGCCGACGGCCGCGGCTCGCTGGTGGCCGACGCCGTGGGCGCCGAGACGTACAACACCGTGCCCGCGGCCTGCTTCATCTACTACAGCTACTTCACCGGCATGGACGTGCAGTTCCACAGCCGCATCGGCGACCGCGAGCAGTTCGGCGCCTGGCCCACCAACGACGGCAACACGCTCGTCGCCGTGATGCGCCGCCGCGACCGGTTCGGTGAGTTCCGCCGCGACGTGGCGGGCAACTTCCACGAGATCATCCGCACCATCGACCCGTCGATCGCCGACCAGGTCCGCGACGCCACCCAGGTCGAGGGCTTCCACGGCATCCGGTACGCCGACAACTTCTACCGCGTCAGCCAGGGGCCGGGCTGGGCGCTCGTCGGCGACGCCGGGTACCACAAGGACCCGTTCACCGGTAAGGGCATCTCCGATTGCTTCGTGCACACCGAGATGCTGGCCGGGCGGATCCACTCCGGTCTGACCGGTGAGCGTCCGATGGCCGCCGCGCTGGCCGACTACCAGGCCGAGCGCGACGCCGAGAGCCGCTCGGGCTACGACTTCACCACGATGATCTCCGAGCTGGAGCTCACCCCGCAGCTCGCGGCGCTGGTCAAGGCCGTGAGCATGGACGACGCCGCGACCACGCAGTTCTTCACGATGGTCGGCGGCGGCATCACCGGGGAGGAGTTCTTCGCGCCGGAGAACGTCGCGCGGATCATGTCGGGTGCCGGGGTGGCGGCGTGACCGCCCCCGCCGTGTCGCCGGCCGGGGAGGGCCGGGCATGACCTACCAGATGGTCGTCCTCGGCGACAGTTTCGCCGAGGGCCGCGGCGACCCCGGGCCCGGCGGCACGTTCGTCGGCTGGGTGCCGCGGGCGGCCCGGCTGCTGGGCATCGCCGAGGAGTCCGTTCTCAACCTGGGGGCCTACGGGGCGCTCACCCAGGACGTCGTCGACACGCAGCTCACGCGGATCGCCGGCGTGGAGACGCCGCTGCTCGGCGTCGCCGTCGGCGGCAACGACCTCGTTCGCGCCTACGACCCGGACCGGTTCCGGGAGAACCTCCGCACGATCGTCGAGGCGGTCACCGCCCCCGGCCGCACGGTGTTCACCCACGACTACCCCGACATCCCCGGCCGCATCCCCGGCCTGCCCGAGGAGACCCGCACGCTGCTGCGTGGGCGCTTCGACGAGGCCAACGCTTTCCTCGCCGAGCTGTGCGCGGAACGGGGTGTCCTGCGCTACGGCCTCGCCACCGCGGAACTGACCCGCGACGCCGCGATGTGGTACCCGGACGGCATTCATCCGTCCACTCTCGGGCACCGCACGATCGCGGTCGAGATCGCGACGATGCTCGCGACGAGTGCGCCGGCAGCACTGTGACGGAGAACCCTGTGAAACCCCTCCGCAACAATTCTGACAATGCCAACGGAAAGAGATTCCGGTGACCGACGCGACCGCACGATCCGACCGGCGGCCGGCCGCTGAACCGATCGCCATCGTGGGTATGGCCGGGTTGTTCCCCAACGCCGCGAACTACCGTGACTACTGGCAGAACATCGTCGACGCCGTCGACTGCACGTCGGACGTCCCCGAGACGCACTGGCGGCCGGAGGACTACTTCGACCCCGAGCCCTCGGCCGACCCGGCGCGCCCCGACACCACCTACTGCACCCGCGGCGGGTTCATCCCCGCCACCGAGTTCTCCCCCGGCGAGTTCGGGATGCCGCCCAACCAGCTCGAGGTGACCACCACCGTCCAGCTGCTGAGCCTGATCGTCGCCCGGGACGTCCTCCGGGACGCCGGTGCGACGGGTTCGCCGTGGTACGACCCCGCCCGGACGGGCGTCGTCCTCGGCGTGACCGGCCCGATGCCGCTGACCCACCCGATGGCCGCCCGCCTCGAGACGCCGGTGCTCAAGGAGGTGGTGCGCAGCTGCGGTCTCTCCGACGCCGACGCGGAGGCCATCGCCGAGAAGTACCTGCTGGCCTTCCCGCCGTGGGAGGAGAACACGTTCCCGGGCCTGCTCGGCAACGTCACGGCCGGCCGCATCGCGAACCGCCTGGACCTGGGCGGCATGAACTGCGCCGTCGACGCCGCGTGCGCCAGCTCGCTCTCGGCGCTGCGCCTCGCGTGCAGCGAGCTGACCGAGGGCCGCGCCGACCTGATGATCACCGGCGGCTGCGACACCGAGAACACGATCTTCGGCTTCATGTGCTTCTCCCGCACCCACGCCCTGTCGAAGGGCGGGAGGATCAAGCCGTTCGACGACACCGCCGACGGCACGCTCGTCGGTGAGGGCATCGGCATGCTGGCGCTCAAGCGGCTCGGTGACGCCGAGCGCGACGGCGACCGCGTCTACGCGGTGATCCGCGGCATCGGTTCGTCGAGCGACGGCCGCTTCGGCAGCATCTACGCCCCGCGCGCGTCGGGCCAGGAGCTCGCGCTGCGCCGCGCCTACGTCGACGCCGACTGCGAGCCGGGCTCCGTCGGGCTGTTCGAGGGCCACGCCACCGGCACCGCCGTCGGGGACCGCACCGAGCTGACCGCGCTGGGCGCCGTGCTCGAGGGCGCGCCCGCGGCGTCGGCCGCGATCGGCAGCGTCAAGTCGCAGATCGGCCACACCAAGGGCGCCGCGGGCACCGCGAGCCTGATGAAGCTGGCCCTGGGCCTCCACCACAAGGTGCTGCCGCCGACGATCAACGTCGAGACCCCGAACCGCGCCATCGGCGCCGGCTCCCCGCTCTACCTCAACACCCGCGTCCGTCCGTGGATCGCCGACCCCCGCCGCCCGCGCCGCGCCGCCGCGTCGGCGATGGGCTTCGGCGGCACGAACTTCCACGTCGTGCTGCAGGAGGCGGGTGCGGACCGGGCCGCCGTGCTGCACCGCGGCGCCCGCGCGCACGTCTGGCACGCGCCCGACCCCGACGCGCTGGTCGCGCTGCTGCGCTCGGGCGCGCCCGCGCCGGACGAGGCCGTGCCCGCCGACCATGCCCGCGTCGGCTTCGTCTCGCGCACCGACGGCGAGGCCGCGGAGCTGCGGGCCCTCGCGATCGACCTGGTCGCGGGGGAGAGCGCCACGCACCCCCGCGGCATCCACTACCGACGCCGTGCGATGCCCGACGTCACGGTCGGCGCGCTGTTCGCCGGCCAGGGCAGCCAGTACGTGGACATGGGCCTGCGCGCCGCCTGTGACCTGCCGCCCGTCGGGGCCGCGTTCGACGCGGCCAACGCCGCGTCCGGCGGCGCGCTGGCGCCGGTGGTGTTCCCGCCGCCGCTGTTCGGCGACACGGCCGACCACGAGGCCGCGCTGCGTCGCACCGAGTTCGCCCAGCCCGCCATCGGCGCGCTCGCCGCCGGCCAGTTCCGGGTGCTGCGCGAGCTGGGCCTGGAATGCTCGGCCTTCCTGGGCCACAGCTTCGGCGAGCTCGTCGCGCTGTGGGCGTCCGGTGCGCTCGGCGACGACGACCTGGTGCGGCTGGCCCGCGCCCGCGGCGTCGCCATGGCCCCACCCGCGGACCGGCCCGACTACGACGCCGGCTCCATGGCCGCGGTCGCCGCCGGCCGCGCCGAGGTCGAGGAGCTGCTGGACGCCCACCCCGGGGTGACGGTCTGCAACGACAACGCCCCCGACCAGGTCGTCATCGGCGGCCCGACCGCCGCGGTGGCCGCCGCCGTCGAGGCGCTGGGCCCCCGAGCCCGCCCGCTGCCCGTGGCCGCGGCGTTCCACACCGACGCCGTCGGCCACGCGGTGGACGCCTTCCGCGCCGCACTGTCCGACGTGGACGTCCGTCGACCGGCCGGTCTGCTCGTCGCGAACACCGACGGCGCCTCCTACGGCGACGACGTCGACGGCAACCGCGCGGTGCTGGCCGAGCAGCTGCGCCGGCCCGTGGAGTTCGCGGCGGGACTGCGCCGGCTCGCCGACTCCGGGGTCACCGTGCTGGTGGAGTTCGGGCCCCGGCAGGTGCTCACCGGGCTCGCCCGGCGCACGCTGGGCGAGGACGTCATCGCGATCCCGACCGACGCCGGACCCTCCGGGGACTCGACCGCGGCGCTGGTGGGCGCCGCGGTCCGGCTCGCGGTGCTCGGCGCGCCACTGGCCGGGCTCAACCGGCACGCCGCCGCGCCGTTCGAACCCGTTGCGCCGCAGGGCATGACGGTGACCCTGACCGGCATGACCCACCGCCCGCCCGCCCGCGAGGAGGCCTACCGGGCCGCGCTGCGCGACGGCTACCGCGTCGCGGTGCCGGTGGCCCCGACGCCCGTCGCGCCGGCTCCCACCCCGGTCGCGCGGCTCGAGCCGTCGGCCGCCGTACCGGCGCCCGTGGTCCCCGCGCCCCCCGTGCCGGCCGCGCCCGGCGCAGGCCACCCGGCCGACCACGCCGCCGGTCACATGGACCTGCACACGCGCTACCTCGACAGCCAGCTGCGCATCACCGAGGGACTCGTCGCGGTGCTGGGCCGCCAGCCCGCCGAGGCGCCGCTCGACCCGTCCGTGCTCGCCGCGGTCGAGGCGGTCACGGCGTCGACGGTGGCGATCAGCCGCGGCCACACGCGGGCCAACGAGGTGCTCGCGTCCCTGACCGGGTTCGCACCGGGCGCGGCACCCGCCGCACCGGCCCCCGCACAGGTGGGC
>CAXTTN010000275.1:0-7557 GCA_964247105.1 uncultured Pseudonocardia sp.
CTGGTTCCCGCTGATGCCCACCTGGGCCACCGTGCTCATCGCGCTCGCCGTGGTGCTGGTGGTGAACCTGCTCTCGGCCAAGGCCTTCGGCGAGTTCGAGTTCTGGGCGGCGATCGCCAAGGTCGGCGCCATCGTGGTCTTCCTGGTCGTCGGGCTCGTGGTCGTGATCGGCGGTTTCAGCATCGGCGGGCACACCGCCGGGTTCCAGAACCTCTGGAGCAACCCGGGCGGCTTCTGGCCCGCCAGCGGTGACTTCAACTGGTACGGGCCGCTGCTGGCGATGTCCGGCGTCGTGTTCGCCTACGCCGCCATCGAGATGGTCGGCGTGGCCGCCGGGGAGATGCAGGACTCGAAGACCGAGGTGCCGAAGGCGGTCAACGCGGTCATCTTCCGGATCGCGGTGTTCTACGTCGGCTCGATCCTGCTGCTGGTCTCGATGCTGCCCACCAGCGAGTTCAAGTCGGGCACCAGCCCGTTCGTGACCGTCTTCGAGCGGTTGGGCCTGACCTGGATGAGCACGGTGATCCAGATCGTGCTCATCATCGCCGCCATGTCCAGCCTGAACGCGGGGCTGTACTCCACCGGGCGGGTGCTGCGCAGCCTGGGCATGAGCAAGCAGGCGCCCCAGTTCACGCTGAAGATGAGCAAGCAGGGTGTGCCGTGGGCCGGCATCCTCCTGACGTCGGTGGTCTTCGTGTTCGGCTCGCTGCTGAACTTCCTGGTCCCGGACGCGTTCGAGATCGCCCTGGAGGCGGCGGCGATCGGCGTGGTGTTCACCTGGGGCACGATCTTCGCCTGCCAGCTGCGGCTGCGGCAGCTGAGCAACCGCGGCGTGATCCCGGCCAGCCCGTTCCAGATGCCGGGATCCCCCTACACCAGCTACATCGGGCTGGGCTTCCTGGCCCTGGTGGTGGTGGGGCTGGCCATCTCGGGCTGGCAGGCCTCGCCGTACCTCGCCCACAAGGTCACGTTCCTGGTGGTCGTCTTCGGGATCCCGATCCTCGCCCTGCTGCTGGCGCTGGGCTGGCGGCTGGTCAAGCCGGCGGTCGTCGCGAACACCGGGAACCGGATCGGGCCGGTCTGGTCCGACGACGGGCCGACCTACGGGGCCGGCGTCTCTCCCGACGACCTCGACGTGGCCGAGCACGACGTGGCCGAGCACGACGGGAAGGAATCCTGATGGGTCACCTTCGGCGGGCGGTGGCCGTGGCGGCGCTGCTCGGGATCACCCTCACCGGGTGCGGCGGCGCGAGCGCGGGGCCGAACCCGACCCCCGCACCCGTCCCCGGAGCCACCACCGACGGCACGCTCACCATCGGGATCTCGTTCGACCAACCCGGCATCGGGTTGAAGGACGGTGACACCTACAGCGGCTTCGACGTCGAGACCGCGAAGTACGTGGCCAAGGCGCTGGGGGTGCCCGAGTCCGGGATCACCTGGAAGGAGGCCACGCCGGAGAACCGCGAGAAGCTGCTGGAGAGCGGCGACGTCGACCTGGTCTTCTCCAGCTACACGATCACCGACGGCCGCAAGCAGCTCGTCGACTTCGCCGGGCCGTACTTCCTGGCCCACCAGGACCTGCTGGTCCGCCGCAACGACGACGAGATCACCGGCCCGGAGACGTTGAACGGCAAGGACCTCTGCAGCGTCACCGGCACGACGTCGGCGGCCAACGTGCTGAAGTTCTACCAGGGCCGCATCAACCTCAAGGAGTTCCCGCGGTTCGTCGACTGCGTGCAGGCCCTGGCCAGGAGCGAGGTCGACGCGGTGACGACGGACGACGTGATCCTGGCCGGCTTCGCCGCCGAGCCCCAGTACCGCGGGGCCCTCAGGCTCGTCGGCAAGGGCTTCTCCGACGAGCCCTACGGGGTCGGGGTCAAGAAGGGCGACAGCGCGCTCGTCGAGCAGGTGAACGCCGCGCTCAAGCAGTACGTGGCCGACGGGTCGTGGGCCGCAGCGCTGAACATCACCGTGGCGCCGTCGGGCTACTCGCTGCCCCGGCCGCCGACGCCCGGCAGCGCCTGAGCGGCCTGGCCCCTCCCCGCCGGTGGGGAGGGGTCAGCCCCGCTCCGGCACGGCCCACTCCTCGACGGCCACGAACTGCGCCACGTTGTCCATCCGGCGCTGGACGGCGGCGATCTCCCGCACCGCCTGCGCGATCACGCTGCGGTCGATGGGGGACAGCCGCCTGAGCGTGACGACGTCGGTCGGACGCTCCCCGGCCCGGTACTGCGCGAGCTGGTAGCGCAGCCGCAGGCGCTGCAGCACGTCGAACACCTCGACGAGGATGTCGGCCGCCTCGTCGGGCAGCATGGCCGATCCGGCCGCCGCCCGGAGCCGTTCGGTGGTCGGCAGCACCGCCGAACCGACGCTCAGCGCCGACCAGCGGGCGATGTTCACCACGGGCAGCAGGGCGTGGGCCTTGATGTCGAAGGTGTCCGGCCGACCCGCCAGGATCCCCCAGGCCGAACGCAGCCTCGCCCGCCGCGCCAACGACTCCCGCAGCAGCAGGCGCATCGTGCCCGGATGGCCGCGCAGGTCCGAGAACACGCGGATCACCGCGGGCAGCCCGGGGTCGCCGTGGATCGGCCGCCCGTCCACCAGCAGGGAGGTCATCATCGCGCCGTTGTGCTCGACCGGATCGGCCAGCCACTGCTCGCCCGCCGCGTGCCACTCGGCATTGGTGCGGGAGAACAGGGGCCGGTGCGCCGACGTGCCGTGGCCGTCCGCGCTGAGGCCGGCCGTGGCCAGCACGCCCGAGACCTCCGCGAGCGCGGCCCGGTAGGCCACGATCTCCTCGCCCGTCACGGCGTCGTCGAAGGCGACCGCCGAGTCGACGTCCGAGCTCAGCACCGCCTCCCGCCGGCCGTTGCTGCCGAGGGACAGCCACGTGAAGGCGTCCACGGAGAGCTCCGGGTGCTGCGCGAACACCAGGCCGATGGCCCTCCGGATGATCGTGTCGAGGAAGGCGGAGTGCAGCGCGATGACCTTGCCGGCGGCGAGGCCCCGCGCGAGCAGGTCGCCGAGCATCGGGGGCACCCGGGCGGCGCAGGCGGCCAGCTCGTCGACGCCGGTGGCCCGGCGCAGCTGCTCGTCCAGCGACGCCCCGACCGCGGTCGGGGAGACGGCGAAGTCGCGGGGGGTCACGACGCCCCGCAGCTCCCCGGCCCGGTCGGTGACGAGCAGGAACTTCGCGTCCCGCTCGAGCAGGCGCATCAGCGCCTCGGCGGCGGAGTCGCCCAGTACGGCCACCGGCGCCGTCAGGTCCATGATCTCGTGCACCGGCGTCCCGGCCGGCCGGCCGGTGACGAGCACGCGGGAACGCAGCACAGCGTCGGTGACGAGCCCGAAGCGCCCGGCCCCGACCGGGACGACGGCGAAGGGGACGTTCCGCTCGGTCATCAGCGCGGCGACCTCGCCGACCGGGGTGTCCGCCCCGACCACGAGCGGCTCCCGCTCGATGAGCTCGTCGACGACGCTGTAGCTCGGGATCGGGCCCGGCCCGGAACCGTCCCCCGCGGCGGCGATCGCCATGGCGCCATGCTCCCACAGCGGCCGTCGCAGGCCGCCGCCCGCGGACGTCGTCAGCCTGATCCGGTCCGGCCCGCAGCATTGTCCGGGAACGGCCGCGAAATCGGGTTACCATCGAACCGCTCGGCGCATCGGGGGAGGCCGCCATGACCTACGGATCCGGGCCACCGCCGCTGCCCTCGCCCGGGCCCCGGCCCCGGCCCCGCCAACCGCGGGGGATGATCGGCGTGATCGTTGCCGCCGTCGTGACCGCCCTGGTCATCCTGATCGCGGTGTTCGCCTGCTCGCCGTCGAACCCGGGAACGACCGTCGCCCCGACGACCCCCGCGGTCCCGACCGGCACGGTCCCGACCGGCGCCGCGCCGCCGGGCACCACCTCTCCCTCGGGTCCCGCGGCCGTGCCGCCGGGCACCGGGGGCCTGCCCTCGGGCACCGCCGGCCCGTCGACCACGGGCGGGTCGCCGCCGTCCACCACCGGGCCGTCCACCACCGGGCCGTCCACCACCGGGCCGTCCACCGCCGGGCCGCCGGTCGTGGCGGCGCCCACGGCCGTCGCGCCGCCCACGGCCGTGCCGGCCGGGTCCGGGGGCGAGGCCGACGACGGATCGTTCGGGGCGCGGCTCCTGCTGGGGATCATCGGGGTGGTGCTGCTGGTCGGCGGCGCGGCGGCGCTGGTGCGGCGCCGCGCGCGGTGAGCCCGCGCAGCCCGCTGCCCTGGATGGCCGTCGTCGCCGGCGCGGCCGCCATCGGCGTCGCGCTCGTCCCGTCGCCGGACGACGTGGCGGCCGGCGCCGTCCCGGAGCCCGCTCCGGTCGTCACCACGACGGTAACCACGCCTGCCACGATGCGGCCGCGGGTCGCGCCCACGATCGCCGCGTCACCGCCGACCCGGCTGCACGCGCCCGCCATCGGCGTCGACGCCCCGGTCGTGCCGGTCGGCGTCGACGGCCTGGCGCTGGCGGTCCCCGACGACCCGTCCGTGGTCGGCTGGTGGCGCGACGGCGCGCGTCCGGGGGCGTCGACCGGGACGGTCGTGCTGGCCGGCCACGTCGACGCGTGGGACACCGGCCCCGGCGCGCTTTTCCACCTGGCCCGCATGCGCCCCGGCGACGCGGTGTCGCTCCGCACGGCCGCCGGCGAGCGCGGCTACGTCGTCGAGGCGGTGCGCCACTACGCGAAGCCGGAGCTGCCCGCCGAGGTGTTCGCCGACGTCGGGCGGCCGCGGCTGGTGCTGATCAGCTGCGGCGGCGCGTTCGACCGCAGGCTGCGCAGCTACACCGACAACATCGTCGTCTACGCGACGCCCGCCTGACCCGGCTCGCCGGCACCCCCTTGCCTTCGGCTCACACCCCCCGAACCGCGCTCACACCCCCGCCCGACGGGGGGTTTCGCGATGGGTGGGGGGTGTGAGCGCAGGACGGGGGCGCGGCTCCCACCGGCGACGGGGTCACGTCGCGATGTCCGGGTAGGGCATCGGCACGTGCGCGACGCGACGGGCGTACTCGAGCTGGAAGCCCAGTCCCTCGTGGTCGCGCTCGAACATCGCGATGAACAGCGTCAGCGTCAGGAACGGGTGGGCGCCCAGCTCGAACAGCGCCGGGTAGTCGTGCTCGCGCAGCGCCGCGCGCTCGGTGTCGTCGAACGCCAGCCAGGTGGAGCGCTCGTCGCCGGTGCAGTGGAGACTACGGTTGGCCTCCTGGGCCTCCCACCAGGCCACCGTCCCGGCGGGGTCCGACCGGTAGCGCTCGACGAGGTCGGGGTCGCGGTCGACCGTGAACAGGAACTTGTTCAGCAGGTACTTGCTCATCGCACGTCCTCGCTGCGCTCGGACGACGCTTCGCGGGAGCGCTGTGTCGATGATTCGCTCGCAAGCTCGCTCATGACGGCTCCGGGTACCAGGTGAAGTACGCCTCCATGGTGTGGAACAGGTCGTACGTGTCGACGTAGTCGGCCTTCCGGCCCTCGCCCGCGACGCCCATCATCAGCATGAAGTCCATGAAGCCGTGGGTGGCGTTGCCGGGCAGGTGCAGGCTGTCGAGCGTCACCTCGGCGAGGCAGCCCTCGATGTCACCGGACGCGATCCAGCCGACGGCCTTCTGGTCGAACTGCGGATCGGGCCCGTGCGGGCCGAACTGCCGCGGCCCGCCCAGCTCCAGCGACAGGTGCCCGGTGCCGATCACGGCCACCCGCTGGTCGGACGGCCATGACTCCACCAGCTCCCGGATCGTGCGCCCGAGCTGCACGAACCGCTTCGGCTGCGGCAGGGGAGGGGCGAAGATGTTGGTGTAGATCGGCACGATCGGCAGGTCGGCCTGCGGGCGCAGCGTGATGATCGGGCACGTGACCGAGTGGTCGATCCGCAGCTCGTTGGAGAACGCGAGGTCGAAGTCGGCGTCGAGGCCGCCGCGCAGGATGTGCGCCGACAGCTCCTCGTGGCCTTTCAGCAGCATCCGCGGCAGGCCGAACTCGCGTTCCTCGTTGTACCAGTTGGCGTCGTAGAAGGGCGCCTTGCCGACGAGGAACTGCGGCATGTTGTCGAGCCACAGCTGGTGGAAGTGGTCGCTGCCGACGAGGAGCAGGACGTCGGGGACGCGGCGCACGAGCTCGGGCAGCGCCGGAGTCGTCGGCAGCGCGGGAGCGCCGGGCAATTTCCCGTGTGGCGACATCGACTCGAACGGTGTCGACGATTGCACCGAGACCGTGATCGCAAATTCGCGCTTCGATCTGGACGCTGCGCATTGGCAAGCCGGTCTTTCGCTGACGCAAGCTTGGGACGCGCGCGACGCGCTCGGCAAGGCCAACTCCGGATCGCTGCTCGTTTCGAACGGCTTACCGACCGCGAACGGCGCGACCTTGGCCATGACCGGCAGCGAGCAGTGCGTCGAGATCGTCGCCGAATCGAAATATCGCGTTGCGGCGCGGGTATTTCTGCCCAGTGGACAAGGCGGGGGTGAGGCCGGGCTCAACCTTTGGTTCTTCGCCAATTCGGGCTGTAGTGGCACGTTCTTGAGCGCCGCTAGCCCTGGCACTACGGCCCTCACCAATCAGTGGTCGGTGGTCGGTGATCAGGTGTACGTGCCGGCTGGCTCGCGCTCGGTGCTGCTGCGCTTGGTAGCGGCCAAGCCGGTGTCGCAAGCAAAGCTCGACGCCTTGTTCGACGACGTATTGCTGCAGCGGATCCCCTGAGCCGAGAGCGATGCGAGCCGTCCTCGTCGCGTCGTGCTTGTCGATCCTGTGCAGCTGTGGCTCCGGGGAAGGCGCACGCCTCACGCCCAGTAACGACGCCGACGCGCACGCGGCCGCCGACGTGACTCCGCGTGTCAACGTGTGCCCGACGTTCCGCGGCTACTTGGTGTTGCCCGGCGAGATCCCGCCCGCGGTCGACGCCGCGGTGTTCGTGCAAGCCACCGATCCGGATGGCAATCCCGATTCGCTCGTGTACGCGTGGAGTGCTGATTCGGGGACGTTCTCGCGACCCGAGCAACCGTACACGACGTACCGCTGTGGCGACCCGGGCCCTCGTACGTTGCGGCTCAGCGCGCGTGATTCGAGCGGCTGCTTCGGTCACTTCGACGTCGATGTGAGCTGCCTCGCGCAGTGAGCTCCTGAAATCGAATCGCGGTATTCGATTTTCGAATGCCGCGATCCCGAGGTGACGACCGTGAAACACGCGATTTGATCAGTCCATTCCGACGCTTGGATGCTCAATCCGGTCAACGAGCAGCGCTGGCCCAAAGCTTGAATAGGGGCCTGTCACGCCTGACAAAACCGCGGGCGCGTACGGCCATATTTCCGGAGGATTTTCGTAATGAAGTTGCTAGCCAAAGTAGGATCGCTCGCGCTGATCGCAGCAGTCGCAGGCGGCGTCGTCGCAGGCTGCTCCAGCAATGATGTTGGCACGAACAGCCCCGCCAAGAACGAAGGCGCCAAGGGCTCCGTCGGTCTCAGCCTGCAGCCCGTCGCGGGCATCACGCTGAACTCGATTCACTACGTCGTCACCAAGACCGGCGCCGTCGTCGGTGAATT
>CAXTTN010000276.1:0-7529 GCA_964247105.1 uncultured Pseudonocardia sp.
ACATGTGCGGCACCGACGGGCCGTAGGGCATCGCGCAGACGTCGGTGCGGTTCTCCTTGATCGCCAGCCGCCGCGCCAGGTACGTGTAGTACACGTTGCCGATCAGCAGCTGCACGCCGAGCCCGGGCAGGATCACCCCGAACACCTCGGTGCCGGGGATCTTGACGACCCCGATGCACAGCCCGGACAGCACCAGCACGTTGACCAGGGTGTTGAAGCCCAGGCCGAAGAAGGCGTTGGTGTCACCGGACACCCACCAGGACAGCTTGATCGGTTCCTTCTCGACGGTGGTCATGCCTGAACCTCCTGGGGGACGAGCGCGGTGAGCAGTGCGTCGGAAGGCGCGACCCAGCCGAAGATGCCGCCCTGCGCGGCGATCATGGCCAGGCCCGCCCGGTGGAACTCGGGGAAGTAGGAGCCGGTGCAGTCCGACAGCACGAGGCACTCGTAACCGCGGTCGTTGGCCTCGCGGACCGTGGTGTGCACGCACACCTCGGTGGTGACGCCGGTGACGACCAGCTGGGTGATCCCCCTGGCCTCCAGCTCGGCGCCGAACGCCGTGCCGTGGAACGAGCCCTTGCCCGGCTTGTCGATCACCAGCTCGCCCGGCGCGGGAGCGAGGTCGTCGATGATGTCGTGGCCGTACTCGCCGCGGACGAGGATCCGGCCCTTGGGCCCGGGGTCGCCGATCCGCAGGCTCGGCTCGCCGCGGGTGAGCTTGGCGGGTGGGCAGTCCGACAGGTCCGGGAGGTGGCCCTCGCGGGTGTGGATCACCGTCATCCCGAGCTCGCGGGCCCGGGCGAGCACCTTCTGCAGCGGCGGGACGACCGACTGCAGCAGCGACACGTCGTTGCCGAGCGTCTCGCCGAAGCCGCCGGGCTCGACGAAGTCGCGCTGCATGTCGATGATCACCAGGGCGGTGGTCGACGGGTCGAGTTCGAAGGGATAGGGATCGGCCTTCACTGTGGTGCTCACGTGGTTCCTTCGATCACGGCGGTGGACGTGGCTACTGCGCCGAACACGCCGCCCTGCATGGTCACCATGTGCAGGGCCGCGTCGTGGTTGGACGGATCGGTGGCGCCGGTGCAGTCGGAGAGGATGAGGCACTCGTATCCGCGGTCGTTCGCCTCGCGCATGGTGGTGTGCACGCAGACGTCGGTGGTGATGCCGGTCAGGATGATGTGGGTGATCGGCCTGGTCCGGAGCACGAGATCGAGGTTGGTGGCGTAGAACGCGCCCTTGCCGGGCTTGTCGAGCAGCACCTCGCCCTCGATCGGCGCCACCTCCGGGACGATCTCCCAGCCCGGCTCCCCGCGCACCAGGATCCGGCCGGTGGGGCCCGGGCTCCCGATCTCCGCGCCGATCCGCGCGCTGCGCCAGCGCTTGTTGGCGGGCAGGTCGGAGAGGTCGGGCGCGTGGCCCTCGCGGGTGTGGACGACGAGCATCCCCGTCGCGCGGGCGTGCGCGAGCATGGCCGCCGTGGCTGGGAGGCCCCGGCGGGTGAGCGAGATGTCGTAGCCCATGCGGTCGACGTAGCCGCCCGGTCCGCAGAAGTCGACCTGCCAGTCGATGCAGATCAGCGCGGTGCGGGCCGCGTCGACCGACCCGTCGAAGGGCCAGGGGTAGGGGTTGGCGGCGACCGGGCCGATCGTCGCCGTTCGGCTCTGCGTTGTGGTCATGCGACCTCCCGGTTGATCACTTCGTGTGCGGCCGTGAGCAGCCGGTCCTCCGAGAAGGCCGGACCGATGAGGGTGACGCCGGCCGGGCGGCCGTCCGCGGTCGTGCCCGTGGGGACGGCGACGGCGGCGAGGTCGAGCAGGTTCGCGAACTGCGTCCAGCGGCCCAGCACGAGGTTGCGGGCCACGGGCTGCTCGGCGATCTGGGCGCGCGTGAACGTCGTGGGGACGGTCGGCAGCAGCAGCGCGTCACCGCGGTCCCAGAGCCGGTCGCACCAGGCGCGCAGCTCCTGCAGCCGGTGCACACCCCGGAACGCGTCGACCCCGGTGACGTCGCGGCCACGCTCGATCACCGCGCGGGTGACGGGCAGGACGTCGTCGGGGTGGGTGTCGAGGAACTCCTGCAGGTCGGCGAGGCGTTCGGCGACCCAGGGGCCGCCGTAGAGCAGGTCGCTCGCCTCCAGGAACGGGCCCATCTCGACGGTCCCGACCGCGGCGACCCGCGCGGTGACGGCGCCGAAGGCCTGCTCCATGGCGGTGTCGCCGGCGAAGTCGAGCCGACCGGTGACCGGGAGGAGGAGCCGCGTGCTCGATCCGTCAACTCGCCGTGTCGAGCTGGTCGACTCGCGGGACCAGGGGTCGGCCGGGTCGGGGCCGGCCAGGACGGCGAGGACGTCGGCGGCGTCGTCGAGGTCGCGGGTGAAGACCGACACGCAGTCCAGCGACCGGCAGGCCGGCACCACCCCGCTCGCGCCGACCAGGCCGCGGGTGGGCTTGAGCCCGACGATCCCGTTCATCGCCGCCGGGACCCGCCCGGAGCCCGCGGTGTCGGTGCCCAGCGAGAACGCGACGAGCCCGGCCGCGACGGCCACCGCGCTGCCCGAGCTGGAGCCGCCCGGGACGAGGTCGCCGCCGAACACGCTCTCCGGCGCGCCGTACGGGGACCGGACCCCGACGAGCCCGGTCGCGAACTGGTCGAGGTTGGTCTTGCCGATCACCACCGCCCCCGCGTCGAGCAGGCGGCGGACGCTCCCGGCGTCGACGGTCGGGGTGTAGGCGAACGCGGGGCAGGCCGCGGTGGTGGGCAGGCCCGCGACGTCGATGTTGTCCTTCACCGCGAACGGGACGCCGAACAGCGGCGGCAGCTCCCCGTCGCGGCGTACGGCCTCCAGGGCGTCGGCCCGCTCGTGCAACGCGGCGCGCTCCACGAGCGAGATCCACACCGCGTCCTCGCCGCGGTCGGCGATGCGGCCGAGCACCTCGTCGACGACGTCGTGGACGGTGAGCTCACCCCGCCGCAGGGCCGCGCCGAGCGCGCGCACCCCGGAGGGAAGGGCCTCCACCCGCATCTGCATTCCGTCGATTGTCGACAGTTTGGTGTCAGGTGATGGTCTCTCCCGTTACGGCCGTGTCACGCCTCACACATCGAGCCCACGCGATGCGGTCCCGATGCCTTCCAGGTCGCATCGCGCGGGCTCGATGCGGTGGGCACGCGGCGTCGGGCGCGTCGCGCGGGCTCGATGCGGTGGGCGCGGCGTCGGGCGCGTCGCGCGGGCTCGATGCGGTTCAGGTGCCGAGTTCGGGGGCCAGGTAGGTGCGGGCGCCGTGGTGGTCGAGCTCGGCCAGCACGGCCTCGGCGCCGCCGCTCACGACCGCCTCGTAGAGCCTGCGGTGCCGGTGCGCCCCCTCGGCAGGCGAGCGCTCGCTGGCCTCGCGGCGCATGTTGGTGGCCATGTAGAGCTGCAGTTGCAGCAGCAACGGCTCGTAGACGCGCATGAGGTGCTGGTGGCCGGCCAGCGCGACGAGGGCCAGGTGGAAGCCACGGTGGGCGGCGTCCTGCTCCAGGGCGGTGCCGCGCACCGCGGCGCGTTCGATCTCCTCGACCGCGTCGCGCAGCACGCCGACCAGCGCGGGATCGGGTGTACCCCCGCCCCCGCCCCCGAACGCGCAGCGCACCGCGAACTGCTCCAGCGCGTCGCGCAGCGTGAACAGCTCGTCCATGTCGCGCGCCGAGAGCTGCGTGACCCGCACGCCCCGCCGCGGCAGGTGCTCCACCAGGCCCTGCTGCCCGAGCAGCCGCATCGCCTCGCGCAGCGGGGCGCGGCTCGTGCCGAACCGCCGCGTGAGCTGCTCCTCGACGAGCCGCTCGCCCGGCGCCAGCTCCCCGCTGAGGATCTCGTTGCGCAGCCGCCGTACCGCGAGCTCGACGAGGCTGCTGGCCTCCAGCTCGGCAGCGGGCTCTGCGGTCACGGCCGGTCCTCCTCGCGCGTCGGTCCTGTCGGTGACAACAGTGTCAGATGCGGCGTGCCGGCGCCGTCACCCCGCCACGCCGACCCCGATCAGCATCCCGACCACGTACGTCGCGCCCGCCGCGATCGCCCCGAACATGAGCTGGCGCAGGCCGGACAGCCACCACGACCGGGTGGTGAAACGCGAGGTCAGGGCCCCGGCCACGAACAGTCCGACGGCACCGACGGCGAGGGCGAGCGCCAGTGACGAGTACCCGAGCAGGTAGGTGACGAGCGGGAAGACCCCGCCGATCGAGAACGCGACGAACGACGAGAACGCCGCCGTCCAGGGCGAGGGCTGGTCGTCGGGGTCGAGCCCCAGCTCCTGGGTGATGTGCACCTTCACCGCGAGCTCGGGATCGGCGCTGACCTCGCGGGACACGGCCTCGGCGGTCTCCCGCGACAGCCCCATCTCGACGTACATCTGGGTCAGCTCCGCCTGCTCCGCCTTCGGGTTGCGGCGGATCTCGTCGCGCTCGACGCGCACCTCGTTGGCCAGGGCGTCGTTCTGCGTGTCGACCGACGCGAACTCGCCCAGCGCCATCGAGAACGCGCCCGCGACGAGGCCGGCCATGCCGGTCAGGATGATCGTCTGACGGTCGGCCCCGCCGCCCCCCACGCCCGCCACCAGCGCGATGTTGGTGACGAGACCGTCCATGGCACCGAAGACGCCGGCCCGCAGCCAACCGCCGGAGACGTCGGCGTGGTGGTGGTCGTCGTGGGATTCCTCGGCGTACTCGGCGGGCCCGGGGATGGCGGTCATGGCCCGAGGGTAGCCGCAGGATCCGGCCGTTGTTGACCATGGCGAGGCTGCCCTCGGGTCGCGCCAGGCACGCCTCACCGGGACACTCCGGAGATGGAACGGGCCCCGTTGTGGATCTTCGGCGATCAGCTCGGGCCGCAGTTCCACGGCACCGGGGAGCACCGCCACCGCGAGGTGGTCCTGGTGGAGTCCGAGCGGGTGTTCCGCCGCCGCCGCTTCCACCGCCAGAACCGACTTCGACGCCTGGGCGGGCGACCGCGAGGCGTTCCGGATGGAGGACTTCTACCGCGCCCAGCGCCGCCGCTTCGACGTCCTCATGGACGGCGCCGAACCGTCCGGTGGGAAGTGGAACTACGACGCCGAGAACCGCGAGCCCCCGCCTCGCGGCCGGGCGGTGCTCGACGTCCCCGGGCCGTGGCAGCCGCCCGAGGACGGGATCGACGAGGAGGTCCGGGCCGATCTCGACGCGATGGACCTGCCGACCGTGGGACGGGACGGGCCCCGCTGGTTCGCCGTCACCGCCGACGAGGCGCGGCGGGCGCTCGCGCACTTCGTCGAGCACCGGTTGCCGCACTTCGGCCCGCCCGAGGACGCGATGCTCACCCGGGACTGGGCCATGGCCCACTCCCTGCTCTCGGTGCCGCTCAACCTCGGCGTGCTGCCCCCGCTCGACGCCGTGCGGGCCGCCGAGGACGCCTACCGCGCCGGGGCCGTCCCGCTGCCGTCCGCGGAGGGCTTCGTCCGGCAGGTGCTGGGCTGGCGGGAGTACGTGTGGCAGCTGTACTGGCGGTTCGGCCGGGCGTATCCCCGCCGCAACGCGCTGCACGCTCGCACGCCGCTGCCGGACTGGTGGACCTCGCTGGACGCCGACGCCGTGACGGCCGCCTGCCTGCGCACGGCCCTCGAGGGCGTCCGCGACCGCGGCTGGAACCACCACATCCAGCGGCTCATGGTGCTGGGCAACCACGCGCTGCAGCGGGGCTACCGGCCCTCGGAGCTGTCGGACTGGTTCCGCGAGGCCTACGTCGACGGGTTCGAGTGGGTGATGCCGCCCAACGTCGTCGGGATGAGCCAGCACGCCGACGGCGGGATGATGGCGACCAAGCCCTACAGCTCCGGCGGGGCGTACATCGCGAAGATGTCCGACCACTGCTCGGGCTGCGCGTTCGACCCGAAGAAGCGCCTCGGCGACGACGCCTGCCCCTTCACCGCAGGCTACTGGGCGTGGACCCACCGCCACCGCGACCTGCTCGCCGCCAACCCCCGCACCGCCCGCGCCGTCGCGGGCATGAACCGGTTGAAGGACCTGGACGCCGTCCTGGAGCAGGAGTCGGCCCGCGAGCACTACTGAGCGGCCCGTCGCTAGGCTGAACGTGTGACACGGGTGCGGGTGCTCGACATCGTCGGGACGCTCGCACGTCTCGGCCTCGCCGCCGTCTTCCTGGTCTCGGGTGCGCTGAAGGCGGTCGACCCGGACCAGTCCTACGTCGCGGTGCGCGCGTACGACGTCCTGCCCGCCGCGACGGTCGAGGTGGTCGCGGTCGTGCTGCCGCTGCTCGAGCTGGCGCTGGGCCTCCTGCTCCTCGTGGGTGCGGGCACGCGGGCGGCCGCCGTACTGTCGGCGGTGCTGCTGGTGGTGTTCGTGGCCGGCGTGTCGCAGGCCTGGGCGCGCGGGCTCTCGATCGACTGCGGCTGTTTCGGCGGCGGCGGCGCCGTCGATCCCGGCCGCACCGCGTACGTCCAGGAAATCCTGCGCGACACGGGTTTCCTCGCCCTGGCCGCGTGGCTGATCGCCCGACCGCGCACCCTGTACTCACTCGATTCGCGACTCGTGGGAAGGACCTGAGATGGGCGGAGCGTCCCGGAACGACAAGAGGCGCCGTCAGGAGGAGGCCAACCGGCGGCTCGCCGCGGCGGGCATCCAGACGCCGGCCGCGAAGGGCGGCAACCGCACGGGCCTGATCATCGTGGCCGTCGCGGTGGCGGTGGTCGTGGTCGTCGGTCTCGCGGTCGTGTACTTCCGCAACAGCAGCGCGGCGACGGTGGCGCCCACGTACACGGCGACCGTCTCGGGCGCGGTGGTGACGGCCGGCACCGGCAAGGTCGTCCTCGACGCCTACGAGGACTACCTCTGCCCCAACTGCGAGCGCTTCGAGCAGCGCGACGGCGCCGCGCTGGCCGCGGCCCTGAACGCCGGCCAGATCTCGGTCCGCTACCACCAGATCGCGATCCTGGACTCGCGCACCACCCCGGCCGGCTACTCGACCCGCGCCGCCAACGCGGCGATCTGCGCGGCCGCCGCCGGCGTCTTCCCGGCCTACCACGCGAAGCTCTACGCGTCGCAGCCCGCGGAGGGCAGCGCCGGCCTGACCGACGACCAGCTCATCGCGTTCGGCACGGAGCTGGGGGCGAAGGGCGACTTCGCCACCTGCGTCAAGAGCGCGCCCAACGCCAAGGCCGTGAACGGTGAGACCAACAAGGCCGCCGCCGACACGGCGCTCCAGACGAGCGGCCAGTTCGGCACGCCCACGGTGGCGGTCGACGGCAAGAAGATCGACCTCAACGACAGCAACTGGCTGAAGACCGCGATCGCCGCGGGCTGACCCACGTCGGCTCGGTCCGCGGGCGGCCGCATCCGGCCCGACCAGCGGCGACCTGAGCGGGGCGGCCCCGTTGGCGGGCCGCCCCCGGGCTCGTGTAGGTTCTTACCAGGCAAGGGGCTGTGGCGCAGCTGGTAGCGCATTTGACTGGCAGTCAAAGGGTCAGGGGTTCGAATCCCCTCAGCTCCACTCTTGCGGAACC
>CAXTTN010000277.1:0-6601 GCA_964247105.1 uncultured Pseudonocardia sp.
ACGGCGTCGAGGTTCTCCCGGCCGCCGTGGATGTTGGGCAGCCACTGGCCGTCCTTGCGGGAGTAGTCCAGGTAGAGCATCGAGGCGACGGCGTCGACGCGCAGGCCGTCGATGTGGAACGACTCCAGCCAGTACATCGCGTTGGCGACGAGGAAGTTGCGCACCTCCCGGCGGCCGAAGTCGAACACGAGCGTGCCCCAGTCGGGCTGCTCGCCGCGGCGCGGATCGGCGTGCTCGTAGAGCGGCGAGCCGTCGAACCTCGCCAGCGCCCACTCGTCGCGCGGGAAGTGGGCCGGCACCCAGTCGACGATCACGCCGTAACCGTGCTGGTGCAGGTGGTCGACGAACCACCGGAAGTCGTCCGGGGTGCCGAAGCGGGAGGTCGGCGCGTAGTAGGACGTGACCTGGTAGCCCCACGACCCGCCGAACGGGTGCTCGGCCACCGGGAGCAGCTCGATGTGGGTGAACGCCGTCTCGTCGAGGTAGGCGACGAGCTGGGCGGCCATCTCGCGGTAGTCCAGGCCGGGGCGCCACGAGCCGAGGTGCACCTCGTAGACGCTCAGCGGCTCGGCGTGGGCCTGCTTCTGCGCCCGGGCCGTGATCCACGCGCCGTCGGCCCACTCGTGCGCGGGCACGTCCACGATGGACGCCGTGGCCGGCGGGATCTCGGTGCGGAACGCCATCGGGTCGGCCTTGTCGCGCCAGTGGCCGTCCTGGCCGAGGATCCGGAACTTGTACCGGATCCCGGGCTCGATGCCGGGCACGAAGAGCTCCCACACGCCCGTGCTGCCGAGCACCCGCATGGGGTGCGCCCAGCCGCTCCAGCCGTCGAAGTCGCCGGTGACCCGCACGCCCTGCGCGCTCGGGGCCCACACGGCGAAGCTCGTGCCGGTGACGGCGCCGGCGGGGGTGTCGTAGGTGCGCACGTGCGCGCCCAGGACGTCCCACAACCGCTCGTGGCGGCCCTCGCCGATGAGGTGCAGATCGATCTCGCCGAGCGTCGGCAGCCAGCGGTAGGGGTCGTCGACGATGTCGATCCGCTCGCCGTAGCGCACCGCGAGCCGGTAGTCGGCGGGCGGCGCGGGGACGACGCCCGAGAACAGGCCGGCGTCGTGCACCCGGACGAGCGGGTGCCCGACCCCGCCCTCCAGCACGACGTGGACCTCGTCGGCGTGCGGGCGCAGCACCCGCACCACGGTGCCGTCGGGGTGCGGGTGCGCCCCGAGGATGGAGTGGGGATCGTGATGGGCGCCGCCCAGCAGGCGGTCGATGGTGCCCTGATCGGGCGGGCAGGGGTCGATCGTCACGCTGACCTCGTCCTCCCGCTTGATCGTCTGGGTCGGGTTCTCCTCGCGCTCCACCGGGGCACCCTATTGGTCCGAGCACTTCACTGCCGAGTCCGGCCGCAACTGTTGCCCCTTTGCCGGTCGGCGCCGCGGTACCAGGGCTCGGCGGGTGCTCTACCTCGGTACCGGTCACCAATGCCGGCCGGCGCCGGTTCGGGTGAGGTCGTGACACGACCACCACCGACGTCACGCCCCGCCGGCCCGGCGACCCGGCGCCCGACCTGACCGACTACCGCGTCGTCCACCGCGCCATGACCGTGGACCTGGACCGGCTCGCCACCGCGGCCGCCGAGCTCGCCGTCCGGCCCGATCCGGCCCGCACCGCGGCCCTGCACTCCTACCTGGGCGCCGTGTCGCACGAGATCGAGAGCCACCACCACGTCGAGGACGAGCACGTGTGGCCGTTCCTGGAGGCGGTGGCGGGCGACCGCACCGCGCTGGGTGCCCCTCACCGAGGACCACGAGCAGCTCGACCCGCTGCTGCGGCGCGCCCGCGAGCTGGCCGCGCGCGAGCGGGTGGACCCCGAGCTGGCCGCCGTGCTCCGCGAGGTCGCCGACCCCTGGCGCGCCACGTCGCCGACGAGGAGCGCGACCTCTTCCCGCTGATCGCCGACCGGGTCCGGGTCGAGGACTACGCGCGGCTCCGGAAGCGGTTCCGGGGCAACCTGAGGCCCGGCCTCCTGCCCTTCGTCGTGTGCTGGGTGCAGCGCCACGCGACCCCCGAGGAGCGCGCAGCGATGGTGGCCGAGGGCCGGGCGGCCGCTGCGCGTGCTCGCCCGGCTGTTCGAGCGCCGGTTCCGGGCACGCGAGCACCTGGTGTTCGGCTGATGTGCGAGAGGAACCGGTGACCGCCGGAGGCGGTACGCGGTGTCGCTAGACCGTCCCGTCCCCGTTGGGGCAGAAGGTGGCGGAGACGTAGGGCGACCCGTAGTTCCCGGCCGAATTGCCCACCGCCACGACTCCCCGGACGCAGCCGAACTCGCTGGTGACGTCCTTGGAGACGATGCCGATCGGCTCCCCGTTCTGTACACCGATGTGCTCGTCCCCGTAGACGTAGTTGCCGTGCACGGAAGCGCTGCTGTCGACCGTCTGGATGCCGACCTTCGCGCGGAGCATCGTCTTCCCGGACCCGTTGGTGAAGTCGACCTTGATCCCGGCCACGCCTTGCACCGTGACCTTGCTCAGGCAGAACGTGCCGACCTTCTTCACCACGCTGCACGACGGCGTGGCCACGATGGTGCCCGTCGACCGCGCACCGCCGAGCCGGCGGGAGCGGTACGGTCCGGCGCGGCCGGCGCGGCCGCGTGCGCTGCCCCGGACGGTGACGGGTAGGTGTCGGAGGCGTTGGCCACCGAGGCGGACACGGCGACCGCCCCGAGCAGGGCGGCGGACGCGGCCAGCACGGCGGCGATCCGGCGCTTCCGGCCGCCTGGTGTGGTTCGGGGGGCCGCCTCGCCGGGCTGGTGGGCGTCGAGCAGGTGGGGGAGCGAGTTCGCGGGCACAGCGATACCACCGTTTCTTCGGAGGGGTGGGATCCGGATCGGGGCCGGTGCCACCACGGTAAGGAGTGCGGAAGCCCGCCGCGGGTCTGCGGCGGGGCAGGAACCCGCGGGTCGCTGCCGCAATCGGCACCGACCGGGAGGGACCTGACCAGCGGCCCGACCCCGCCGGTCCTTGGGCCCGTCAGGCGGTCCGGGAGTCCGGTGGCAGGCGATCGGCCACGCGGGTCGGGTGTCGCCCCGCCGAGGCAGCTCGTCCGGCGGGCAGTTCGCGATCGACGCCCGTCATCCATCCGACTCCGCGTCGCGAAGCCAGGCCGCCGACCTCGCGGGGGCGTCGCGGTGCGGCGGTACCGGACGCCGGGCTGCCGGCCGATCAGAGGACCGCGCCGGAGCCGCTCTCGCTCGTCAGCCTGCGGATGGAGGCGAGGGGGATGGGTGCCCACGTCGGGCGGCTGCGGGTCTCGTAGAGCAGCTCGTACACGGCCTTGTCCAGCTCGAACGCGGCGAGCAGCAACGCCTGCTCGCGCGGGTCGGTGCCGGCGCGGAGCGCGTAGCCGTCGCAGAACGCCGACCGGTTGCGCTGCGCCCACTCGTTGGCCCGCCAGGCCATCTGGGAGTCGTGGTCGGGATCGGTCCAGTCGCCGGCGGGCCCCCACTGGGAGAGCTGGTGGAACGCCGCGTAGTCGAACGAGCGGAGCATCCCGGCGACGTCGCGCAGCGCGCAGTCGGGCCGCAGCCGGTCGCCGAGGGCGGCGGCGGGCTCGCCCTCGAAGTCGATCACCAGCCAGCCGTACGGGGTGCGCAGGGTCTGGCCCAGGTGCAGGTCGCCGTGCACGCGCTGGGTGGGAACGGGGGTGCTCAGCCCCGCGACGGCGTCGAACAGCGCCCGGATGGCCGGCACGTACGGCGTGAGCGAGGGCACCTCGTCGGCGACGACGCCGAGCCGCTCGTGCCAGGTGGCGGCGAGCTCGCGGGGGTCGCGTTCGCCGCCGCCCAGCGCCCGGCGCAGCTCGTCGTGGACGATGGCGACCGTCTCGCCCAGCCGTGACGCCTCGCCCGCGAAGTCGCCGCCCACCTCGTCCGCGCGGAGATCGCCCTCGGCCAGCAGGTCGCGGACGCTCGCGAGCGCCATCGACCAGCCGTCGGCCGAGTTGGCGGCGAAGTCCTGCAGCATCCCGAACGTGACGGGCTCGCCGCCGACGGTGCCCTCGATCGCGCCCTGCAGCGCCGCCACCTCGCGGCTGTCGACCGACCGCAGCGCGCGGTGCAGCTCCAGATCGGGGTTGACCCCGGGCAGCACGCGCCGGAAGAGCTTCAGGATGGAGCGGTCGCCCCACGACACCGACGAGTTGGACTGCTCGACGCCCAGTACCCGGCCCACCGTGCCGGGCTCGGCCATCTCGGCGTCCGGCTCGGGCACGAACCGCAGGTCACCCACGCTGCGGCCGCTGCGGATCGACTCCAGCAGCCACTCGGTGACGCGGGTGTCCCACAGCGCGTCGTAGACCGCGAGGCCGTCGACCGCCCCGAACGTCACGTGGTCCAGGTCGCCGCGGGAGGTGCCGCTCCGGGCCACGAGCAGCTGGTAGAGGTGCTCGTCACCGTCGACGAACGCCACCCGCAGCAGGACGTGGTCCAGCAGCGGATCGCTGTCGGCGAGCAGCGGCACGGACGATGCGACGGTCAGCGACCGCACGGGCCTGCCCTTCGCCGCGAACCAGCGCTGCTGGGGCAGCCACTCCGACAGGAGTTCGGGGAGCTCCTCTTCCAGCTTCACGCAACGGCCTCCGCAGGGTTGATCGAGAACCAGTAGAACCCGTGCCCGGGCAGTGTCAGCAGGTAGGGCAGCTCACCGATCCTCGGGAACGCCACGCCGCCCGTCAGCTCGTGGGGCGAGCGACCCTGCCACGGGGACAGGTCGAGCTCCACGGGCTGCGGGAAGCGGGACATGTTGTTGACGCACAGCACCACGTCGTCGCCGTGGCTGCGGACGTAGGCCAGCACGGACGGGTTGGTGCCGCCCAGCTCCTGGTACTCGCCGAGCCCGAACGCGGGGTGGCGCTTGCGCACCTCGATCATGTGCCGGGTCCAGTGCAGCAGGGACGTGGACGAGTGTGTCTGCGCCTCCACGTTCACCGCCTGGTAGCCGTACACCGGGTCCATGATGATCGGCAGGTACAGCCGGCCCGGGTCGCACGAGGAGAAGCCGGCGTTGCGGTCGGGCGTCCACTGCATCGGGCTGCGCACCGCGTCGCGGTCGCCCAGCCAGATGTTGTCGCCCATGCCGATCTCGTCACCGTAGTAGAGAACGGGCGAACCGGGCAGTGACATGAGCAACGCCGTGAACAGCTCCAACTGGTTGCGGTCGTTCTCCAGCAGCGGGGCCAGGCGGCGGCGGATGCCGATGTTGGCCTTCATCCGCGGGTCCTTGGCGTACTCGGCGTACATGTAGTCGCGCTCGTCGTCGGTGACCATCTCGAGCGTCAGCTCGTCGTGGTTGCGCAGGAAGATGCCCCACTGGCAGCCCGAGGGGATGGGCGGCGTCTGCGCGAGGATCTCCGAGATCGGGAAGCGGTTCTCCCGGCGCACGGCCATGAAGATGCGCGGCATCAGCGGGAAGTGGAACGCCATCTGGCACTCGTCGCCGCCGACAGCCGCGTCGCCGAAGTACTCGACGACGTCGGCGGGCCACTGGTTGGCCTCGGCGAGCATCACCCGGCCCGGGTACTCGTCCTCCATGACCTTGCGGGCGCGCTTGAGGAACTGGTGGGTCTCGGGCAGGTTCTCGCAGTTCGTGCCGTCGCGGGCGTAGAGGTAGGGCACGGCGTCGAGGCGGAACCCGTCGATGCCGATGTCCAGCCAGAACCGCAGGACGTCGAGCATGGCGTCCTGCACGGCCTCGCAGTCGTAGTTGAGGTCGGGCTGGTGGGAGAAGAACCGGTGCCAGAAGAACTGGCCGCGCACCCGGTCGTAGGTCCAGTTCGACGGCTCGGTGTCGACGAAGATGACGCGCGCGTCCGGGTAGCGGGAGTCGTCGTCCTCCCACATGTAGAAGTCGCCGTACGGGCCGTCGGGGTTGCGGCGCGACTCCTCGAACCAGGGGTGCTGGTCGGAGGTGTGGTTCATCACCAGGTCGGTGATGACGCGGATGCCGCGCTTGTGCGCCTCGTCGAGCAGCACCACGAAGTCGTCGACGGTGCCGAACTCGGGAAGGACCGTGCGGAAGTCGCGGATGTCGTAGCCGCCGTCGCGCAGCGGCGAGTCGTAGAACGGCGGCAGCCACAGGCAGTCGACGCCGAGCCACTGGATGTAGTCCAGCTTGGCGGTCAGGCCGCGCAGGTCGCCGGTGCCGTCGCGGTTGGAGTCGCTGAACGCGCGGACCAGTACCTCGTAGAACACCGCGCGCTTGAACCAGTCGTGGTCGACGTCCAGGGTGCGGGCCTGGCCGTAGTCGTCGGAACTGGCCTCTTCGACGGGGTCGTCGGGGCCGGTCTCGGGCGTGCCGGCGGTCGTGTCGATCGACATAGGGGTATCGCGTTCCTACCGGACGGGGGTGGACGGTGGGCGCACGCCAACAGTCGTACAGGGTGAGACAGCGGTACGCAGGACGTGGGGCGAGGGTAACCGCCGTGATCGCTGCATGGGGTCGGATGTTCGGGTGTGCTTCGTGCCGTGTCGGCGCCGTACTCACTGCACCCTCGTCGGCCATGATCGGTGCGGTTCGCGCGGTGCCGCCCTCGGGCGGGGCGGCAC
>CAXTTN010000277.1:6611-7479 GCA_964247105.1 uncultured Pseudonocardia sp.
CGTTGCGAGCCAGGGTTTCGTTGATGGCGCGAGCACGCGCATCGAGGCTGGTGTCGATCTTGCCGACGAGGCCTTCGATGACGCCGACGACTTGCTCCGTCTTCGCGGTTGCCTTTTCTTCATAGGCGCGAATCTGTTCGTCGAGCGCGGCGACGATCTGCACCGTGCGGTTGGTGGCGATCACGCAGATGTCTGTCGGGTCATGACGGATCCCCTGTTCGGTGCGTTTCCTCCGCGAACAGGAGATCCGGGCGACCGGCGTGAAACGGACTGCGACGACGCGCGGCTACCGCTCCACGCGCAGGATGTGGGCCACGTGGTTCCACGGCTCCAGCTTCACGAAGTTGAACTGGCCCCACTGGTAGCTCTCGCCGCTGACCTCGTCGTGCACGGTGATCGTGTCGCCCCAGTCGGCGCCCAGCACCGGCATGTCCAGCGCGGTGGTGCCGTACTGCACGTTGTACGGGTCGAGCGTGCAGATCACCAGCACCGTGTCGCCCGTGGTGGCGTCGTGCTTGGAGTAGGCGATGATCGCGTCGTTGTCGACGTGGTGGAACGAGATGTCGCGGATCTGCTGCAGCGCCGGGTGCACGCGGCGGATCTCGTTGAGCCGCGTGATGTAGGGCTCCAGGGAGTTGCCGGTGGCTGCGGCGGCGGCGAAGTCGCGCGGGCGCAGCTCGTACTTCTCGGAGTTGAGGTACTCCTCGCTGCCCGGCTTCACCGGCTCCCACTCGTAGAGCTCGAAGCCCGAGTAGACGCCCCACGTCGGCGCCATCGTCGACGCCAGCGTGGCGCGGATGGCGAACATGCCGGGCCCGCCGGTCTGCAGGTGCTCCGGGAGGATGTCCGGGGTGTTGACGAACAGGTT
>CAXTTN010000278.1:0-7462 GCA_964247105.1 uncultured Pseudonocardia sp.
GCGCGGTCAGCGACGATGCCGCGCTCATCGCCGGGCCGAACCACGGCACCCGCAACGACGGGTCCAGCGACCGGAACGCACCGATCAGGTGGGTGCGGGCGGCCTCGAACCAGGTCAGCAGCTCGGCTCCGGACAGGCCGCGGTGCCGCGCGACGATCGCGTCGGGGTCGATCCCGCCCGCGGCGACGGTCGCCTCCAGCTCGGTGCGGAACGCGTCGGGGTCGGTGGCCGACTGCACCGCGACGTCGTCGAAGTGCGCGAGGTGCGACACCTGGTCGCCGATCGACCAGCCGGCCGCGGGAGTCGGCCGCCGCCAGCCGTCCTCGGTCAGCGGGACGAGCAGCCGCCGCAGCGCCGCCGTCTCCGCCGCGAGGTCGTCGGCGAGCGCTTCCATGGATACCGGCATGGTCGAGCCCTTCAGGGGAAGAGTTTGCGCAGCTCAGGAGGGTTGAGCTTGCCACTGCCGGTACGCGGGAGCGCGTCGACGGTCTCGATGCGCCGCGGCCGGTACATGCCGCGCAGGTTCGGGTGGGTGGCACAGTACGCGGCCACGTCATCGGCGGTGACGCCCGCGCGGTCGGGCACGACCACGGCGGTGTGCCCGTGGCGGATCTCCTCGTCGTCCATCCGCAGGGCGACCTGGCCGGCGGCGGCCCGGCGCGGCAGGTTCGCGGTGTTCACGACCCGTCCTCCTCGACGACCGCCAGCACCTGTCCCGTGTAGACCTGGTCGCCGGGGGCGACGTCGATCTCGCTCACCACGCCGTCGACGGGCGCAACGACGGTGTGCTCCATCTTCATGGCCTCCAGCACCAGGAGCGGCTGCCCGGCCGCGACCGTCGCCCCCGGCTCGACCAGCACCCGCACCACGCCGCCGGGCATCGGCGCGAGGAGCGAACCGGCGTGCGCGACCGCGTTCGGGTCGGCGAAACGCGGCACCTCGACCAGCGCGGACGACCCGTCCGGCCCGTCGACGTACGCGACGCCCGCCACCCGGTGCACGCCGTACGCGCGGCGCACCCCGTCGACCTCGACGACCACGAGGTCCGACGCGGCCGACACCAGCCGCGCGTCGAGCGGCTCGCCGCCGACCGTGACGCGCAGCCCGTCGCGTCCGAGCCGGTAGGTGACCTCGACGGCCTCCTCACCCACGGTGTAGCCCACCCGCTGGGGCGTGTTGGGCACGTTGCGCCACCCCGACGGGAGCGTGCCGAGCACCCGTGCCGCGTCCCGGTTCTCCGCCTGCCGGGCGAGGGCGGCGGCCGCCGCCCGTACGGCCGACGGCCGCTCAGCGCGCACGATCTCGGGATGGCGCCCCAGGTAGCCGGTGTCCGTGCCACCGGCCAGGAACTCGTCCTCGCGCAGGATCGCGACGAGCAGCTCCCGGTTGGTCGTGACGCCGTGCAGCTGCGCCCCGGCCAGCGCACGGGCCAGGCGCCGGGCCGCGGCGGCGCGGGTGGGGCCGTGCGCGATCACCTTGGCCAGCATCGGGTCGTAGGCCGTGCCGACCACCGACCCGTCCACCACCCCGGAGTCGACGCGGACCCCGGGCGGCACGCGGAAGCGGTGCAGGGTCCCGGTGGCGGGCAGGAACCCGGCCGGGACGTCCTCGGCGTAGAGCCGCACCTCGATCGCGTGCCCCTCGATGCGGGCGCCGGTGACCGGCTCGGGCAGCGGCTCGCCCTCGGCCACCCGCAGCTGCACCTCGACGAGGTCGAGCCCGGTGATGAGCTCCGTGACCGGGTGCTCCACCTGGAGGCGGGTGTTGACCTCCAGGAAGTGGAACGCGCCCCGGGCGTCGAGCACGAACTCGACGGTCCCGACGCCGGTGTAGCCCAGCGCCTTGCCCGCCGCGACGGCCGCCGCGCCCAGCTCGGCGCGCAGCGCGTCGTCGACGGCCGGGGACGGCGCCTCCTCGACGATCTTCTGGTAGCGGCGCTGGATGGAGCACTCGCGCTCGAACAGGTGCACGACGCTGCCGTGCGCGTCGCCGACGATCTGCACCTCGACGTGGCGCGGGTCGACGACGAAGCGCTCCAGGAAGACGGTGCCGTCGCCGAACGCCGACGCGGCCTCGCGCCGGGCGCCCTCCACGGCCCCGGCCAGCTCGCCCGGGGTGCGCACGACCCGCATACCGCGACCGCCGCCGCCGAACGCGGCCTTGACCAGCACCGGGAACCCGATCTTCGCGGCGACCGCGGCCAGGTCGGTCGTGTCGGTGATCGTGGCTCCGGGCAGCACCGGCACCCCGGCCGCCTCCATCAGCGCCTTGGCCTCCACCTTGGAGCCCATCGCCGCGATGGCCCCGGGCGACGGCCCGACGAACGTGACGCCCGCGGCCGCGCAGTCGCGCGCGAAGCCCGCGTTCTCCGAGAGGAAGCCGTAGCCGGGGTGGATCGCGTCGGCGCCGGTGGCCTTCGCCGCGGCGAGGACGAGGTCGCCGCGCAGGTACGTGTCGCCGGGCGCGGCGCCGGGCAGGCGCACGGCCTCGTCGGCGAGCGCGACGAACGGCGCGCTAGCGTCGGGGTCGGAGTAGACCGCCACGGTCGAGATCCCCAGCTCGTGGGCGGTGCGCATGACCCGGGCGGCGATCTCGCCACGGTTCGCCACCAGCAGTTTACGAATCACCTGTGCTCCTCACCGCTCGGGCGGCCGGAAGGTGAGCCGTGATGGTGGCCGGCCGGGTCACAGGGCTCACATCCGGAAAACGCCGAAGCCGCGACGGCCTGCGACGGTGTTCGAGTGGACCGCCGAGAGCGAGAGCCCCAGCACGGTGCGGGTGTCGCGGGGATCGACGATCCCGTCGTCGTAGAGCCGGGCGGTGACGAAGAACGCGTGCGACTCGGCCTCGATCTGCGCCTCGATCGCCGAGGTGCGGGCCGCGTCGGCGCCCTCGTCGAACGGCTTGCCCTGCGACGCCGCCGACGCGCGCCCGACGATCGACATCACGCCCGCGAGCTGCGCCGCACCCATGACCGCGAGCTTGGCCCCCGGCCAGGCGAACATCAACCGCGGGTCGTAGGCGCGTCCGGACATCCCGTAGTTGCCGGCCCCGAACGACGACGCCATGTTGATCGTCACGTGCGGCACCTGGCTGTTGGTGACCGCGTTGATCATCTTGGCGCCGTCCTTGATGATCCCGCCCTGCTCGTAGGACGTGCCGACCATGTAGCCGGTGGTGTTCTGCAGGAAGATCAACGGCGTGTCGGTCTGGTTGGCCAGGAGGATGAACTCGGTGGCCTTCTTGGCCTCCTCGCTGAACAGCACGCCCCGGTGGTTGGCGAGCACCCCGACGGGATAGCCGTGCACCGACGCCCAGCCGGTGACCAGCGAGGAGCCGTAGAGCGGCTTGTACTCGTCGAACTCCGAGCCGTCGACGGTGCGCGCGAGGACCTCGCGGGGGTCGAACGGCACCTTGGTGTCGGTCGGGACGATGCCGAGGATCTCCTCGGGGTCGTAGCGCGGGGGCGCCGGGTCCGACGCCGGCGCCGGGCCGAGCTTGCGCCAGTTGATCCGCGTCATGATCTCGCGGCCGATGCGGATGGCGTCGCGCTCGTCGACGGCGAAGTGGTCCGACAGGCCCGAGACCCGTGAGTGCATCTCGGCCCCGCCGAGCGCCTCGTCGTCGGCGTCCTCGCCGGTGGCCATCCTGACCAGCGGCGGGCCGCCCAGGAACACTTTGGCGGCCCTGTCGACGAGCACCGCGTAGTCGCACATGCCGGGCACGTAAGCCCCGCCCGCCGTCGAGTTGCCGAACACCAGCGCGACCGTCGGGATCGCGAGCGAGGACAGCTCGGTGAGCTCGTGGAAGATCCGGCCGGCCGGGACGAAGAGATCGGCCTGCGTCGGCAGGTCGGCGCCGCCGGACTCGACGAGGTTGACCACCGGCAGCCGGTTGACGCGCGCGATCTCCAGCGCCCGCAGCGTCTTCTTCAGCGAGTACGGGTTCATCGCCCCGCCGCGGACGGTCGGGTCGTGCCCGATCACGACGCACTCGACGCCCGACACGACGCCGATCCCGGTGAGCACGGTGGCGCCGACGGTGAACTCGGTGCCCCACGCGGCCAGCGGGGACAGCTCCAGGAACGGGCTGTCCGGGTCGAGCAGCAGCTCCAGCCGCTCCCGCACCGGCAGCTTCCCGCGCTGGCGGTGGCGCGACATGTACCGCTCGCCGCCCCCGGCGACGGCGAGGTCCAGCTGCTCCTGCAGCTGGTCGAGCACCGCGAGCTGAGCTGACCGGTACGAGCGGTACGTCTCGGAGGAGGTATCGAGCGGAGACGTCAGCACACTCACGACCTACCCCGCACTTCGGAGCCGACGGGCGGTGGGAAGGGCGTCGGAAACAGCATTCTGGCTCCGAAATGCGTCATGGGGGTAGACGGTCGCCACCGGCGAGGGCGGCGTGTGGAACATCGGCATCATCGCGACGAACCGGTCGTCGGCGTTCCACCCCGCCTCCAGCGCCCCGGACATCGAGCCCAGGTAGATCGCCTTGTGGCTGCCGACCACGCCCTTCGGGAACGACGTGGTGCCCGACGTGTAGAGATAGCTCAGCGCGTCGGCGTCCTCGACGTGGGCCTCCGGCTCCGACGCGTCGTCGGCGAGCACGGCGTCGAGCGTGGTCCCCCCGTGCTCCGCGCCGGTGCCGGGAGCGACGATCACGTCGGTGACCGTCGCCATGCCCTCGGCCATCGCCCCGAGCAGCTGCGCCTCCACCACGATGCCACGCGCCCGCGAGTGCCCCAGCACGTAGGCGACCTCGTCGGGCCGCCAGCCCAGGTCCATCGGCACGCAGACGACGCCGAGCTTCGCGCAGGCGTAGTAGACGGCGAGGAACTCGGCGCTGTTGGCCGAGGCCGGCCCGAGCGCGTCGCCGCGGGCGTAGCCACGGTCGGCCAGGCCGTGGGCGAGCCGGTTGACCCACGCGTTCAGCTCGGCGTAGGTCCACCGCCGCTCCCCGTCCACGACGGCGAGCCGCTCGGGCCGCACCGCGGCGGTGCGGGTGAGCGAGTCGCCCACGTCGATCCGCTGGATGAGGTTGTCCATCAGTAGGACCTCGGCAGACCCAGGGTGTGCTGTGCCACGAAGTTGAGGATCATCTCGCGGTTCACCGGTGCGATCCGCAGCAGGCGCGCGAGGCCCCAGTACGGCAGCAGGCCGTACTCGCTCGCCACGCCGTTGCCACCGTGGGTCTGGATCGCGGCGTCGATCGCGGCCAGCGCCGCCTCCGCCGCGGCGTACTTCGCCATGTTGGACGCCTCGCCGGCCGGCAACCCCCGGTCGTGCAGCCAGGCCGCCTTCTGCGTCATGAGCGCGGCCAGCTCGGTCTCGATCTTGGCCTTCGCCAGGGGGTGGGAGACGCCCTGGTGGGCGCCGATCGGCGTGTCCCACACCCGGCGGTCGGTGGCGTAACCGGTCGCGCGGTCCAGCGCGTAGCGGGCGATGCCGACGCACAGCGCGGCGCCGGTGATGCGCTCCGGGTTGAGACCGTGGAACACCTGCCGGAATCCGGCTCCCTCCTCGCCCACCAGCGCCGACGCCGGCAGCCGGACGTCGTCGAAGTGCAGCGTGAACTGCTTCTCGGGCAGCATGACGTCGACCGGGAGCGGCGTGCGGACCAGCCCCGGCGCGTCCGTGGGCACCAGGAACAGCGACATCGACCCGGCCTCGCCGGTGCGCGCCACCACCAGCAGCGCCTCCGCCTCGTCGACGCCGGAGATGTAGTACTTGGTGCCCGAGAGCACCCACTCGTCGCCGACCCGTTCCGCGTGGGTGGAGATCTGGTGGGTGTTGGAGCCCGCGTCGGGCTCGGTGATCGCGAAGACGACCTTGGTCTGCCCGCTCGCCAGCCCCGGCAGCCACTCCTTGCGCAGCTCCTCGGAGCCGAACTCCTCGATCACCTCGGCCGAGATCGCGGCCGTGACCAGCAGCAACAGGATGGGGGTGCCCTGCGCGGCCAGCTCCTCGCAGACCAGCGCCAGCTCGACGAGCCCGCCGCCGCCCCCGCCGTAGGCCTCGCCGACGTTCACCCCGATGAACCCGGCGTCGCCCAGCGCCGACCACAGCTCGGCCAGCGGCTCGTGGGCACGGGCCCGCTCGACGTAGCGTTCCGGGCCGAACGCGGCGGCGATCGCCCCGACCGCGGCGCGGAGGTCGCGGTGCTCGTCGCTCTCTACGAAGTCCACTCTGACCCCAGTTGTGATCGGTCATTCACTCGTGACGACCCTACTGCGGGGATGCCATGATGGCCAGATGCCCACCGCAGGTGCCCGCAGGCGCGATCCCGGCCGCCGCGAGCGGATCCTCGCCGCGGCGGCCGAGCTGGCCGCGCGGCGCGGGTTCCACACGGTCGGCATGGCCGACATCGGCGCCGAGGCCGGCATCGTCGGCTCGGGCATCTACCGGCACTTCGACAGCAAGGACGCGGTGCTCGTCGCCCTGCTCGACCAGGTGATGGATCGGCTGGCGGCCGGTGTCGAGCGCGTCCTCGCCGAGGAGCCGGACGAGCGCGCGGCGCTGTCCGCGCTGGTCCGCGACCACATCAGGGTGGCGATCGAAGACCGCACCGTGCTGGCCGTCTACCACCGCGAGATCCACAACCTGCCCGAGGACGAGCGGCGCAGGCTGCGGCGCCGCCAGCGCCTCTACATCGAGGAGTGGGTGCACGCGCTGGCCCCGCTGCGGCGCGACCTGGCCGACGGGGAGCTGCGCCTCGCCGTGCACGCCGCCGTCGGCGCGGTCCAGTCCACGCTGTTCTTCCGCAGCGGGCTGGCTCCCGAGCGCCTGGCCGAGCTGCTCGACGGGATGGCGCACGCCTGCCTCGGCGTGAGTGAACCGCTGGTGACTACCTCTTGATGTCGTGACCGGCATCACGCCATGCTGGGCCCATGGACATCGACGTCACCACCCTCCGCGGGCGCCGGGCCGTACGCCGCTTCGAGCGCACGTCGGTCGGCGACGTCTTCGAGCGGCTGACCTGGAGCTACCCCGACCAGGTCGCGATCACCGGCTGGCCGGGCGCCTACGGCGACGACGCGTTCGCGCGCGTCACGTACCGCCAGGCCGACGAGACGGCCAACCGGTTCGCGCACGCGCTGGGCGCCGCGGGCCTCGCGCCGGGCGACCGGGTGCTGCTGTTCTGCGAGAACTCGGTGGAGGCCTACCTGGCGAAGATCGGTATCGCGAAGGCCGGGATGGTGGCGGTGCCGCTCAATCCCAGCCTCGCCGCCGACGTCGTCACGCACCTGATCGAGCTCACGGAGCCGCGCTTCGCGCTCGTCGACGCCGAGCTGTGGCCACGCGCGCAGCCCGCCTTCGACGCGTGCGGCCTGGGCGTGGGCGCCACCCTCACGATCGGCGGCGGACCGGTGGCGGGCAGCCCGTCGTTCGGCGAGCTCATCGCGGAGCAGCCGGGCACCGAGCCCGACGTCGAGATCCACGGTGACGACATCTGGGAGCTGCTG
>CAXTTN010000279.1:0-7432 GCA_964247105.1 uncultured Pseudonocardia sp.
GCGCCACGTTCTCCCGCACGCTCGCCGAGATCAGCACCGGATCCTCGAACGCGGTCGCGACCGCACGTCGCAGCTCGGACAGCCGCACGTGCCGGACGTCGACGCCGTCGAGCAGCACCGCGCCACCCGTGACGTCGTAGAGCCGCGGGACGAGGGCGGTGAGGGTGGTCTTGCCCGAGCCGGTGGCCCCGACCAGCGCCATCGTCTCCCCGGGCCGCACGGTGAGGTCCACCCCGCGCAGGATCTCCCGATCGGCGCCGGGGTAGGCGAACCGGACGCCGCGCAGCACCAGCTCGCCGCGCACGGGCGCGGCCAGGGCAACCGGCACGGCCGGGTCGACGATCGACGGCTCGACGTCGCGCACCTCCCAGTAGCGGGTGGTGGCCGCGGCCGCGTTGCTCGCCTCGGCCAGCAGGTACCCGATCGACGCGATCGGCCAGTACAGGTACGTCAGCACCGAGACGGCGGCGACGAGCGTGCCGATCGTCAGCGTGCCCTGCGCGACGCCGTACGCGCCGACGCCGAGGATCGCGGCGATGGCCAGCTCGGGCAGCAGGATCAGCACCATCCACAGCACGGCCAGCAGCCGCACCTTGAGCAGCTCGGTGCCCCGCAGGTGGCGGGCCTCGGCCAGGAAGCGGCTGGTCAGCGTGCGTCCGCGGCCCAGCGACTTCAGCACCCGGATGCCCAGCGCCGACTCCTCGACGATGGTCGCCAGGTCGCCCGCCTGGTCCTGCGCGCGGCGCGCCGCGCGGGAGAACCGGCGCTCCAACAGGAGCGTGAGCACGGCCAGGGGCACCGCGGTGACCGCGACGACCAGCCCCAGCACCGGCGAGAGCCACACGAGCACCCCGATGCCCACCACCAGCGTCAGCGCGTTGACCACCAGGAAGATCCCGGAGAACGCGACGAACCAGCGGATCGTGGTGAGGTCCGTCGTCGCGCGCGAGAGCAGCTGGCCCGAGGCCCACCGGTCGTGGAACGCGACCGGCAGCCGCTGCAGGTGCGCGAACAGGTCGGCGCGCATCGCGGCCTCGATGCGGTTGCTGGGGCGCGCCACCAGCATCCGGCGCGTGAAGATCAGGCCGGCCTCGACGGCGCCGAACGCGAGCACGCCCAGCACCAGCCACGGCAGCACGCCCAGGTCGCCGCGGGCGATCGGGCCGTCGACGATGGCGCGCGTCCACAGGGGCACGGCGAGGCCGGCCAGCGTGGCGATCAGCGCGGCGACGCCGCTGCCGGCCAGTGGCAGGAGTTCGGGGCGGACGTAGGGCAGCAGCCGGCGCAGCGCGGACAGGGTGGGCCGTGGGGCGCCGGCGAAGGAGGATTCGCTCATGGCTGGTTCCACGTTAGGCCGAGCGCGGCGCGCGCGCACCCGAGTTCCCGCCCGTACGAACGGCGCTCCCGTCGCATAGGTTGGGACGGGAGTGCCGTTCGTCGAACCAGGGTAGGAGTGCGTTCGTGAGTCTGCGGATCGGGTACAAGGCGTCTGCCGAGCAGTTCGGGCCGCGCGAGCTCGTGGAGTTCGCCGTGCTCGCCGAGGGTGTGGGGCTCGACTCCGCCGTGGTGTCGGACCACTTCCTGCCCTGGCGGCACGAGGGCGGGCACGCCCCGTCGGCCACGGCGTGGATCACGGCCGTGGGGGAGCGCACCTCGCGCATCCAGCTCGGCACGTCGGTGCTCACGCCGACGTTCCGCTACAACCCGGCCGTGCTCGCCCAGACCTGGGCCACGCTCGGGCTGCTCTACCCGGGGCGGGTGATGCTCGGCGTCGGCACCGGGGAGGCGCTCAACGAGATCGCCGTGTCGGGGCGGGAGTGGCCGGAGTTCAAGGAGCGCTTCGCCCGGCTGCGCGAGGCCGTCCGGCTGATGCGCGAGCTGTGGACCGGCGAGGACGTCTCGTTCCAGGGTGAGTACTACACGACGGTCAACGCCACGATCTACGACAAGCCCGAGCAGCCCGTACCGGTCTACATCGCGGCCGGCGGGCCGGTGGTCGCGAAGTACGCGGGCCGCTCGGGCGACGGGTTCATCTGCACGTCGGGCAAGGGCATGGAGCTCTACACCGACAAGCTGATGCCGGCCGTGGCCGAGGGCGCGAAGGCCGCCGACCGCGACCCGTCGGCCGTCGACAACATGATCGAGATCAAGATGTCCTACGACCGCGACAAGGACGCCGCGCTGGAGAACTGCCGGTTCTGGGCACCGCTCTCGCTCACCGCCGAGCAGAAGCACAGCGTCGACTCGGCGGTGGAGATGGAGCGCCTCGCCGACGAGCTGCCCATCGAGCAGGTCGCGAAGCGCTGGATCGTGGCGTCGGATCCCGACGAGGCGGTCGCGCAGATCAAGCCCTACGTCGACGCCGGGCTCAACCACCTGGTCTTCCACGGCCCGGGGCACGACCAGGAGCGGTTCCTCACCCAGTTCTCCGAGGATGTGCTGCCGAAGTTGCGGGCGCTGTGAGCGCCGGCGCCGACGTGCTTCCTCCCGCGGAGGCGCAGTCATGATCGCCGACGTGCTTCCTCCCGCGGAGGCGCAGTCATGATCGTCCAGGACGGGCGGGTGCTGCGCGCGTGCGTCGCCCGCGGCAGGCACGGCACCCTCGACGGCGAAGCGCTGCCCGTGATCGAGGCCGCGGTGCGCGCCGTCGACCCGGCCGTGACGGGAGCGGTGCTGCTGGTCAGCGAGGGCGCGAGCTTCTGCACCGGCGGCGACGTCCGCGAGTTCGCCGCCGCCCCGGACCGCGGCACCTACGTGCGGCAGCTCGCCGAGGCGTTCCACGGCTTCGTCACGGCGCTGGTCGAGAGCCCGGTGCCGGTCGTGGCGGCGGTGCCCGGGTGGGCGGCCGGGGCGGGGCTGTCCATCGTGTGCGCGGCCGACCTGGCGGTGGCCGGCCGCTCCACGAAGGTCCGGCCCGCCTACCCCGGCATCGGGTTCTCGCCCGACGGCGGCATGAGCTGGACGCTGCCCCGGATCGTCGGTGCGGGGCGGGCCCGGCAGATCCTGCTCACCGACCAGGTGCTCGACGCCGAGGCCGCGCTCGCCGCCGGGATCGTCACCGCGGTGGTCGACGACGCCGACGTGGCGGCGGAGGCCGAGGAGACCGCGCGGCGGCTCGCGCAGGGCCCGACCGCGGCGCTGGGCCGGATCAAGCACCTGCTCGCCGGATCACCGGACCATTCCCTGACCGAACACCTGGCGCTGGAGGCCGAGGCGATCTCCGCCAGCGCCGCCGGCCCCGAGGGGGCGGAGGGCCTGGCGGCGTTCGTCGAGAAGCGCGCGCCGCGCTTCCACTGATCCCACCGCAACGAGCCCGCGCGATGCGGTCTCGACGGGGCGCCGAACAGCAACGAGCCCGCGCGATGCGGTTCTGTGGGCCCGCGCGATGCGGGGCCTAGCGGGAGGTGCCGCCGGCGACGAGGCGGCGGGGGCCGGCGGAGCCGCGCACGGCGCGGATCCCCGGCAGCTGCACGGCCGACCGCGGCATGGCGCGGCGGGCGCGCAGCACGGGCCAGACCGGGTTGGGCGGGAACAGGCCCTCCAGACCCGACGACGGCACCGGGCCGCCGACGCTGGACCGCATCAGCTCCTGGAACTTGTCGTACTCGGCCACGGCCGCGGCGATGTTGCCCTGGGCCAGGTGGGCCTCGATCAGGGCGCGGCGGGCGCTCTCGCGGCTCGGCGCGGCGGAGACGGCGAGCTGGGCCATCTCGACGGCGCCGTCGTAGCGGCCGGCCGCGGACAGGCGCAGGCTGCGCTCCTCGACCGCGTGCAGGCGCAGCTGGCGGAACCGCTCGCGCTCGATCACGATCCACGCGGCGGTCCACCCGGGCAGGATGTCGGCGTCGAGCGCGGTGGTGTCGGTGACGTCGTCGGCGGCGATGGCGGGCAGCGCTCGGATCAGGCTCATCGCCTCGGCGAGGTCGATCTCGACGTCCGCGGCGAGGGCCAGCGTCTCGTCGGTGGAGGTCAGCAGCCCCGGCACGTCCACGGCGGTGACGGCGTCGGCGAGCATCCGCGCGGCGGCCGCGTCCGGGATGCCCGGCCACAGGTCGGCAGCCAGCGCGGCGCGCTCCTGGGGGCGCGGGTGCAGTGCCAGGTAGGCCACGAGCCGTCGCGCGTCGACACCCAGCGGAACGGTGTTCCCGGCGCAGGTGAGGGAGAACGAGCCGAGCACGCAGACCCGTGATCGTCGCTGATCGTCAGACATTCTTGTCCCAAAAAGTGGTGTTGCCCGTTGAAGACCCTGCTGCAGCCTCGTGGCGCTGAGTCCGCAGAGAAGTGTTCTCCTCCGTCTGCGGGCTGCCAAGGGGCATGTGCGTCACAATTCTGCCGGAGGTACGGCCGTCCGAGTGACGACGGAACCCGATTCTAGTCACGGTGCCGCGTGCATCCTCACGTGGGTGCCGGTGCGGCCGGCCCAGACGTGCAGCGAATCACAGACCTGGCGCGCGATCCAGACGCCGCGGCCCCGGGGCTCGGACGGGTGCGGGGCGCGCAGGCCGGGCAGCGGATCGCGCAGGGCGCCGTCGTCCTGCACCTCGAAGACGAACCCGTCGCGGGCCGCCCACACGCTGATCTGGGCGTCGGACGTGCCGTGCTCGACGGCGTTGGTGGCCACCTCGTTCACCGCCAGCACGACGTCCTCGGCGCGTTCGCGGGCGTAGCCCGCGTCCAGCAGCGAGCGCTCGACGGCGTCGCGGACCTCGTTGAGCTGCCAGGCGCCGAAGGCGAGCCGCAGGTCGGGCGGGCCGAGCAGCACGGGTGCGGGGGCCGGCAGCTCGGCGAGGACCTCGCGCGGGCGCTGGTACTCCGGGTTGCGCCGGAGCTCGCCCGCCGCGAGGAGGACCGGGTGGTTGCGCCGCGCCCCGTCGAGGATCTCCAGGTGCAGCGGCATCTCGGGGAAGAAGCAGGTGATCTGCAGCGGCAGGTCCGAGAGCGCCACGTTCATCGCGGCGTCGAGCTCGGTCCAGAAGCTGCCGTCGACGCCGTCGAACCGGTTCCAGTGCTCGGAGATCACGGTGGCCGCGCCGGCCTCGGCGGTCAGCTCGCGGAGCTGGCGGGCGCGGTGGCCGGCCAGCGTCTGGCCCGACCCGCCCTCGCCTGCCTCGGGGGTGGCGAGCTGCACCAGGCCGGGGATGCTGCCGAACTCGTCGGCGAGATCGTCCATCGTGGACGGCTGCACGGCGAGCGCGACCGGCTCGCCCCGGTCCAGGCCGGCGCCGACCAGCGGCACCAGCTGGCGCAGCAGGTCGTCGCGGGACTGGTGGAAGGCGACGGCGTGGGTCAGCGGCTCCGGCCGGTCGGTACGGGTGATCTTCACGGGCGGTGCTCCTCGTAGGGCACGACGACGAGCTGCTCGGCGAACGGGGCGCCGCAGCGGTCGAGGACGCGCAGGATCCGGGGGCGCACCCCCGTGAGGATCAGCCGGTGGGTGCTCGGGAACTCCTCGGCCGCGTGGACGAGGCCCACCGCCCCCGCCACGTCGACGAACCGCAGCGACGACAGGTCGAGCGTGATGTCGGTGGGGGCCGAGTGCGAGCGCAGCGCGTCGTCGAGGGTGGCCTCGAGCAGGCGGCGGATCTGGAGCCGGTTGCTGTGGTCGACCTCGCCCGCCAACCGCACGGCCTCGGGGGAGTTGCGGGTGATGCGCAGCAGGGTGTCGTCGTAGACCGCGGGGCTCACCAGCTCGGTGCCGTGCACGGCGCGCATCGCCACCACGGCGTCCTCGTCGAAGTAGCGCCGGTCGTAGCGGCACAGCATGCGGGTGGTGGGGTGCTTGCCGAGCAGCTGCTCGACCCGCTCCTCGTGCGCGATGACCTTTCCGAGGCCGCTGCGGACGAGCATGCCCGGGCCGGACTCGCCCGCGAGCCGCAGCCCCGGCCAGCCCTCCGCCGCGGACCGGTCGATCTGGGCGGCGATGATCTGCTCGATGCCCTCGACCGGCTGGGCCAGCGTCGAGCGCGTGGCCTCGGTGGGCAGGATCACGAGCTGGCCGCCGGTGATCGCCTCCCGGACCGGGACGCGGTCGTCGGCGAGCCGGTCGAGCACCCGCTGCGCGCTCTCGTCCTCGTAGTAGACGACCTGCTCACCGGTGGCGAGGCCCTGCGCGACCCACGCCGCGGTGACCTCCCACAGGTGCTCGTCGCTGTCGGGCACCACGCAGGCGTGGCTGACGAGGGACATGTCCTCGATCGCCCTTGTCATGATCACCCCGCCGACACCCGGTCACGGCCTCACGCCTGATGGCCGGTCACCGCACGGAGGTGCGGTCGGACGGTGCGTGAGCCTCTCGCGGCACTGTACGTCCGTCCACCGGGGGGTCTGCCTGCATGAACGGGGTACCGCGCGGTGAAGCGCCGGTCTTCGGCGACGAACGGTGATCGATCGTGCACATGCACGTGAAGGTGCGCGTGACGCCACACTTCCGGGCTACGGCACCAGCGGCGGGACCATCGCCTCGACGAGGTGCGGCCCGGGTTCCCGCGCGGCCCTGGCGAGGGCCTGGGCCAGGGCGTCCACGGTGTCGACCCGCTCGGCGGGGACGCCCATCCCGGTGGCGATCGCCGTGAAGTCCAGGCGGGGCCCGCCGATGTCCAGCAGGGCCCGTGCTCGCTCTCCGTCACCGATCATGTACCCTTCGGCACCCACCTGGCGCAGCTCGCCGCGGAGGATCGCGTAGGCGCCGTTGTTGTAGACGACGGTGGTCACGTCGAGGTTCTCGCGGGCGTGCGTCCAGAGCGCCGCGATCGTGTACATCGCGCTGCCGTCGGCCTGCAGGCACCAGACCGGCCGGTCCGGGCAGGCGACCGCCGCGCCGGTGGCTGCGGGCAGGCCGTAGCCGATCGCGCCGCCGGTCAGCGTCAGCCAGTCGTGGCGCGGCGCTCCCGCCGTGGCCGCGGGCAGGCCGAGGCCGGAGGTGTTCGCCTCGTCGACGACGATCGCGCCCTCGGGCAGCAGCGCCCCGACGACCGCGGCCGCGCCGTCGATGCCGAGCGGGCCCGACGGCAGCTCCGGTCGCTGCGCCGGGGCGAGCACGGCGGTGGTGCCGGGGGCCACCAGGTCGGCGAGCTCGGCCAGCGCGTCCGACGCGCGACCGTCCCGCGCCACCACCTCGTGCACCGCGCAGCCGTCGGGCACCAGGTCGCCGGGCCGCCCCGGGTAGGCGAAGAACGCGACCGGCGACCGCGCGCCGACGAGCACCAGGTGCCGCGCGCCCGCGAGCTGGTGCACGGCCATGTCCACGAGGTAGCCCAGGCGGCCGATCGGCGCGACACCCGCGCCGCGTTCGAGCCGGGCCGGGAACGTCTCGGCGAACAGCCGGGCCCCGGTCGCGGCGGCGATCCGGTTCGCCGCGGCGAGGCCGTCGGCGCGGGTGGCGTCGCCCCCGACGAGCAGCACGCACGGCTCGCCCGAGGTGAGGGCGTCGGCG
>CAXTTN010000280.1:0-7338 GCA_964247105.1 uncultured Pseudonocardia sp.
ATGTTGTCCAGCCACAGCTGGTGGAAGTGGTCGGAGCCGACCATCACCAGCACGTCCGGGCGGGCCCGCGTCAGCGTCTCGCGGAACGCCTCGACCTTGCGTACCCACTCGTCGGCGAACGGCGGCCGGTCCTCGCCGGTGGCGGTGCTGGCGCGCAGGTAGAAGGGATGGTGGGTGGACGCGATCACCGCGACCAGCTCAGCCATGCGGGCCTCCGGGGTAGGGGTCGGGCGGCACCGACCGGTTGTGCAGGTCCACCGACAGGAAGATGTCGTTCCCGACGGGGTGGCGCAGCTCCTCGGCGAGCTGCCCGATCAGCCCGGCCGTGCGGGCCAGCAGGGCGAAGCCGCGCAGCAGCTCCAGCGGCAGCCCGAGGTCGGCGAGCGCGGCCCCGCACACGCCGGCGCCGTTGAGCGGCAGCGTCCTCCCCAGCACCTGCGGGTGCACGCGGCCGATCGCCGCGAACAGGGCCAGGTGCGGGCCGAACAGGCCCTCCTCGGTGGCGATCTCCATGAGGCGGGGGGTTCGGGGGTCGCCGTCCTTGTGCACGTGGTGGCCCAGCCCCGGCACGAACGCGCCCGCCGCGCGCCGGGCCGTCACGGTGGCGAGGGCGAGGGCGTCCCAGCCCGCGTCGTCGGTCGGGGTCCCGGCGGAGGCGAGGACGTCGTGCAGGAACCGCCCGCAGTCCTCCGTCACGCCGAGGAACCGGGACCCGCCGCCCAGCAACCCGGCCGCGAGCGCGCCCTGCACCGAGTCGGGGGCCGAGAGGTAGGTCAGGCGCGTGACGATCGCGGTGGGGGTGAAGCCGTGGTCGGCCAGCGCGGCCAGCACGGCCTCGAACACGCGCGTCTCGCCGGGCGACGGGCGGCGCTGGGTGGCCAGCCAGAACGCCAGCTCCCCGAACCCGACGCTGCCCATCACGTCGGCGGCCAGGTCCTGGCCGAGCAGGGTGATCGTCTCGCGCGTCGACGCGCCGAGCGCGGTCGCGTAGTCAGGTGTCACGGGCTCAGCCACGGAGCCAGCTCCGCAGCTCGTCCCCGTGCTCGTCGAGCTCCGGCGGCGGCAACCGGTAGCCGACGGGGGTGGCGGAGAAGCGGATCGGGTGCCGCGTGGTCGGCACCGCGCGGTCGCCCTCGCCGACCTCGACGACCGGGTCGAGCCCGAACCGCTCGGCCATCGCGAACCCGCCGTCGATGGTCGAGATCGGGCCGCACGGCACGCCCGCGGCCACGAGCAGGTCGAACCACTCGACGGCGCCGCGCGTCGCGAGCCGTTCGGTGAGGATCGGGCGCAGCTCCTCGCGGTTGCGGGTGCGGTCGGCGTTGCGGGCGAAGCGCGGGTCGTCCGGCACCTCCGGCAGCCCGAGCACGTCGCAGAGCCTGCGGAACTGCCCGTCGTTGGCGGCCGCGACGATCAGGTCGTCGTCCCTGGTCGGCAGCGGCTCGTAGGGGAAGACGCTCGGGTGGGCGTTGCCCATCCGGTAGGGCACCACCCCGCCCGCGACGAACGCGGAGCTGTGGTTGACCAGCCCGGTCAGCGCGGAGGACAGCAGGTTGACCTCCACGTGCTGGCCCTCCCCGGTCCGGTCCCGGTGCCGCAGCGCGGCCAGGATGCCGATCACGGCGTGGTTGCCGGCCATCACGTCGAAGACCGAGATGCCGGCGCGGTAGGGCGGGCCGTCCGGGTCGCCGGTGAGGCTCATCAGGCCCGAGATGGCCTGCACCATGAGGTCGTAGCCCGGCACGTGGGCCCCGGCGCCGGAGCCGAACCCGCTGATCGACGCGTAGACGGTGCGCGGGTTGGCCGCGCTAACGGCGGCGTAGTCGAGGCCGTACTTCGCGAGGCCGCCGGGCTTGAAGTTCTCGATCACGACGTCGGCGCGCCGGGCCAGCTCGCGGCCCAGCCCGGCGTCCGCCCCGTCACGCAGGTCGAGCACCATCGAGCGCTTCCCGCGGTTGACGCCGAGGTAGTAGGTGGATACGTCCTCGCGGACCGGCGGCATCCAGGTGCGGGTCTCGTCGCCGTCGCGCCCCTCGACCTTGACGACGTCGGCGCCCATGTCGGCCAGCAGCATGGTGGCGTAGGGGCCGGCGAGGACGCGGGAGAAGTCCGCCACGAGCACCCCGGACAGCGGACCGTTCAACCGTTCTGCGGACACCTGTCCGATCGTGCTGGCTCAGCGGGGCGGCGTCAAGCCGTCGTAACGTGCGGGACGCCCTCCAGCCGGGCGAAGTCGGCGCTGATCTCCCCCGCGGCGTGCAGCAGCAGCGGCAGGTGGTGGTCGAGCAGGTACTCCACCGTGGTCTCGGCGGCGTGGCAGTTGACGTTGACACCCGCGATCACCCGGCCCGAGCCGTCGCGCAGCGGCGCCGCGATCGAGCGGATGCCGAGCGTCAGCTGCTCGTCGGTGAGCGCCCAGCCCCGCGCCCGGACGTCGCGCAGCACGGCGTCACGCTCGGCCCGGTCGGGGCGCCAGCGGGCCTCCAGCCCCGAGCGGCTCGGCTCGGCGAGCACCCGGTCCAGCTCGCCGGGGGGCAGCGCGGCGAGCTGGACCTTGCCCAGCGACGTCGGCAGCGCGGGGAACCGGGTGCCGATCTGCACGGCCAGCGACACGATCTTGGGCACCGACACCCGTGCCACGTAGACGATGTCCGAGCCGTCGAGCTGCGCGATCGAGCAGGACTCGCGGGTCCTCTCGACCAGCCGTTCCAAGTGGGGGCGGGCGACGTCCCACAGTCCCATCGACCGCACGTACGCGACACCGAGCTCCAGTACCCGCGGGGTGAGGGCGAACCCCCGGTCCGCCTCGCGGACATAGCCCAGCTCCGCCAGCGTCAGCAGGATCCGGCGTGCGGTCGGCCGGGCCAGGCGGGTGGCCGTGGCCACCTCGGCCAGCGTCATGGCCGGTCGGCCCGGCCGGAACGCGGCGATCACCTCGAGCCCCCGGGCCAGCGCCTCGATGAAGTCCGGACCCGTCCCGTCGCGTGGCATGGCGGCAGCGTAGCCGCCACCGTCCGCGTGGCGGACAGGTTCGGGCAATCTGCTCGACCGTTGGCGGATTGACACCGTCGCCGGTGTCCTCGACAGTGTCTGAAGCCACGCCGAGCCGCCAGACGGACGCATGTCCGCCCGAACGAGGGAGTTCGAGTCGATGACCCAGCCTGCCGAGCGACCGGTCGTCCTCCGCGGCGGCACCGTCCTCACGGTCGACGCCGCGCACACCGTGCTCGAGGGGCACGACGTCCTCGTCGCCGACGGCCGGATCGCCGCGGTCGGCGTGGACCTGCCCGTGCCCGACGGCACCGTCGAGCTCGACGCGTCCGGCGGCATCGTGATGCCCGGCATGATCGACACGCACCGGCACATGTGGCAGACCGCGATGCGCGGCTACGGCGCCGACTGGACGCTGACGCAGTACTTCGTCTGGTACTACCTGGAGTCGGGCAGGCTCTTCCGCCCGGAGGACGTCCACGCCGGAAACCTGCTGGGCGCCATCGAGGCGATCGACGCCGGCGTCACCACCACCGTCGACTGGTCGCACGGCCTGCAGACCACCCAGCACGCCGACGCCGCCGTCGACGCGCTGCAGAGCGTGCCCGGCCGTTTCGTCCTGGCCTACGGCAACATCCAGGACGCGCCCGCGACCTGGACCGGGACGCCCGAGTTCCGCGACTTCGTCTCCCGGCGGATCACCGACGACGACATGCTGGGCTTCCAGCTCGCCTTCGACGTCACGGGAGACCCGGCGTTCCCGGAGAAGCCCGCGTTCGAGGTGGCCCGTGACCTGGGGGTCGCCGTCACCACCCACGCCGGGGTGTGGGGCGCCACCGGCGACGACAGCATCCGGCTGATGCACGACCACGGCTTCATGACGCCCGAGACCGTCTACGTTCACAGCGCGTCGCTCGCCGCCGACTCCTACCACCGCATCGCGGCCACCGGAGGCTCGATCTCCGTCTCCACCGAGAGCGAGCAGAGCGCGGGCCAGGGCTACCCGCCCACGTGGGCCATCCGCGCCCACGGCATCCCCGTGTCGCTCTCGATGGACACGACGGTGTGGTGGAGCGGCGACCTGTTCTCCGCGATGCGCACGACGCTGGGCGCCGACCGCTCGCGCGAGCACATGGAGGCGCACGCGAAGGGCGACACGGTGACGCACGCGTCGCTGCGCGCCGACCAGGTCGTGGAGTGGGCCACGCTCGGCGGCGCGCGGGCACTGGGCCGCGACTCCGACCTGGGCAGCGTCGAGGTCGGCAAGAAGGCCGATCTCGTCCTGATCCGCAACGAGCACTCGCCGGTGATGTTCCCGCTGCTCAACCCACACGGGCACGTGGCGTTCCAGGCCCAGCGCGGCGACGTCGAGGCCGTGCTCGTCAACGGCCGGATCGTCAAGCGCGACCACCGCCTGGTCGACGTCGACCTGGCCGCCGCCCGCCGCGCCGTCGACGCGACCGTGGAGCACCTGCGGGGCACGCTGGGCGAGGAGGCGTGGCGGAAGGGGATGAACCCGGACGTTCCGGAGGCGGCGATCCTGGACAACCCGTACACCTACACCGACTACCAGAGTTCGAGCACGCACGGCGGTTGAGCCTCCCGTCCCCTGTCGGTGCCGAGGGCTAGGGTCGGCCCTGCCATCGATCACCTGAGGACGAACGGGAGAAGCACGTGAGCGTCAGCCTGGTCAAGGGCGGGAACGTCAGCCTGTCCAAGGAGGCACCCGGCCTCACCAACATCGTCGTCGGGCTGGGTTGGGACGTCCGCACCACCACCGGGGCCGACTACGACCTCGACGCGTCCGCGATCCTGCTCAATGCCAGCGGCAAGGTCATCTCCGACCGGCACTTCGTGTTTTTCAACAACCTCACCAGCCCCGACGGCACCGTCGAGCACACGGGCGACAACCTCACCGGCGAGGGCGAGGGCGACGACGAGGCGATCAACGTCAACCTCGCCGCGATGGCGCCGGACGTCGCGAAGATCGTGTTCCCGGTCAGCATCTACGAGGCCGACGCGCGCTCGCAGAATTTCGGCCAGGTGAACAACGCGTTCATCCGCATCGTCAACGCCGCCGACCAGCGCGAGATCGCCCGCTTCGACCTCTCCGAGGACGCCTCCACCGAGACCGCCATGGTGTTCGGCGAGGTCTACCGCAACGGGGCCGACTGGAAGTTCCGGGCGGTCGGCCAGGGCTACGCCTCGGGGCTCGCCGGCATCGCGCGCGACTTCGGCGTGAACGTCTGACCGCTCACGCGGGCGGCGGCTGGCGCCACGGCACGGTGTAGCCGCCGCGCAGCACCGCGTCCCAGCCGGCGAAGAGGGCGCTGAGCCCCTCCAGGGCGGCGGGATCCTGGTCGGTGCCCTTGCCGACCGCGAGCCCGTAGAGCAGGTAGACGAACACGCCGTGCACCTGCTTGGCGCGTTCCCCGGTGTTGTTCGTCAACTCGGCCAGCACCGCCGGTATCAGCCGGCTGACCAGCACGGACACGCCCGTCCACCCGTCGTTGGCGAGCTCGTGCGCGCCGTCGACGACGCGGGTGCGGGCGTGCGTGATCCCGCCGGTGACGGCGGGCTGCTGCGCGGGCTGGAACGAGCGCGCGCCCTCCAGCGCGCTGAAGAGCGTGGACACCAGGTGCCCGGCGTGGCCCTCGTCGTAGCCCTCGCCGGGGTTGTCGCCCGACAGGAGCCACGCGGCGACGGCGTCGATCAACGCCACCTCCAGGCTCGGCACGTCCTCGGACGTGAGTGCCTTGAGGGCGTGGACGACGTCGTCCTCCCAGGCGCTTCCCGTAGTCATGCGCCGACCGTAGTCCCCGTCATCAATCCGGACGATATCCAGACGTCGGTGAAACGGTCGGAGTCTCCGCCACGACGAGGGGGGTGCACGGCCGAGCGGCCGATCACCTGGGCGGAGAGAAGGCGTCATGGACGACGGCAGCGCGCGGCAGCGGAACCGGCTCGGTGCGGTGACGTTCGTGATCGCGGTGATCGGTGCAGCGTTCGCGGTCTTCCCGGCGACCGCGCCGCTCGGGGGCCTGCTGTGCCTCGTGGCCGTCGTCCCGGCAATCCTGGCGATGCGACGGGTCCGCCGGGGCAACGCCGCCGCCCGGCGCCGCTCGGTCGCCGCGATGGTGGTGGCGCCCCTGTTCTTCGCGGTGGCCGTGGCCACGACCCCGAGCCACCCCGTCACCACGGCGGTCGCGGAGCGTGCTGTGACCGCCGTGGCACCGGTGGCGACCGTGCCCGCCGCTGCCGTGCCCGCCGCTGCCGTGCCCGCCGCCGCAGCCGAGTCCGCCGCCGCGGCCGCGCTGGTCGTCGCGGCGCCCTCCGGCCCGGCCGCCCCGCAGCAGGCCGCCGCCGCCCGGCCGGCTCCCGCTGCCGTGCCCGCCGCCGCGGCGCCCCAGCCCGTCGTAGCGAAGCCCGTGGCGAAGCCGGCCGTCCCGAAGCCGGCCGTCGCCAAGCCCGCCCCCAAGCCGGCGGCGCCGAAGCCCGCGCCCGCCCCGGCCGCCTCCTGTCCCACGGCCGACCACTACGTCAACTCGAGTGGCAACTGCGTCCTGCGGCCCGTGCAGGCGGCCACCGCGCCGTCGGGGGCCACGGCACAGTGCAAGGACGGCAGCTGGAGCTCCAGCCAGCACCGCCAGGGCACGTGCTCCGGCCACGGCGGCGTCTCCCGCTGGCTCTGAGCCCTCATGATCGCTGCGAATGGGCCAGGAGATGCACAGATGCAGCTCCTGGCCCGTTCCTGGCGATCACGCACGTCACCAGATGCGGACGCGCTTCTCCGGCGGTGTGAACAGCGCGTCGGACTCCTGCACCCCGAACGCCTCGTGGAACGCGTCGAGGTTGGTGACGACCGCGTTGCAGCGCAGGTCCGGCGGGGAGTGCGGGTCGACGGTCAGCCGCCGGATCGCCTCCTCGTCACGGGTGACGGCGCGCCACACCTGCGCCCAGCCGAACAGCACGCGCTGCAACCCGGTGAACCCGTCGAGCACGGGCGCCTCCGCACCGCCCAGCGAGATCAGGTACGCCTTGATCGCGATGGTGATGCCGCCGAGGTCGCCGATGTTCTCGCCGACGGTGAGCGCGCCGTTGACCTTGTGATCAGGCAGCCCGGCGGGGGACAGGGCGGAGTACTGGCTGATCAGCGCCTCGGCGCGGCGCTCGAACTCGGTGCGGTCGCTCGCCTCCCACCAGTCGGTGAGCGTGCCGTCGCCGTCGTACTTGGAGCCCTGGTCGTCGAAGCCGTGGCCGATCTCGTGGCCGATGACCGCCCCGATGCCACCGTAGTTGGCCGCGTCGTCGGCGTCGGGGTCGAAGAACGGGGGCTGCAGGATCGCG
>CAXTTN010000281.1:0-7202 GCA_964247105.1 uncultured Pseudonocardia sp.
ACAACCTGCCGTTCACGCTGCTGGGTGCGAGCCTGCTGTGGTTCGGCTGGTTCGGCTTCAACGCCGGTTCCGCGTTGACGGCGGGCGACCTCGCCTCGGTCGCCTTCACCAACACGATGGTCGCCACCTCGGCGGCCACCATCGGGTGGCTGATCGTGGAGCAGGTCCGCGACGGCAAGCCCACCACCCTCGGCGCCGCGTCCGGCGCGGTCGCCGGCCTCGTCGCCATCACCCCGGCGGCCGGCTACGTCAGCCCCATCGGCGGCATCGCGATCGGCTTCATCGCCGGCATCGTCTGCGCGCTGGCCGTCGCGCTGAAGTTCCGCTTCGGCTTCGACGACTCCCTCGACGTCGTGGGCGTCCACCTCGTCGGCGGTCTCGTCGGCACCCTGCTGATCGGCTTCTTCGGCACCACGAGCGTCAACTCGCTCGGCGCCGACGGGCTGTTCTACGGTGGCGACGCGACGCAGCTGGGCAAGCAGGCCATCGCCGCGTTCTCGGTCCTGCTGTACTCGTTCATCGTCACCTCGATCCTGGCGCTGATCATCAAGTACACGATCGGCTTCCGGGTCACCGAGGAGGCCGAGGTCACCGGCATCGACGAGATGGAGCACGCCGAGACGGCGTACGACTTCTCGACGCTGCGCGGCGGCGGCTCGTCCCTGGGCGCGCACGCGGCCGGGGCGGCCCCGGTCCCCGCTACCGCAGGCAAGGAGAGCTGACCGATGAAGCTCGTCACGGCGATCGTCAAGCCGTTCGTGCTGGAGGACGTCAAGGGGGCGCTGGAGCAGATCGGCGTCCTCGGGATGACCGTCAGCGAGGTGCAGGGCTACGGCCGTCAGAAGGGCCACACCGAGGTCTACCGGGGTGCGGAGTACTCCGTCGACTTCGTGCCGAAGGTCCGGGTGGAGGTCGTCGCCGACGACACCCTCGCGGACAAGGTGGTCGACGCGGTCGTGGAGGCCGCGCGCACCGGCAAGATCGGTGACGGCAAGGTCTGGGTCACCACGGTCGACAGCGTGATCCGGGTCCGTACCGGCGAACGTGGGCACGACGCCATCTGATCTCCACGGTATCGATGCTCGGGCCCGCAAGCGGCCCTCGGCGTCCCGGGGCCCGTCGCGCAGCTCGATCGTGCGGCGGGCCCCGGGACGTCCCGGTCGAAGTTCTGGTCCTTCTTCCCAGATGGGAGCACTTGGCGATGATGCTCGTGACCGCGATCGTGAAGCCGTTCGCGCTGGACGACGTGCGGGCCGGCCTGGCCCGGCTCGACGTGGCGGGCATGACGGTCAGCGAGGTGTCGGGCTACGGCCGGCAGCGGGGCCACACCGAGGTCTACCGGGGCGCCGACTACCAGGTGGACTTCGTCCCGAAGGTGCGCCTCGAACTCGTCGTCGACGACGACATGGTGGAGAAGGTGATCGACACCGTCACCCAGGCCGCCCGCACGGGGAAGATCGGTGACGGGAAGGTGTGGGTCGTCCCGGTCGACACGGTGGTTCGGGTGCGGACGGGCGAGCGGGGCGCCGACGCCCTGTGAATACGGCTCGATCGGGGGGTGGATCCGTATGACGGCGGTCAGCTCGGGATCGGCCGAGGATCTCGTCCGGGCGAAGGCGGTGCTGCTCGACCCGGGCGTGGGCAAGCGCAGGCTGGGCCCGGAGGCCCTCCGCACCGCGCTCGTGGACCTGCACGACTTCTGGCTCTCGTCGCGCTGCGCGGCGATCGGGCTGACCGACCGCGCGTCGCTGGTCGCCGTCGGGGCCCTGGGGCGGCGCGAGCTGGCGCCGTACTCCGATCTCGATCTCGTGCTGCTGCACGACGGCCGCAAGGACGTCGACCGGCTCGCCGACCAGCTCTGGTACCCGCTGTGGGACGCGGGCATCGGCCTCGACCACTCCGTCCGCACACCCGGGCAGGCCGTGCAGGTGGCGGCCACCGACCTGCGCGCGGCGTTCGGGCTGTTGGAGGCGCGCCACATCGCCGGCGACCCCGCGCTGTCGGACAAGGTGCGCACGGCCGTTCGTCAGGCGTGGCGGGCCGGGATCCGCAGCCGCTTCGACGAGCTGTCCGACGCCGCGCACGAGCGCTGGCGCAAGGTCGGTGACGTCGCGCACCGCGTCGAGCCCGACCTGAAGAACGGCCACGGCGGGCTCCGCGACATCCAGCTGATCGACGCGCTCGCCGCCGCCCAGCTCGTGGACCGGCCGGCGGGCGACGTGCTGGAGGCGCGGGACCTGCTGCTCGACGTCCGCACCGAGCTGCACCGCCTCGCCGGGCGCGCACGCGACGTGCTGCGCGCCCAGGACGCCGACGAGGTCGCCACCACCCTGGACATCGCCGACCGGTTCGAGCTGGCCAGGGCCCTGTCCGGGGCGGCGCGGTCGGTCGCGTTCGCCGCCGAGGTCGGGTTGCGGCAGGCCCGCGGTGCGCTGCCGCGGCGCGGGCTCGCCGCGCTGCGCCGGGCCCCCGTGCGGCGCCCGCTGGACACCGGCGTCGTCGAGCACGCCGGGGAGATCACGCTGGCCCGCGACGCGGCGGCGTCCCGCGATCCCGCGCTCGTGCTGCGCGTGGCCGCCACCGCCGCCCGCACCGGCCTCCCGGTGGCCGCGGCCACGCTGCACCGCCTCGCCGACACCGCCCCCGAGCTGCGGGAACCGTGGCCGCGGGCGGCGCTGGGGGAGCTGCTGTCGCTGCTGGGCACCGGGCGCCCGCTCGTCGACGTGGTCGAGTCGCTCGACCGCACCGGGCTGTGGGGGCGGCTGTTCCCCGAGTGGGGTGCGGTGCGCGACCTGCCGCCGCGCGACCGCGCACACGTCTGGACCGTCGACCGGCACCTCGTGGAGGTCTGCGCGCAGGCGGCGCGGTTGACCACCCGCGTGTCGCGCCCGGACCTGCTGCTCGTCGGCTCGCTGCTGCACGACATCGGCAAGGGCCGCGGCGGCGACCACTCGGTCGTCGGGGAGTCGCTGGCCGTGCAGGTCGGGCGCAGGCTCGGGTTCAGCGAGCCCGACGTCACCGTCCTCGGGGCCGTCGTGCGCCACCACCTGCTGCTGCCGCACACCGCAACCCGCCGCGACCTCGACGACCCGACCACCGTCACGCGCGTGGTCGAGACGCTCGACGACGCCGTCCCGGGCAACGCGGGGTTGGCGCTCGACCTGCTGGAGGCGCTCGCCGAGGCCGACTCCCTGGGCACCGGGCCCGGCGTGTGGAGCCCGTGGAAGCGGGTGCTGATCAACGATCTGGTCCGGCGCGCCCGCGCGCTGCTGGCCGGCGAGCCGCTGCCCGAGCCCGCGACGCCGAGCGCGCCGGGACTGGAGCTGGCCCGCGCCGTGCTGAAGGAAGGACGCCCGCAGCTGCTGGTGGACGACACGACCGACCCGGCCACCGTCCTGGTGGCGATCCCGGACCGCGCCGGGTCGCTGGCCGCCGCCGCGGGGGTGCTCGCCCTGCACTCGCTGGAGGTGCACGCCGCCGAGCTGTACCCGGCCGCGGCGCACGGAACCGTGCCCGACGGCGTGGCCGTGTTCGCGTTCACCGTGTCGCCCCGCTTCGGCGGGCTGCCCGATCCCGCGCTGCTGCGCTCGGACCTCGTCCGGACCACCGACGGCAGCCTCGCGCTCGCCGACGCGCTGGCCCGCAAGGAGCGCGACTACGCTCCGGCGAACCCGGTCGGTGAGCCCGCGGCGCCTGCGCGCGTGCTGTGGTTCGACGACGAGGCCACCGGGGCGGTGGTGCTGGAGCTGCGCGGCACCGATCGCATCGGCCTGTTGCACCGGGTCGCCGCGGCGCTGGAGGGATGCGCCGCCGGCGTCCGGTGGGCCCGGGTGGCGACGCTCGGATCGTCGGTGGTCGACTCGTTCTGCCTGGACGCGGGCGACGGCGGCGTGCTGCCGATGGCCCAGCGCAGGCGCATCGAGCAGGCGGTGCTGGCCGCGGCGCGGTGAGGCCCGACGCACCTCCGGCCGCTATCCTGAGCGGCGTGGCCGCCACCTACGCCTACGACGAGCGGCCCGCCGGCGGGCACCCGTTGCGGCCCGGCGCCTCACCGGCCGCGATCCGCGCCGCGCTGCTCGCGTCCGATCGCGCCGGGTTCGACACCGCGTACGCCGCGGCGCTGGCCGAGTCCCGTGACACGCTTGATCTGGCCGGGCTGTTCCAGACCCTGGAGCGATGGCGGCGCTTGGCTGTGTTGCAGAGCGACATCGAGGGCTACCAGCAGATGGTGCGTCGGGTCGCCCGAACGGTGACCGGACAGGAGAGCCCAGCCGACGAGCCGCTCGAGGTCACCCGGTTCGGGTGATCGCCATCAGGACCGATACCCCGAAGAACGGGCCGCGCCGGCTGATGTCGCGCTGAAGCGCGCCGACCGGCGGCCCGCACACGATCCCGACGCCGAGCGCGGTCTCGTGGAGCACGGGGCGCCGGCGAAGCCGGCCGTCTCGGAGTCGGCGATGACGGCCACGAGGTGGAACGAAACGGGCGAACCGCCCGTTGTCGGTGTGTGAACGGCCCGGTGAGCCTCACCCTGCCCGGTCGCACGCTGCTGCTCGTGGCGGGGATGCCCGGCGCCGGGAAGTCGACGCTGCTGGCCGGGCTGCCCGCCCGCCCCGGCCAGGTCGTGCTCGACTCCGACGCCTACCGCGCCGCCCTGGCGCGCGTCCTGCCCGGCGTGCCCTACGCCGCGTACCGGCCGCTGGTGCACCTGTGGCACCGGCTGGCCGTGGTGGTCGCGGCGTTCTCGACCGCGCCGACCGTGGTGGTGCACCTGCCGGCCACCGACGCGTCGACGCGGGCAGCCGTCGCCCGGCTCGCCACGTCCACGGGACGCGCCGCGCACCTGCTCTGGCTGCACGTCGACGCCGAGGAGGCGCGGCGCGGGCAGGTCGAGCGCGGCCGGGTGGTGCCGGAGGCGTCCTTCGCCGCGCACGCCGCGCGCGCCGCCGCGACGGCGGCCGAGCTGCGCGAGACCCCTCAGGAGCACTGGTCGGGCGTCACCGTGCTGGACCGCGCGGGCGCCCGTGGCGGCCTGCGGCTGGAGACCGGGGTGCCCGAGGTCGGGCGCCCGGCCCGGCCCCGCCGCTGATCACCGCGGTCGCCGCCCGCGAGGCCCCGCGATCGCGGCGACGCGGGGGCCGCCACGACGGCGATCGGGATGGTGCACGGGTCCTGTGGCGCGGCGACGGGGCGCGGCTGCGGGATGGCGCGCGGCGCGACCGCGGCCCGGGGACGGGGTCCCGGCGCGGCCGACGTGATCGGGTTGCCGCCCCACCGCGTCCGCGCCGGCACCGCCTCCCCGCGCATCACCAGCGACGCCGGCCCGACCGCGGCCCGGAACCCGATCGACGCGCCCGGCAGGATCACGCTGTCGGGCCCGAGCGACGCCCCGCCTCGATCGTCACGCTGTCCACGCGCATGAGCCGGTCGTGGAACAGGTGCGTCTGCAGGACGCACCCGCGGTTGACGGTCGCGCCGCCGCCCAGGCGCACGAGGTCGGTCTCGGGCAGCCGGTAGGTCTCGCACCAGACCCCCTTGCCGGTCTTCGCGCCGAGCGTCCGGAGCCACGCGTTCAGCAGGGAGGTGCCGAGGGCGGGGGTGGCGGACCAGGGAACGGCGAGCTCCGCGTAGGACACGTCGAAGAGCTCGTTGCGCCAGACGAACGAGCTCCACAGTGGGTGCTGCCCGGGCGGAACCGGCCGACGTTTCCCGACGGGGCCATGGGTCATTCGGTCGGTGGCCGGCGACGACCGAGCGTCCGTTCGCACTAGCCCATGTGGGTCGGTCGCCGACCGCCTGACACGGAGCCCGTGGTCCGGTTCGTGCTCGGGGTGACGTCCACAAGTAGGGTTGGCGAGGTGTTCGACACCCTCTCCGAGCGCCTCAGCGGCACGCTTGCCAACCTGCGTGGCAAGGGACGCCTCTCCGAGGCCGACATCGACGCCACCGCGCGTGAGATCCGGATCGCGCTGCTGGAGGCCGACGTCGCGCTGCCGGTGGTCCGCGCGTTCGTCGCGCGCACCAAGGAGCGGGCCAAGGGCGCCGAGGTCTCCGGTGCGCTGAACCCCGCCCAGCAGGTCGTCAAGATCGTCAACGAGGAGCTCGTGGGCATCCTCGGCGGCGAGACGCGGCGCCTGCGCCTGGCCAAGGAACCGCCGAGCGTGATCATGCTCGCCGGCCTGCAGGGCTCCGGCAAGACCACGCTGGCCGGCAAGCTCGCCCACTGGCTCAAGGGCCAGGGCCACACGCCGCTGCTGGTGGCGTGCGACCTGCAGCGCCCCAACGCGGTCACCCAGCTGCAGATCGTCGGGGAGCGGGCCGGGGTGCCGACGTTCGCCCCGCATCCGGGCGCGTCAGCGACCGGTCAAGCAGCGCAGCCGGGGAACGGCGTCGGCGACCCCGTGGACGTCGCGCGTCGCGGCGTCGCGCACGCCCGGGAGAAGCACTACGACATCGTCATCGTCGACACCGCGGGCCGCCTCGGCGTCGACGAGGAGCTGATGCGGCAGGCCGCGGACATCCGCGATGCCACCCGTCCCGACGAGACGCTCTTCGTCGTCGACGCGATGATCGGCCAGGACGCGGTCACCACGGCCGAGGCGTTCCGCGACGGCGTCGGGTTCACCGGTGTGGTGCTCACCAAGCTCGACGGCGACGCGCGCGGTGGTGCCGCGCTGAGCGTCCGAGAGGTCACCGGCCAGCCGATCCTGTTCGCGTCCACCGGCGAGAAGCTGACCGAGTTCGACGTCTTCCACCCCGACCGCATGGCCTCGCGGATCCTCGGGATGGGCGATCTGCTCACCCTCATCGAGCAGGCCGAGAGCGCGTTCGACCAGGAGCAGGCGGCCAGCGCCGCGTCCAAGATGGCCAGCGGCGAGCTGTCGCTGGAGGATTTCCTCGAGCAGATGATGGCCATCCGCAAGATGGGGCCGATCGGCAACATCCTCGGGATGCTCCCCGGCGCCAACGCGGGCCAGATGAAGGAGGCGCTGGCGCAGGTCGACGACCGGCAGCTGGACAAGCTGCAGGCCATCATCCGCGGCATGACCCCGGCCGAGCGCAACGATCCGAAGATCATCAACGGTTCGCGGCGGTTGCGCATCGCCAACGGCTCCGGGGTGCAGGTCAGCGACGTCAACGACCTGGTCACGCGGTTCTTCGAGGCCCGCAAGATGATGAAGCAGATGGCCGGGCAGTTCGGC
>CAXTTN010000282.1:0-7162 GCA_964247105.1 uncultured Pseudonocardia sp.
TACACGTCGATGAACCTGCCGATCGCGGTGTGGATGATGCGGTCGTTCCTCGCCGAGGTACCGGTGGAGATCCTCGAGGCGGCGCAGATGGACGGGGCCGGGTTGCTCCGCACGCTGCGCACGATCGTCATCCCGATCATCCTGCCCGGCATCGCGGCCACGTCGCTGATCTGCTTCATCTTCAGCTGGAACGAGCTGCTGTTCGCCCGGGTGCTCACCGCGACCGTCGCCCAGACGGCCCCGGTGTTCCTGACGAGCTTCGTCACCAGCCAGGGCCTGTTCCTGGCCAAGGTGTGCGCGGCAGCGCTCGTCGTCTCGCTCCCCGTGCTCATCGCGGGGTTCGCGGCGCAGGACAAGCTGGTCCAGGGCCTGTCGCTCGGAGCGGTCAAATGACCGCCGACGTGCTTCTTCCCGCGGAGGCGGCATCATGAGGGCAGCGGTCATCAGTGCCGACCGGGTGACCGTCGAGACGGTGCCCGATCCCTCGCCAGGGCGGCGCGACGTGGTGGTGAGGGTGGCCGGGTGCGGGATCTGCGGCACCGACCTGCACATCGCCGAGGGCGAGTTCGCGCCGACGCTGCCGATCGTGCCCGGGCACGAGTTCGCGGGCGAGGTCGTGGCGCTCGGGGCGGACGTCACCGAGGTGAAGGTCGGCGACCAGGTGGCGGTGGACCCGTCGCTGTACTGCCACGAGTGCCACTACTGCCGCATCGGGCACGACAACCTGTGCGAGCGGTGGGGCGCGATCGGGGTCAGCGTGGCGGGCGGGGCGGCCGAGTTCGCCGTCGCGCCGGTCGGCAACTGCGTGAAGCTGCCCGACAGCGTCAGTCCCGCCGATGCGGCGCTCATCGAGCCGCTGTCGTGCGCGGTGCGGGGGTTCGACGTGCTCGCGCCGTCGCTGGCGGACAACTACCTCATCTACGGCGCCGGCACGATGGGCCTGATGATGATGGAGCTGGCCAAGCGGGCCGGCGCGGGCAGCGTCAGCATGGTCGACCTCAACCCCGCCCGGCTGGAGACGGCCGAGGAGCTGGGCTGTACGGCCACGGTGACCAACGCCGACGAGCTCGTCCGCCCACGCGGCTGGGAGAACGTGATCGACTGCACCGGTGTGGTCGCCGCGATCGAGGACGGGCTCGAACGGGTGGCTCCGGGCGGCACGTTCCAGCAGTTCGGCGTGTCGGCGGAGGGTGCGAAGGCGTCGTTCTCGCCGTACCGGATCTACAACAAGGAGATCCGGATCGTCGGCTCGATGGCGGTGCTGCACAGCTACGAGCGGGCCGCGGCGCTGTTCGCCGAGGGCGCGCTCCGGCCCGATGTGATGATCAGCCACCGCCTCCCGCTGGAGGACTACCCCGCGGCGCTGGAGCAGTTCCGGAAGGGCGTGGGGCGCAAGATCCAGGTCACGCCCTGACCCGTGAGGGGCGCTGATCACGGGCAGATGGTCGTCGGTGGTGATTCCCGGGCGACCATCTGCCCGTGATCAGGTGCGAGTGATCGGCGCAGGCCACGGCTAGGCCAGGTAGCGCGCCGCGGCCACCGCGTGCGCGTAGGCGATGCGCGAGGTGGCGGAGGACTGGATGCGCCTGTCGGCGCCGGTGGTCCCACGGCTCCCAGGTCGGCAGCGGTGTCGCGCCGCGGGAGACGGCCAGGTTCGCGAAGTCGGCGGGGAAGTCCGGGGGGCTGGGCCCGGTCGCGGTGGTCCATGACGATCGAGGGCTTCTCGGTGCCCGTGGAGCCGTAGCCGTTCGGGTGCAGGCGGAGGGTGGGTGTCAGAGGCGACGGATCTCGGCCTCCGTGCTCCGCTCGGCGGCCCGGCCGAACTCGGCCAGCATGCCGAGCTGCTCGGCGTCGAACCCGTCCAGGTCGGCGCGGAGGCGCTCGTTGAGCGGCTCGTAGAAGCGCGAGACCAGGTCCAGGCTCTCGCGGGTCGGTTCGATGATCACACGCCGGCGGTCCGCGGGGTCGGGCCGGCGCGTGACGTGGCCCGCGGCCAGCAGGCGGTCGACCATGCGCGACACGGATCCGGTGGTCAGGTTGATGCGGGTGGCCAGCGCGCTCGCCGTCGACGGGCCGCCGTGCGCGAGCACGAACAGGCACTGCAGGTCGGACTCGGTGACGCCCAGCTTGCCCGCGACCATGCTGTTGAACTGCACGAGCAGGACGGTCCAGCCCGTCAGCGCCCCGAGTGCGGCGCCGACGAGCGGGCCGCGCTCGTCGGAATTGACGTTCGCCACCGCGCCAGCCTACTGTGCGGCGCAATCACTGTGTGGCGCAGATATTGCGCAGCACAGGTAATGGAGGTCGCCGTGCTCGATCCGTTCGTCCCCACCGTCCGTGGCATCGCCGAGCCCAACCCGGTCCACGACGCGTTGCGCGCGGCCGGGCCGCTCGTCCGGGTGGCCGCGCCCGCCGGGGGCCCGGCGTGGGTGGTCACCGACCACGCCCTGGCCCGCCAGGTCCTCACCCACCCGCAGATCGCCAAGGACCCGGCGTACGCGCCCCGGCACTGGGATCCCCGAGCGGCCGGGTTGGAGCCCACCGCCGCGCAGCAGCCGTCGCTCACCACGCTCGACGGCCCCCAGCACGCCCGGCTGCGCCAGGCCCACACGCCGCTGTTCACCGCCCGGCGGATGCAGGGCCACGCCGGGCGGATGCGGGAGATCGCGCGGGAGCTGCTCGCCGGAACCGGGACGATCGACCTGATGGCGGACTTCACGATCCGCTACCCGCTCGCCGTCCTCTGTGACCTGCTCGGGGTGCCGATGGACCGGGTCGACGACGCCATCGTCGCGTGCCGGCGGATGTTCGGCGACGACCCGGCCGAGGTCGGGATGGCGATGGGCGGTTTCGCGCAGCTGGCGACGGCCGCACTGGCCGGCGACGGGCTGGCCGCCGAGCTGCGTGACCGCGTTCCCGGCGGGACGTCGGACGCCGACCTGCAGTACCTGATCTTCACGCTGATCTTCGCGGGCCAGCTGACCACGGACACCGCGCTGGGTTTCGTCATCGCCTACGAGCTGGGCGGCGACCTGCGGGGACGGCCCGCCGGCGAGCTCGTGCGCGAGGCGGTGCGGCGCCACCCGTCGGCGCCGTACTCACTCTGGCGGTTCGCCACCACCGAGATCGAGCTCGCCGGGGAGCGGCTGCCGGCTCGCTCGCCGGTCCTGGTCGACATCATCGGCATCAACGCCGGTTCCGGGCCCGACCTCAGCTACGGCGCCGGCCCCCACTACTGCACGGGCGCGCAGCTGGCTCACCTGGAGATGTGCGCGGTGGTCGACGTGCTCCGCGACGACTTCCCCGGCGCGGCGCTCGCGGTGCCGTTCGACGAGCTGCGTCAGGCCGATCTCGGCGGGATCCAGGCCAGCCGCCTGACCAGGCTGCCGGTCACCCTCGTGGACGCGTGACGAGCCGCGTTACGATTCGGCGATCTCGGTGTGCCCGATCAGTGGACTCGCGCTCGGTCCCTCCCCGGCCGCGAGTCGACGATATCGACACGCTGAGTGTGCCGATCGGGACCGCAGCCGCGTCCCGGATCGGCGATCTCGCCGTGTTGGATCGGTTAACTCGCGGGGAGGGTGTCGATCGCGCTCTGGATGCGCTTGATCGACACCGGGTAGCGGGTGCGCATCGGGTGGGCGAAGAGGCCGACGCGCAGCTCCTCGATCATCCAGCGGATCTCGCGCAGCTCCTCGGACGGCCCGGCGCCCGGGGGGAGGGCGGCCAGCTCGGCCGCGTACTCGTCGGTGACGATCCGGACCTGCGCGGTCCACTCGGCGTCGCGAGCGGGATCGGCGCGCAGCTTCTCGATCCGCCGCTCGATCGCCTCCAGGTAGCGGGCGACGTCGGCCAGCCGGGACGCACCGGCCGCGGTGGCGAAGCCGGGGCCGACCAGCGCGTCGAGCTGGGCGGCGATGTCGGCCTTCCCGGGCGCGAGCAGCGGCGCCCGCAGGTCGTCGACCTGGGCCTGCACCCGGTGCCACACCACCAGCACCCCGCGCACGGCCTGCAGCACCTGAAGCGTCGTGGACGCCAGCCGCTCGCGGAACAGCTTCTGCAGGCGCAGGTAGCCGCGCTCGTCCCAGGCTGGGCCGCCCGCGGCGCGGATGAGGGCGTCGGCCGCGGCCGTCACGCAGTCGTCGACGAGCGCGGCGACGGAGCCGTGCGGGTTGCGGGACAGGGCCAGCTTGGCCGCGTTGTCGAGGTCGCGCAGCACCTGCTTCACCGGTGACGGGGTGTCCAGCAGCAGCAGCCGGCGCACGCCCCGCCAGGTGGCGGGGTCGCGCTCGGCGGCGGTCGGGAACACGCGCACGTCCGCCGACGTGCCGCGGTCGATCAGCCCGGGGAAACCGGTGACGACGTGCGCGCCGCGGCGGATCGCGTGCTCGCGGGGCAGCGCGCCGATCGTCCAGGTGGTGAGGCCGCGGCGTTCGAGCTCCGAACCGGCGGCGGCCAGCTCGGCCCGCACCTCGGGGGCGAGCTCGCGCCGCAGCGCCTCCAGGTCGGTGCCCCGGGTGACCTCGTGGCCGGCGTCGTCGACCACGCGGAACGTGACGGTCAGGTGCTCGGGCAGCCGGTCGAGCTCCCACGCCTCGCGGGGGATCGTGATGTTCTTCATGCGGCCCAGCTCGCGCTCCAGCCCGTCCAGCAGGGGTTCGTCGCCCGCCCGTAGGCGGGCCAGCACGGCACGGGCGTGATCGGGGGCGGGCGCGAAGTTGCGGCGCAGGCTCTTCGGCAGCGTCTTGATCAGCGCCGTGACGAGGTCCTCGCGCAGGCCCGGCACCTGCCACGTGAACGGCGTCGGGTCGATCTGGTGCAGGGCCGCGACGGGCACGTCGACGGTGATGCCGTCCTCGCGCTTGCCCGGCTCGAACGCGTACGACAGCGGCAGCGTGAGGCCGCCGGCCTCGACGTGGTCCGGGTAGGCGGCGGCGTCCACCCCGGAGGCCTGCGCGGTGCGGACCATCTCCTCGGTGAAGTCCAGCAGGTCCGCCTGGCGGTTCTTCTTCCACCAGGTGTCGAAGTGGCGGCCCGACACCACGTGTGCGGGGATCCGCTCCTCGTAGAACGCGACGAGCGTCTCGGAGTCGACGACCAGGTCGCGGCGCCGCGCCCGGTGCTCCAGCTCCTCGACGTCGTCGAGCAGCGCGCGGTTGGCGTGGAAGAAGCGGTGGCGGGTGTCCCAGTCGCCGTCGACGAGCGCGTGGCGGATGAACAGCTCGCGCGCGGTCTCGGTGTCGGTCCGGGCGAGGTCGACGGTGCGGCCGACCACGATCGGGATGCCGTGCAGCGTCACGCGTTCGGTGGCGACGGCGGCGGCGCGCTTGCGCGACCAGTGCGGCTCCGAGTACGTCCGCCGGACCAGGTGCCCGGCCAGCGGCTCGATCCACTCCGGCCTGATCGACGCGACGGTGCGGGCGAACAGGCGCGAGGTCTCCACCAGCTCGGCGGCCATCACCCAGCGCGGCGGCTTCCTCGCCAGCGGCGAGCCGGGGAAGACCGTGAACCGGGCGCCGCGGGCGCCGAGGTACTCGCGGGTCTCGGCTTCGCGGAGCCCGACCTGGCTCAGCAGTCCCGCCAGCACGGAGATGTGGATCTTGTCGGCGTCCGCGTCGGTGTCGTTCACGGTCAGGCCCGCGCTGCGGGCGGCCGAGCGGAGCTGCGCGTGCAGGTCCTGCCACTCGCGGATGCGCAGGTAGTGCAGGAACTCCTCGCGCAACGTCCTGCGGAACCGGCTGCCCGACAGCTCCTTGCGCAGCTCGGTGACGTGGTTCCAGAGGTTGCGGAAGGCGAGGAAATCGGACCCGTCGGTGCTGAACCGCGCGTGCTTCTCGTCGGCGGCCTGGCGCTGCTCGGTGGGGCGCTCGCGGGGGTCCTGAACCGACAGGGCGGCGGCGATGACGAGCACTTCGCGCAGGCAGCCGTTGCGGTCGGCCTCGACGAGCATGCGGCCCAGGCGGGGGTCGACGGGCAACGCGGCGAGCTGGCGCCCGACCGGCGTGAGCCCGTCGTTGCCGTCGAGCGCGCCCAGCTCGTGCAGCAGCGCGATGCCGTCGGCCACGCTGCGCGCGTCCGGCGGCTCGACGAACGGGAACGCGGTGATCTCGCCCAGCTCCAGCGAGATCATCTGCAGCACGACCGACGCGAGGTTGGTGCGGAGTATCTCGGGGTCGGTCCACTCCGGCCGCGCGTCGAAGTCGGCTGAAGCGTAGAGGCGGATGCAGACGCCGTCGGCGACGCGGCCGCAGCGGCCCGCGCGCTGGTTGGCGCTGGCCTGGCTGACCTTCTCGATCGGCAGCCGCTGCACCTTGAGCCGGCGCGAGTAGCGGGAGATGCGCGCGAGACCGGGGTCGATGACGTAGCGGATGCCCGGGACGGTCAGCGAGGTCTCGGCGACGTTGGTGGCGAGCACGACGCGGCCGCCCACCTGCTTCGGGGCGAACACGCGTTGCTGCTCGGCCGTGGTCTGGCGGGCGAACAGCGGCAGGATCTCGATGCCCGGGAAGTTCCGCTTCGCGAGGGCGTCGGCGGTGTCGCGGATCTCGCGCTCGCCGGGCAGGAACACGAGGATGTCGCCCGGGCCCTCGCGCCGCAGCTCGGCCACGGCGTCGCCGATGGCGTCGAGCTGGTCGCGGTCGGGATCGGCGTCAGGATCGTCGGGGTCGACGACGGGCCGGTAGCGGACCTCGACCGGGTAGCTGCGCCCGGACACCTCGACGATCGGGGCGCCGCCGTAGTGCTCCGAGAAGCGCTCGGGGTCGATCGTGGCCGAGGTGATGATCACCTTGAGGTCGGGGCGGCGCGGGAGCAGCTGGGCGAGGTAGCCGAGGATGAAGTCGATGTTGAGGCTGCGCTCGTGGGCCTCGTCGATGATCAGGGTGTCGTACTGGCGGAGCATCCGGTCACCGGTGAGCTCGGCGAGCAGGATGCCGTCGGTCATGAGCTTGACCAGCGTGTTCTCGCCGACCTGGTCGGTGAAGCGCACCTTCCAGCCGACGACGTCGCCGACCTCGGATCCCAGCTCCTCCGCTATGCGGGCGGCAACCGTGCGCGCGGCGAGGCGGCGGGGCTGCGTGTGGCCGATCAGCCCGCGCACGCCCCGGCCCAGCTCCAGGCAGATCTTCGGGATCTGGGTGGTCTTCCCGGAGCCGGTCTCGCC
>CAXTTN010000283.1:0-7132 GCA_964247105.1 uncultured Pseudonocardia sp.
CCGGCGTCGCGCGGGTGTGCCAGGCGATCGCGGCCAACCCCGCCGACGCCCGGCGGCTGACGATCAAGCGCAACACCGTCGCCGTCGTGACCGACGGTTCGGCGGTGCTCGGGCTGGGCAACCTCGGCGCGGCCGCCGCGATGCCCGTGATGGAGGGCAAGGCGGCGCTGTTCAAGCGGTTCGCGGGTGTCGACGCCTGGCCGGTGTGCCTGGACACCCAGGACACCGAGGAGATCATCCGGACCGTCCAGATCCTCGCCCCGGCGTACGGCGGCATCAACCTGGAGGACATCGCCGCGCCGCGGTGCTTCGAGATCGAGGCGCGGCTGCGGGAGATGCTCGACATCCCCGTCTTCCACGACGACCAGCACGGCACCGCGATCGTGGTGCTCGGGGCGCTGCGGAACGCGTTGCGGGTGGTCGGCAAGGAGCTGACGGCGTGCAAGATCGTCGTCTGCGGGGTCGGGGCGGCGGGGTCGGCGATCATCCGGCTGCTGGCGTCCGGCAAGCCCGGTGATGTGCTCGCGGTGGACATCGACGGGATCGTGCACGCCGGGCGTCCGGGGCTGGACAGCAACCTGACCTCGATCGCGGGCCAGACCAACGCGACGGGCCTCTCGGGCACCCTCGCCGACGCGCTGGTCGGGGCCGACGTGTTCATCGGCGTCTCCGCACCGAACCTGTTCGGCGCGGCGGAGCTGGCGACGATGGCGGACGACGCCATCGTGTTCGCGCTGGCCAACCCCGATCCGGAGATCGACCCGGCGGTCGCGCTGCAACACGCCGCGGTGGTCGCGACGGGCCGGTCCGACTACCCGAACCAGATCAACAACGTGCTCGCGTTCCCCGGCGTGTTCCGCGGCCTGCTCGACGCCCAGGCCCGTGACATCACCGACGCGATGCTGCTGGCCGCGTCCGCGGCGATCGCCGACGTCGTCCCCGAGCCGAACGCGAGCTTCATCGTGCCCAGCGTGTTCGACCCGAGCGTGGCGCCCGCGGTGGCGGAGGCCGTCCGCGCGGCCGCCACCAAACCCGCGAGTTGACTGTGACGGCGCGGTGAGATCGCCGATTCGGCCCGTGTCGGACGGGCTCTAGGCTGGCCGTGTGGTTCCCGTGATCGGTGTGCTGGCACTGCAGGGCGACGTGCGCGAGCACGTGTCGGCGCTGGAGGCGTGCGGCATGCGGGCGGTGCCGGTGCGCCGGCGTTCCGAGCTCGACGCGGTGGACGCGATCGTCCTGCCCGGGGGCGAGTCGACCACGATGAGCAGGCTGCTCGTGACGTTCGAGCTGCTGGAGCCGCTGCGGCTGCGCATCGCGTCCGGCCTGCCGACCTACGGCTCGTGCGCGGGCATGATCCTGCTGGCCCGCGAGGTGCTGGACGGCCGCCCCGACCAGCAGCAGCTCGGCGGCCTCGACGTGGTGGTGCGGCGCAACGCGTTCGGCCGGCAGGTGGACTCGTTCGAGACCGACCTGCCGTTCGACGGCGTGGGCTCGGTGCACGCGGTGTTCATCCGGGCCCCGTGGGTGGAGGCGACGGGCCCCGGCGTGCAGGTGCTCGCGACCGTTCCGCGCACCGATGTGGCCGGGGCGGCGGGGGGTCGGGCTGTGGCCGTGCGGCAGGGCGCGGTGCTGGCGACGGCGTTCCACCCGGAGCTGACGGGCGACACCCGCGTCCATGCGCTCTTCTGCGCCCTGGTGCGCGACGGGGCGGCAGCGGCGTAGGGGCCGCCGGACGTTGCAGCATGGTGGCTTTACTCCAACGACGTTGGAGTAAAGCCACCATGCTGCAACGGGGGACCGCCGACGCCGACGGCCGCCCGCCGGCGCAGCGTTCGCCACTGCGTACCGCCTGTCCCGCGCCCCCCGCGGCACGTCGCTAGACTCGAACGGATGTCTGCAGGGAAGGTTGAGCGATGAGCGGTCACTCCAAGTGGGCGACGACCAAGCACAAGAAGGCCGTCATCGACGCGCGGCGCGGCAAGATGTTCGCGAAGCTGATCAAGAACATCGAGGTGGCGGCCCGCACGGGCGGCGGCGATCTCGACGGCAATCCGACGCTCTTCGACGCCGTGCAGAAGGCCAAGAAGAGCTCGGTGCCCAACGACAACATCGAGCGTGCCGTCAAGCGTGGCTCCGGCCTCGACGCGGGCGGCGCCGACTACCAGACGATCACCTACGAGGGTTACGGCCCCAACGGCGTCGCGGTGCTCATCGAGTGCCTCACCGACAACCGCAACCGTGCCGCCACCGAGGTCCGCATCGCGATGACCCGCAACGGCGGCGCGATGGCCGACCCGGGCTCGGTCGCCTACCTGTTCGCGCGCAAGGGCGTGGTGATCGTCCCGAAGAACGGCCTCAGCGAGGACGACGTGCTGCTGGCCGTGCTCGACGCCGGCGCCGAGGAGGTCAACGACCTCGGCGACAGCTTCGAGGTGATCTCCGAGCCGACCGATCTCGTGCCGGTCCGCACCGCGTTGCAGGACGCCGGCATCGAGTACGACTCGGCGGAGGCGAACTTCGTCCCGTCGATGTCCGTGCCGCTCGACGCGGAGGGGGCGCGGAAGGTGTTCCGCCTCATCGACGCGCTCGAGGACAGCGACGAGGTGCAGAACGTCTACGCCAACTTCGACGTCAGCGACGAGGTCATGGCCGAGGTCGACGCGTAAGCACGGCCACGCGGGCCGGCCGCACCGAGCGGCCGGCCACCAGCAGCCCCGGCTCCAGCACCGCCGCCACCCTCCGGTCGAGTGCCGGGTCGTCGGTCGGAACGGTCTCGGCCGCCTCCATCGTCGCCCCCGTGAACGGTTCGCCGACCGCCGGAGCCACGACCGTGCCGCCCCGCCCGAGGAGAACCCGCTCCAGCCCGGCCGCGAGGGCCGAGAACCCCGCCCGCTCGCGGCGCGAGCGCGCCGTGGCCGCGCAGCGCCGGGCGTCGGTCAGCAGCGCGAGCAGGTCCACCAGCAGCGGGACGTCCGGCCCGGCCGCCCGCACGTCGGCCAGAGCACCGAGCGTGGCGCCCTGGCGGGTCACCAGCCGGGCCACGTCGTCGATCCGGTCGGCGATGTCCTGCAGGCTCGGGTCCGGCACTCGGGCAGGGTAGCTACGCTCCCGCCGTGAGCGCCGACGCACTCGCCTCCGCGGAGGCGGTATCATGACGATCCACGGAATCGACCTCGGCACCACGAACTCCGCCATCGCGCGCACCGGCCCCGACGGACGGCCGCAGGTGCTGGCGGGCCTGTCCGGGGAGCCCACCACCCCCTCGGTGGTGCTGTTCGCGTCCGCGGGCGAGCACGTGGTGGGGGAGGGCGCGCGGCGCGAGGCGCGGCTCGACCCGGAGCACGTGTGCGCGCTGGTCAAGCGGCGGATGGGCGACGCCGAGTGGCGGTTCGTGGCGCACGGGAAGGCGTGGTCGGCGCCCGCGGTGTCGTCGCTGGTCCTGAAGAGCCTGGTCGCCGACGCCGCGTTCGCCACGGGCGAGGAGCCGGTCGCTGCCGTGATCGGTGTCCCGGCCTACTTCGGCGACGAGGAGCGCCGCGCCACGATGCTCGCGGGCGCCTACGCGGGCCTCGACGTGCTCGACGTCCTGTCCGAGCCGATCGCCGCCGCGCTGGCCTACGGTTTCGGCCGCCTCGACGGCAGCCCGGACCTCGCCGAGGGGAACGCGCACGAGACCGTCCTCGTCTACGACCTCGGCGGCGGCACGTTCGACGCCACGGTCATCGAGCTGGCCGACCGCCGCATCTCCGTCCTCGCCGTCGAGGGCGACCACCAGCTCGGCGGTGCCGACTGGGACGAGCGCGTCGCGCTCCACCTCTCGCGTCGGTTCTGCGCCGAGAACCCCGACGCCGAGGACCCCCTCGACGACTCCGCGGGCGCGCAGGCCCTCGTCCTCGCCGCCGAACGGGCCAAGCACGAGCTCACCGACGCCGAACGCACCGACGTCGTCGTCACCCACGACGGCGCCCGCGCCACCGTGGCGCTCTCGCGCGCCGAGCTGGACGACATGACCTCCTCGCTGCTGCAGCGGACCGTCGACCTCACCCGCTCCTGCCTGGCCGAGGCCGCCCGCCGCGGCGTCGACCGCGTGGACCGGGTGTTGCTCGTCGGCGGCTCCTCCCGGATGCCCGCCGTGGCCGGGGCGCTGCGCCGCGAGCTGGGCCTCGACCCGCGCCTGCACGACCCCGACCTCGCCGTCGTCCGCGGCGCCGCGCTGTACGGGGAGAAGAAGGAGCTGGAGCGCATGGTCGCCGCCGACCTGCGCACCCGCGGCCGGCTGCGCGACGGGGAACCGCTCGACACGGCCGCCGCCACCGACCTCGACGAGGCCTGCCGCCGCGTCGCGGACGCCTACGGGGTGCCGCTCGCGCAGGTCCGGCGCGCGGTGGAGATCCAGGTCGACACGGTCGTCTCGCGCGGGTTCGGGGTGCTCGCGGTCAACTCGACCACCGGGCGGCTCGAACCGGCCTGGCTGGTGCACCGCAACGACCGGCTCCCGATCCGCGTCAGCCGGTCGTTCGGCACGATGCGCAGCGACCAGACCGAGATCCAGGTGACCGTCGTCGAGCAGCAGGGCCAGGTCACCTCGCCGCGCCCGGAGGACGCGAAGGTGTTGATCGTCGGCGAGATCAGCGGGATCCCGGAGGGGCACGACGAGGGCAGCGAGGTGCGCGTGACGTTCGAGATGGGGTTCGACGGCGTCCTGCACGTCACCGCCTACCATGTCGGCGCCGGCATCCCGCTCGTGCTGACCGCCACCACCGGCGCCACCCTCTCGCAGGCGGAGGTGGCCCGCGAGCGCGACCAGCTCGGGAGGCAGCGCCGCCGTGGCTGAGCTGCGCCCGTTCGACCCCAACCGGTACCGCAAGGAGGTGCTCGCCGCCGTCGAGAAGCGCGGCGGGCCGGACGCGTCGGATCCGTTCGAGCTGTACGACGTGCCCCTGGACGACGAGCTGGACGACGCCACCGTCACCGCGCGCGTCGAGGAGGTCTGGGGCTTCTGGCAGCGCCAGCGCGACCACCCCAAGTACCGGGTGCTGGCCGCCCTGCTGGTGTCCTCGCACGCCGAGCGCAGCGCCGAGCTGCTCGACGGCGGCCGGCGCCGGCTGGCCGCGGCGCGGGTCCGGGCCCAGCGCGAGCAGCGCGACGCCGGCCGCTACGAGCTGCTCGACGCCGCGGTGTCGCGGCTCGTCGCGCGCCACGGCGGGGTGCCGCGGGACAAGCTCGCCGGGCTCGACGAGGTCGGGGCACTCGCCGGGCTGACCCCCCACGAGGTGGCCACGCGGCTGCGGCGCCACCGTGTCGTGGACGCGCCGGCCCCGGGCATCGCCGCCGAGCGCCGTCGCCAGATCCGGGCGTTGCTCGACGAGTTCGGCCGGCTGACCGACGTTCCCGCCCCGCCGACGCTGCTGGCGCTGCTCGGGCTGGCGGCGTCGGTGTCGGAGGCGCAGGTGCGGGCGAGCGGATCGGCGTGGCGGGCCCGCGCGCGGGAGCTGCCGCCGCAGCGCCTGCGCACCGTCGTGGACGAGCTGCTCGTGCACGTCGGGGAGCTGCTGGAACCCGGCCGGGCCGCCGTGGAGGCCTACCTCGACGCGGTGGCCGAGGACGTCGCGGACTACCTGCGCCCCCGCGTCCGTGCGGCCGTGCTGGTGGAGGACCGGCTCGTCGCGGAGGACCGCGAGCACCTGTTCGAGGAGGCCCTCGCGCGCGGGCTCGACGAGCGCCGCGCCGCGGCGGTGCTGGCGGCGCTGGCCGCCGAGCTGGGCACGACGATCGAGGACCCGGTGCCACCGGCCCGCCCGGTGCCGCCGCGTTCCCCGCTCAGCCCCCGGTGGGAGCGCGCGCTCAGGACCGCACGGGTCGTGCTGCGGGCCGGGCGCCCGCGTGAGGCCCGTGTGCACGCGGAGGAGGCCCGCCGGGTCGCGGACGGTCTTGGGTCCGCCGCGGTCGGGGCCATGATCGCTGAGATCGAGACGGTGCTCGCCGACGCGGGGCGCCGCCTGGACGCCGCGCGCGCCGCCGGGGACGCCCGTCGCTGGGGCGAGGTGCTCGAGCTGGCCGAGGAACTCGCGCGAACGGCCTCGGACCTGGACGGCGTGGGCACCCTGCTCGAGCGGGCCCGCGCCGAGGTCGCGCGGGCGGACGCCGCCGTCGCCGCGGCGGAAGCCGGGCCGGCGGCGGACCAGGCCCGCGCGCTGCAGGCCGTGCTCGACGCCTGCGCCGACCATCCCGGCGCGCTCGCCGCCCTCGCCGCGGTGCCGCTCGCGGCGCCGGCCTGGGTGAGCGCCGCACGTGACGCGCGCGGCGACGTCGTGGTGCTGTGGGCGCCGTCGGAGACGCCGGAGGTCAGCTACCGGGTCCGGCGCCTGCGGCCCGACGGGTCGTGGCAGGTGCTCGGCCGCGTGCAGGCCGGTTCGATGGAGGACGGCGGGGCGCCGCCGGGGGTGGAGGCTCCCGTGTACGCGGTGGCGGCGCTGCAGGCGGGCCGGAGCTCGGCCGAGACCCGCTCGGACGCCGTGCCCGCGCCGTCGGCGGCGGCGCCGGCGGGCCCGCCCGCCCCGCATCAGGTGCGAGCGACGCGCCTGCCGGGCGGGTCGGTCGAGGTCAGCTGGCTCGGCCCCGCCGGAGCCGAGTTCCGGGTGCGCTGCTGCGACGCGGGCCGCTGGCGGGTGGTCGGGCGCACCCACGCGCTGCACCTCGAGGACGGCGGGGCGCCGCCCGGCACCGTCGGCATCTACGCGGTCAGCGCCACCGCCGACGGCGTCCGGTCCGCCGAGGGGCGCTCCGACGGGACGTGACGCCCGCCGCCCCCGGCAACTTTCCCGGCACACCGGACGTTAGGCCCGTACCGGGCACGCGTCGGAGCTTGATCACGACGCACTACGGTGAGGCCGCGTTGTCAGGCAAACAGGAACAGAGGACATGAACCTTCGGATTTTCGGCTGGTCCTACGCGGTGACGATCGTCGCCCTCGTCGTGGCCTTCCTCTACGGCGGGCTCACCGCCCTGATCCTCTGCGCGATCCTGGGCGTCCTGGAGATCTCGCTGTCGTTCGACAACGCGGTGGTCAACGCGACCGTGCTGGAGCGGATGGACCCGTTCTGGCAGCGCATCTTCCTGACCATCGGCATCG
>CAXTTN010000284.1:0-3655 GCA_964247105.1 uncultured Pseudonocardia sp.
CTACCAGGACAAGGTCTCGCGCGTGGGCGTGCGCGTGGCCGACGTGCTCGACGAGAAGATCCTGCACCAGAAGGTGGAGGCGGCGCTGCACCTGAAGAACCAGGTGCTGGTGAAGGTCTACAACCGCCGCGCCATGGACGTCGACGCGGTGGTCGACACCGTGCTCGCCCACGGGCGCCGGTTCGTGCACCGCATCGCCGACACCCGCCTGCTGCTCAACCAGGCGCTGGAGGCGGGCGAGACGGTCCTGCTGGAGGGCTCGCAGGGCACGCTGCTCGACGTCGACCACGGCACCTACCCGTTCGTCACCAGCTCGAACCCGACGGCGGGCGGTGCAGCCGTCGGCTCCGGCATCGGCCCGACGCGGATCACGCGTGTGATCGGGATCCTCAAGGCCTACACCACGCGCGTCGGCTCCGGCCCGTTCCCCACCGAGCTGCTCGACGCGATGGGCGAGCACCTGCGCAAGGCGGGCGGGGAGGTCGGCGTCACCACCGGGCGTCCGCGGCGCTGCGGCTGGTTCGACGCGGTGATCGGCCGCTACGCCGTGCGCGTCAACGGCATCACGGACTTCTTCCTCACCAAGCTCGACGTGCTCTCCGGACTGGACAAGGTGCCGATCTGCGTGGGTTACGAGGTCGACGGTCGGCGCGTCGACGACATGCCGATGACCCAGAGCGACATCCACCACGCCGTACCGGTGTACGAGGAGATGCCCGGCTGGTTCGAGGATCTCTCGCCGTACCGGACGTATGCAGAACTCCCGGCCAGCGCCCGGGCCTATGTGGAGCGGATAGAGGAGCTCACCGGCGCGCCGGTCAGCGCGATCGGTGTCGGGCCGGGCCGGGATCAGACGATCACGCGCGACGTCTGACGTCCCGGTCGCGAGGCGCGCCGGCCGCAACGGCGGCACCGCGAGAACGGCGACGGCCGCCACGGTCTGCGCGGCCCCGAGCGGCGGGCCGAGCAGGATCGCGGCGGCGGGCGTGGCGAGGGCGCCGGCAGGAACGGGGACAGCGAGGGGTAGCGGTTCATGCCTCGCAGAGCCGCCGTGTGGGGCGTTGATACCCCGGCTCAGGAGGCGCAGGCGCCCGTGTCGACCTTGCGGGTGCGGCCCGGTGCGGCCTGCACCGCGGGCGCGACCTGGTCGACCGTGAGCGCGAACCCCGTCTCCGAATCGTCGAGGGCCGCGCCGAAGACCACCCCGATGACGCGGCCCCTCGGATCGATCATCGGCCCGCCGGAGTTGCCGGACCGCACCTTGGCCCGCACGGTGTACACGTCGCGGGTGACCTCGCCGGCGTCGTAGATGTCCGGGCCCTTGAGCTTGATCTCCTGCCGGATCCGGGCCGCGGTGGTGGTGAAGTCGCCGTCGAGCGGGTAGCCGAGCACGATCGCGTCGTCCTGTGGTGATGCCGGCTGCGGTTCGAAGACCAGAGCCTTCTCGTCGAGATCGGGCACGCGGAGCACGGCGACATCGACCTTGGGGTCGTAGAGCACCACCGTCGAATCCAGCTCCAGGGGGCGGCGCCGGCCCTGCACCTCGACCGTGGTGGACGACGTGCCGGCCACCACGTGCGCGTTGGTGAGCACGAGCTGTGGCCCGATCACAAACCCGCTGCCCTCGAGCTGGCGCTGGCACGACGGGGCCCGCCCGCGGATCTTGAGCACGCTGGACCGGACGTAGGCCAGGACGGGGGATTTCTGCAACGCCGTGTCGGGCGGCTTGGCCTCGGTGATCGGGGTCTGGGCGAACGGGTTGGTGACGTCGGGGAAGCCCGAGTCGTTCAGCAGCTGGCGCAGGTCGTCGGGGAGCTGCTTGGCGCCGTCGGGCATCACGGAGTCGACGGCCCGCAGCACCGCCGAGCCGCGCACCCCGGCGGCCAGGGCCGGGAGGCTGGCCGAGGCCAGCGGCAGGGCCACGAGCCAGGCGGCGATCACCACCGTGAGGGCCTGCAGCACCGATCCCAGCGAGGAATCGACGGCCAGGGTGCGCTCGCCGCGGATGCGGTCGCGGATGCGGCGGCCGAAGAACACACCGGTGGTCTCCCCCAGCGCCACCAGCAGCACGACGACGGCGATGCTGACGACCACCCGCGTGCTGGGGTTGGCGATGCCCGACGCCAGCAGCGGGGCCAGCCGCACGCCGAGGATCGCGCCGCCGAGCACGCCCACGAACGACAGCAGCGCCACGGCCATGCCGTGCCGCCAGCCGGACACCGCGGCGATCAACGCCAGCACGATGACGACGAGGTCGACCCAACTCACGCCGTGCGTCCCCCGACCGTCACGACCCCGCGACCTCCTGCCGAGCGGCGCGCGCCGCGGACCATGCGTCCTCCAGATCGTGGACCCGGGACGTGTCCCACGGGAGCCCCCACCCTCCGAGATCCAACAGCGCGGACAATAAGCCCCCGGTGAATCCCCAGACGAGCAGGCCCGCCACGGTGAACGCCGGACCGGTCAATCCCGACGGATGCCCCACCATCACCCGGTTCGCCGGATCGGCCAGGTGTGCCAGCGGCACCCGCACGACGGCGGCGGTCTCGCCCTGGTCGACCGCGTGCACGCGGCTCGGACGCGCCCAGTGGGCCAGCACCGGGGTGACCACGAAGCCGGACGGCGGGATGAACAGCTCCGGCAGCAGGGCCAGCGGCGTGACCCCGGAGGGATCGAGGCCCGTCTCCTCCTCGGCCTCCCGCAGCGCCGTGGCGACCGGCCCGGTGTCGCCCGCATCGGCGCCGCCGCCCGGGAACGCCGCCTGGCCCGCGTGGTTGCGCAGCGTGCCGGCCCGCTCGACGAGCAGCACATCGGGCCCGTGCGGGGCGTCGTCGGCCAGGGCCATGAGCACCGCGGCGCGCCGGGCGTCGGGGGGTGGGGTGATGCGGTGGCGCGTCAGCTCGCGGTAGTCGACGTCGGCGACCGCGCCCAGCAGCGGCCGGAGCCAGGCCGGCGCGAGCTCGGGCCGTGGCGCGGTCACGCCGCCGCTCCCGCCGCGTCGCGCGGGCGCGGCCGCGTTGCGCGGGCGCGATGCGGTTGGGACGGGTCCTGCGGTGCGTTGCGCGGGCGCGATGCGGTCACGAGGCCGCCTCCGCGGGAAGGAGTGCGTCGGCGGTCATGACAGCCGCTCGACGGCCGCGGCGACGTCGTCGGCGGTGGCGAACGGCACCGGCGGATCCACCCGTGACACGCTCCCGTCGGCCCGCACGACGTAGGACATCGGCAGGCCGGGAGGGATGGCGAGGGCGTCCCGCAGCGCGTTGTCCGGATCGGTGACCGACGGCAGCCGGATGCGCAGGTCGGTGAGCAGCTGCAGCGCCGGGCGGGGATCGTCGCGGTAGTCGACGCCCAGCACGGCCGCGGCGCCCGGCCGCGCCGCGTAGGCGGCCAGCGCCGGCAGCTCGGCGCGGCAGGGCGCGCACCACGACGCCCAGACGTTGATCAGCGTGACCCGCCCGCCCAGCGCCGACCCGAGATCGACGGTGCCGGGCGCGCCCAGGCACGGCACGCGGACCCCCGCCAGCGGCCCGGCGGCCGGGCCGGTGCCGCCCGGGCACGCGGCGAGGCCGGCCGCGGCCCGGGGGGCGGCGAGATCGGCGTCGGGCACGGTCACGGCCACCTGCTCGGAAGGGGTGCTCGGCGCCGTCACCGCCGG
>CAXTTN010000284.1:3665-7102 GCA_964247105.1 uncultured Pseudonocardia sp.
TCCGGGCGCGGCTGCCTTCAGGGCGGGTGCACCCACCGCCGGGCTCCGCGGCCACAGCGCGAACACGCCCGCCGCCACCAGCAGGACGACCACGACCGTCGAGATGATCTCCGAGCGGCGTGGCCCGACCCGCTCCCCGGTCACGCCGAGTTCCCGGTTCGGTGCGTCATGGCGCGTCCCGATCCTCGGAGCCGACCGGCGCGGGTGCCTCGTCGGCGGGCAGGCCCACCATCTCCAGCAGGTGCGGGCGCGACGGCCCCTTGAGCAGCGCGGCGGCGAGCATCGGATCGGTGGGCCCGATGCCGTAGGACGGGCACTCGGCGGCGAGCGTGCACGCGCCGCAGGCCGGCTTCTTGGCGTGGCAGACGCGCCGGCCGTGGAAGATCACCTGGTGGGAGACGATCGTCCACTCCCGCTTGGGCACGAGCGCGCCGACGGCGTGCTCGACCTTCACCGGATCCTCCTCGGCGGTCCAGCCCCAGCGCCGCACCAGGCGTCCGAAGTGGGTGTCGACGGTGATGCCCGGGATGTCGAAGGCGTTGCCGAGGATGACGTTGGCGGTCTTGCGGCCGATGCCGGGCAGCTTCACCAGCTCGTCGAGGGTGTGCGGCAGCACGCCGTCGTGCTTCTCGACCACGGCGGCGCCCAGCCCGATCAAGGAGCTCGCCTTGTTCCGGAAGAAGCCGGTGCTGTGGATCATCTCCTCGAGCTCGGCGCGATCGGCCTTCGCGTAGTCGAGCGCGGTGGGGTAGCGGGCGAAGAGGGCGGGCGTGACCGTGTTGACGAGCTTGTCCGTGCTCTGCGCCGACAGGACCGTGGCCACGGCGAGCTCCAGCGGCGTGCGGAAATCCAGCTCGCAGTGGGCGTCGACGTGGGTGGCGGCGAGCAGCCGGAGGGTGCGGCCCACGCGGCGGGCGCGCCCCAGTGCCGGCTCACCGGCGGCGATCCGCTTGGCGAGCCGGGCCGCGTTGCGGGAGAGATCAGGCCGGGTGGTCACGGGAAGAAGCGTACGACCGACCCCGACAGTCTCGGAAAGACCGGCCGCTGAGGTCACGAAACGGTGTCGACGCGGCGCCGCGCCCACCCCCGAGTGTCACGGTGCGCGGCGATGCGGGACGATCCCTCCCGACATGACTGCCTGGTTGTCCGTCCTCGTACCGCTGCTGGTGATGTTCTTCGCGCTCGGCATGGAGCGCGTGGAATCCAAGTTGCGGGAGTCCACCGTGCGCACCGAGGAGCTCGACGAGCTGCTCGACAAGCCACGTCCGGACGAGGTCCGAGCCCTGTTCCGGCAGGGCACGGGCCGCGCTCTGGAGCTGTTCCGGCTACGCAGCCGCAACCCGCGGGGAAGGCGTCCGGACAAGCGCGACAAGGCCGCCTGAGCTGCTCCACCCGGACAGCGTCATCGGGTTCGGCCGAAATGCTCCGTTCGTGGGCCCGAAAGGGGTCTTGCCATGTCACGCAGTGTCGGCGCACCCCCTAGACTGGCGCGCCGATGATCCGCCGCGGGGCAGCGGCCGGGACGAGGAGCGGTGCAGTGGACGAGATTCTGATCCGCGCAGGGATATTCCAGGGGGTCGAGCCCCATGCGGCCGACGCGCTGGCTCAGGCGTTGGAGACCGCGGAGTTCCCGCGTGGGCATGTGATCTTCGCGGAGGGCGAGCCGGGCGACCGGCTCTACATCGTCGGCACGGGCAAGGTCAAGATCGGCCGGAAGTCCCCTGACGGGCGTGAGAACCTGCTGATGGTGGCGGGCCCCTCGGACATGTTCGGGGAGCTGTCGATCTTCGACCCCGGCCCCCGCACGTCGTCGGCCACGGCCGTCACCGAGGTCCGCGCGTTCACGATGGACCGCACCGCGCTGCGCGAGTGGATCGGCAAGCGCCCGGAGATCGCCGAGCAGCTGCTGCGCGTGCTGGCCCGGCGGCTGCGGCGCACCAACAACATGCTGGCCGACCTGATCTTCACCGACGTCCCGGGCCGCGTGGCGAAGTCGCTGCTGCAGCTCGCTCGCCAGTTCGGGTCGCAGGAGTCGGGCCTGCTGCGGGTCACCCACGACCTGACGCAGGAGGAGATCGCCCAGCTCGTCGGCGCCTCGCGCGAGACGGTCAACAAGGCGCTCGCCGATTTCGCCCACCGCGGCTGGCTGCGGCTGGAGGGCAAGAGCGTGCTGATCCTGGAGCCCGAGCGCCTGGCCCGCCGCGCGCGCTGACACGCACGCTCGACCGGTGATCGACGGCTCGGGACCACGCGCCGCGCAGTGGGCGGTCCGCCGTCCCGAGCGGCTGATCATGCCCGGGTGGGCGCAAGAACTGGTACGTGCGTACCAATCTGTGTCACCCTGGACGGCGTGCCTTCGTCGTCCGCCTCCCTCTCCGACTACCGCGCCGCCCTGACCGCCCCCGGAGCGCTCCTCCCCGTGCTGGCCTCGGCGGTGGGCCGCTTCCCGATCGCCATGGTCGGGTTCGCCACGCTGCTCTACGTCCAGCGCGCGACCGGGTCCTTCGCGGTCGCCGGGTTCGTGTCGGCCGGGCTGCTGGCCGGGCAGTCCGCGGGCGCCGTGGCGCAGGGCAGGCTGATGGACCGCATCGGCCCGACCCGCCCGCTCCTGGCCGCCTCGGCGCTGTTCGCAGTGGCCGAGGCGGTGCTGGTGGCGGCGGTCGAGGCCGGTGCGGCCGTCCCCGTGCTCGTGGCGCTGTCGCTGCTGGCCGGGCTCGTCCTGCCGGCCATCCCGGGCGCGTCGCGGTCGCTCTGGACGCGGCTGGTCCCGCCCGGCCCGCGCCGTGACGCCGCCTACGGCTACGAGGTGATCAGCCTGGAGGTGTTCTTCATCCTCGGCCCGGCCGTCGCGGCGTTCCTCGTCGCGACGCCCTGGCCCGGCACGGGCGTCGTGGTGGCCGCGGCGGCGATGGTCGCCGGGACGGCGGGCTTCGCGCTCACCGGCCCGGTGCGCGACCAGGAGCCCGCGCCGCGCAACCCGTCGTTGCTCGGGGCCATCGCGCGGCCCGGGATGCGCACGGTGGCGCTCGCGTCGCTGGGGTTCGGGCTGGTCATCGGGTCGGTCGAGGTCGGGGTGCCCGCGGTGACCACCGCCATGGGCTCCGCCACGCTCGGTGGCGTGCTGATCTCGGCGTGGTCGGTGGCGTCGGTGCTGGCCGGGACGGCGTACTCGCTGCGGCCGTGGCCGCGCCCGCTGAGCCTGCGGTTGCCGGTGCTGCTCGGGGCGTTCGCGCTGTTCGTGCTCGTCATGGCGGCCGCGGCGGGATCGCTGCCGTTGCTGGTGGTGGCCATGCTGCTGGCCGGCGCGACGATCACGCCGCAGGTCACGGCGCACTCGCTGGGCGTCGAGCAGACCGCCCCCGCGGGCACCGCGACGGAGGGCTTCGGCTGGGTGGTCACCGCGGCCACGCTGGGGCTCGCGGTCGGGCAGTCGAGCG
>CAXTTN010000285.1:0-7068 GCA_964247105.1 uncultured Pseudonocardia sp.
GCGCGGTGGTGGACCCACCCTCGGCGGCTGCGAGCACGATCCGGCTCCACAACACACCCGACGCGCTCGTCCTGCGACGAGCCCAGGACTCCAACTGGGCCCGTTCATCATCGGACAGCGCGATCACCTGCGGATGCGGGGACGGCCTACCGCACCCCGACGACCGAGCAGGAACTTCCGACTCAGGACACCAGACCGATCTGCCTGTCAGCTTGGGAGGACGCCCTTTGCGGTTCTCGCGCTCTGCCACGTACTCGTCGACCCACCTCCGAGACGACCGCCATTGCCCGTCCGTACCCTTGGCGGCCTGGAGGGCGCCTCGCACCGCCGCTGCTCGCAGTGCACCAGACGTGATTCCGGAGGTCGACAACGCCGCCAGCGGAACCAGACGTGCCGGTCCGGCGATAGCGGGGACAACGAACTTGTAGAGGTTGTCCAGGACGGCTCTGGCAATCAGTTCGCCCAGCTCGCCGCTGTCACCGGCATCTGCTCGTCGGAGCGCGCGCAGGTACCGCGTGCGCTGCTGCCGCACGCCCTTCTGCGAGAAGTTGCTCGACCTGCTTGAGCACGAGCGTGTTGCCCTCGATCGCGGTCGAGTGATGTGCTTCCTCGAACCAGATGCCGCGCCAGATGTCTGCGGCCTCCTGCGGGTTCGGGAGGCCGCCCATGCGCTCTCGTAGTTCGGCGATCTGCACCTGGAGGCGCTGGTAGACCTCCAGGCGAGGGGGTCGTCCGCGGGGGCTCACGGGAGAAGGATAAGTCGTACGCAGATGGCCAACCTACTTGCACCGTACGACTTCATGAGCTCTGGACAACAACCTGGGGTGCGCGCATGAACGACCCGCTCGCAGGCTCCTCCGCTACTGGTCGGAGAGGTAGCGGTGCACCAGCGTCACCGCCATCGCGCCCTCGCCGACCGCGGACGCCACCCGCTTGACCGACTCGGCCCGCACGTCGCCGGCCACGAACACGCCGGGCACGCTCGACTCCAGGTGGTAGGGGTCGCGGTCGAGCGGCCAACCGGACGGGCGGGCGCCGCCCGTGACCAGGTCGGGGCCGGTCGGCACGAACCCGCGCTCGTCGCGGGCCAGGACGCCGTCGAGCCACTCGGTACGCGGCGCCGCGCCGATGAACACGAACATCGAGCCCGCCTCGACCTCCTGCTTCTCGCCGCTCGCCCGGTCGGCGAGCACGAGCCGCTCCAGGTGGCCGTCGCCGCACGCCTCGGCCACCTCGGTGCCGGTGCGGAGGTGGACGTTGTCGATGGCGTCGAGCTGCTTGATCAGGTACGTGGACATGGACGACTCCAGGTCGGCGCCGCGCACCAGCAGCGTGACCGACCGGGCGTGGCGCGAGAAGAACACGGCCGCCTGGCCCGCCGAGTTGGCCCCGCCGACGATGTAGACGTCCTGACCCGCGCACCCGGGCGCCTCGGTGGAGGCCGAGCCGTAGAAGATCCCGCGGCCGGTCAGCTCCGCGACGCCCGGCGCGTCGAGGCTGTTGTAGGAGACGCCGGTGGCCAGCACCACGGCGTGCGCGGCGATCTCGCTGCCGTCCCCGAACTTCACGACGCGCGCGGAGCCCCTGACCTCCAGGCCCGTCACGTCGCGCGCGGTGAGCACCTCCGCGCCGAACTTGGCGGCCTGCCGCCGGGCGCGGTCGGTGAGCTGCGCGCCCGACACGCCGTCGGGGAAGCCCAGGTAGTTCTCGATGCGCGAGCTCTGTCCGGCCTGCCCGCCGGTGGCCTGGCGCTCGACGAGCACGGTGCGCAGCCCCTCCGACGCCCCGTACACGGCGCTGCCCAGCCCGGCCGGGCCACCGCCGATCACGATGAGGTCGTAGAAGTCGCCCGCCGGTTCGGTGGTGAGGCCGACGGCGCTCGCGATCTCTGTCTCCGTCGGGTTCTTCAGCGCCGTGCCGTCGGTGGTGATCACGACGGGCACGTCCTCGGGGCCGGCGCCCGCCGCCTCGAGCAGCCGCGCGCCCTCCGGCTCGTCGATGGAGTACCAGCGGTAGGGCACGGCGTTGCGGGCCAGGAAGTCACGCGCCCCGAAGCACTCCGCCGACCACCGGTGTCCCACCACGCGCGTCTCCTCGACCTCGCGCACGCCGACCGCGCGCCAGGTCTCGACGAGCGCGTCGATCACCGGGTAGAGCTTCTCCTCGGGCGGGTCCCAGGGCTTGAGCAGGTAGTGGTCGACGTCGACGACGTTGATGGCGCGGATCGCGGCGTCGGTGTCGGCGTAGGCGGTGAGCAGGGCGCGGCGGGCGTGCGGCACGATGTCCATCGCGGCCTCGAGGAAGTCGATGCCGTTCATCTCGGGCATGCGGTAGTCGGCCAGCATCGCGGCCACCGGCTCGCCGCGCAGGGCGAGCTCGCGCAGCGCGTCCAGGGCGTCGCGGCCGGACTCGGCGCGGACGATGCGGTAGTCCGCCCCGTAGCGGCGACGGAGATCGCGGGCGACGGACCGGCTCACGCCGGGGTCGTCGTCGACGGTCAGGATGACGGGTTTGGGCACGCCCCGAATCTAGCGGTCCTCCCCGTCACGGTGCGCAGGTCGACCGGGCCGGCTGCGCGGTGAACCGGGCGACCGTCCACGCGACGAGGTCGGGGATCAGCGCGGAGCCCGGTGCGACGACGCCGCTGTGGTCGCGCCCGGGGTAGGTGCGGTAGTCGATGCGAGCCCCGGCCGCGCAGCGTTGCCGCACGTAGGCGGCCTGGACGGCGGGCGGCACCTGCTGGTCGGCCGCGCCCTGCGCGATGAGCACCGGCATCGGGAACGGCCCGGCGGGCGTGTTCTCGCGCAGGCGGTCGCCGAGCGGGCCCCGGTCGGGCGGCGAGCGCCAGATCGGGCCGTCCAGCAGGCCCGTGGCCGCGAGGGAGACGTTCACCGCGGGCCCGAACAGGCAGCGGCGGGACGCCGCGCCCACGAGCACCTGGGCCACGGGCCGGACGGCGGCGTCGAAGGACACGTCGGGGTAGGTGTCGGCGTAGGCCGTGACCAGGTACGCGGAGAAGATCTCCCCGCCCGGGACGACGTCGAGGTTCCGCACCACCGCGACGAGGTCGGTCGCCGGGGCGATCGCGGCCACGCCGCCGACCCGCAGGTCCGGGGCGTAGGCCGCGGCGAGGGCCCCGGCCCAGAGCGCCGCGTGCCCGCCCTGGGAGTGGCCCCAGACCACGACGTCGCCCGAGAGGTGCAGGCCGGCGACGGCGCGAGCGGCACGGGCCGCGTCGAGGACGGCGTGCGCCTCGCCCGGACCGACGAGGTAGGGGTGCGGTCCGGCGGTGCCCAGGCCGGTGTAGTCGGGGGCCACGAGCACGACACCGGCGTCGACGACCTGGCGCAGCGCCGGGATCGCGCCGTCCGCGAACGGGGTGGCGAGCTCGGACGGGGCACAGCCGGGGGCCGAGCCGGTGGTCGCGTGGGCCCACGCGATCACCGGGCGGGGGCCGGCGGGCAGGGCCGCCGAGGCCAGCACCAGGCCGCTCGCGGCCGTGGGCGCGCCGGCAGCGGTGGTGGTGCTGTAGAGGATCCGCCAGGCCCTGGCCCCGGCGGGCACGGCACCGGCGAACTGCTCGACGCGCAGCAGCCGGCCGGGCGCGGCGGGCGGGTCGGCGGGCGGGTCGTAGAAGGCGTCCGGGGCGGGTACGACGACGGTGGCCGCGGTGGCGACGAGCAGCGGCACCGCGACCGCCAGCGCCGCGGCCGCGGCCAGCAGGCGCAGCGCGGGGCCGCCCCGGGATCGCAGCAGGGTGGCCCTGCTCCGACTGGGTTGGAGCGGGACCACCCTGCTGCGACGCCGGACCGCGCGCACGAGCATGCCGCCCCCGGCGAGCACCAGCCCCACCGCCAGCAGGCTCCCCGCCGCGATCACCACCACATCGGGCCAGACCAGCGCGAGGACGCCGAAGCCGACGCCGGCCGCGCCGCCGAGCACGGCCGCGACGCGCGGCTCGTCCGGGGCTCGGCGCAGCCCGCGCACCGCCGCGACCAGCCCGGCCAGCACGAGCCCGGCCCCGATGCCGAACGGCAGCGTGCGCAGCGCGTACCCCGGCCACACCGCGATCGCGGTGGCGGCCAACAGCGCGCAGATGCCGGGCAGGAGGGCGCCGGTGCGGACGTGGTGGGCCCCGGCGATCGTCAGCGCGGCCACCACCAGCGCGACCAGCACGGTGAGCGCGGCGAAGGGGCGCAGCACGGTGAGGGCCCCGACGCCCATGCTCGACAAGCCCAACAGCACCCGTGCCCACCTCGGCAGGGAATCGACGAGGCGGGACCACCGCGGCACGTTCATCGTCGATCACGGTACGCGGGTGAACACCTTGCGTGACACTCCGAGCACCCAAAGTCACCCTCTTCGGGCGACCGCGAAGATCCGGCGGAACGGGAACCAGGTCGTGCCGTCCGGCCGCACCGGGTACGCCGCGCGCAGGTGGGGGCCCAGCACCGACCGGAAGACCGCGTAGTCCTCGGCGGGCAGGGCATCGCGCACCGGGCGCAGCGCGGTCGAACTGATCCACCGCAGGACGGGATCAGGGCCGGTCAGGCGGTGCAGGTAGGTCGTCTCCCAGACGTCGACATCGGCCCCGGCGTGCGCGAGCAGCTCGGCGTAGCCGCCCGGCGCGGGCACGGCCTCGTCCCCGCGCACGTCGACGCGCCCCCTCCAGCGGGGCTGGTCGAGCACCTCGCGGATGAGCGCGTGCGAGGGCGCGTCGAAGTTGCCGGGCACCTGGAGGGCGAACCACCCGCCCGGCGGCATGGCGTGCACCCAGCGCGGCAGCAGCGTCAGGTGCGTGGGCACCCACTGCAACACGGCGTTGGTGATCACGACGTCGTCGTCGGGGGCGGGCATCCAGTCGACGACGTCGGCCTGCACGGCGTCGATCCCGCGCTCGCGGGCGGCGGCCACCATCTCGGCCGACGAGTCCGACGCGACGACCGCCGCGCCGGGCCAGCGGGCCGACAGCAGGGCCGTCAGGTGGCCGGGGCCGCAGCCCAGGTCCACCACCCGCCGGGGCGCGGCCGCCCCGATCCGCGCGAGCAGGTCGTGGAACGGGCGGGAGCGGTGGTCGTCGAAGTCGAGGTAGAGCGTCGGATCCCAGACGGTGCTCACGACGTCAACCCCAGCTTCCGCGCGGAGTCCCCCGCCACCTGGCGCACCGCGGCCCCGTCGGTGCCCGGATCGGGGCGCACCTGCAGCACCACCCCGTCGCGCCCGGCGACCTTGCGCTGCACGAACCAGGCACCCCCTCCGGGCAGGTCGCGGTGGTGCCTGCTCCGGATCGACGCCGTGACGCGCTCGTGCACCACCTGCGGCACCCGGCCGGGCTCGGCGAGCCGCAGGCGCACCACCGGCAGGTCGGTGATCAGCACGGCGCCGCCGAGGTTCTCGACCTCCCGCGCCTCGACGAGCGCGATCGCGCCGTTGCCCCAGGTCGCCTTGCTGACGAGGTGCCAGCCCAGCCGGCGGGGGCCGTCCGGGAGCCACAGCCCGCGGGAGGTGGCGACGAGCCGGCCCCCGCCGGTCAGCGCGGCCGAGGCGAGCACGTGCTCGTCGGCGTCGAGACCGGAGCGGACGTCCGCGGGCACCTCGTCACGGCGCAGCAGCCGGCTCAGCAGGCTCACCGCGCCGCCATCCCCCGCAACGCGATCCGGTACTGCTCCAGCGGCACGAGATCGCCGAAGAGCTGCAGGTAGGCGTCCTCGTCGTCGACGGGGTTGGTGCGCTGCAGCCGCGACTTCAGCTCCGCCACCTGCGCCTCCACCAGCGCGAGCCGGACCCCGGCGATGATGCTCCCGACGTAGCGCGCCTCCTCGCCGTCGAAGCGCGAGCCGGTGCGCCGCGGCAGCTCCATCGGCTCGACGGCCAGCTCGGACACGAGCGGCCGGACGTCCGGCGTGCACTGCGCCATCACGGCCTCCAGCCACGGCTGGCCGTGCAACCCGGCCCCGACCCCGCCCGCGGCCTGCATCGCCCGGTGCACCCCGGCGAACGCCGGGTGTGTGAACGCCTGCTCGGGCAGCTCGTCGTAGCTCGGGCCGGCGACCGCCGGCACCTGCAGCGCGGCCTTGAGCGCCTCGCGCTGCACGTGCAGGCGCGGGTCGTCCTTGGGCGGGGCGGGCGCGGGGGCGCGGCGGCCGCGGGCGGCGCCCTCCACCCGCCCGCCCCCGGCCGACTCCCGCACGCGGCGCACGACCATCGCGATGTCGTCCCAGCTGGTCCAGCCCGCGAGCCGGCGCGCGTACTCGTCGCGGAGATCCTCCCGCTTGATCAACGCCACCAGCGGGACCGTGCGCTGCAGCGCCGCGACCCGGCCCTCGGCGCGGTCGAGGTCGTACTCGCGCAGGATCGAGCGGATGGCGAACTCGTAGATCGGCTCGCGGCGGGCCACGAGGTCGCGCACGGCGGTGTCGCCGTGGGCCTGGCGCAGCTCGCAGGGATCCTGGCCGTCGGGCGCGATCGTCACGAAGGTCTGGGTGGCGAAGGTCTGCTCGCCCTCGAAGGCCTTGATCGCCGCGGCCTGCCCGGCCGCGTCGCCGTCGAAGGTGTAGATGACCTCGCCCATGTCGAACGAGTCGTCGCCGATGAGGCGCCGGATCACCGAGATGTGCTCGGCCCCGAACGCGGTGCCGCACGACGCCACCGCGGTGGGCACCCCGGCCAGGTGCATCGCCATGACGTCGGTGTAGCCCTCGACGACCACCACCTGGCGGCGTTTCACGATCTCCTGCTTGGCCAGGTCGAGCCCGAACAGCACGCTGGACTTGCGGTACACCGGCGAGTCGGACGTGTTGAGGTACTTGGCGTCGATCCTGTCGTCGTCGAACAGGCGGCGGGCGCCGAAGCCGACGACCTCGCCGCCGCGGTCACGGATGGGCCACACAAGACGGCGGTGGAACCGGTCGATCGGGCTGCCGCGGGAGCCCTCCTTGCTCAGCCCGGCCTTGGTCAGCTCGTCGAGGGAGAACCCGGCGGCCAGCAGGTGCTTGGTGAGCACGTCCCAGCCGGCGGGGGCGTAGCCGCAGCCGAACGTGGCGGCCGCGGCGGAGTCGAAGCCGCGCG
>CAXTTN010000286.1:0-7062 GCA_964247105.1 uncultured Pseudonocardia sp.
CACGTCCCCTACGGCGATGTCGCGGCGCTCGACGCCGCCGTCGACGAGCACACCGCGGCCGTCTTCCTCGAACCGATCATGGGCGAGGCCGGTGCGGTCACCCCGCCCGAGGGGTACCTGGCGGCCGCCCGGGAGATCACCGCCGCCCGGGGCGCGCTGCTCGTCCTCGACGAGGTGCAGACCGGCATCGGTCGCACCGGCGCCTGGTTCGCCCACCAGACCGCGGGTGTCGTCCCGGACGTCGTCACCCTGGCCAAGGGCCTGGGCGGCGGGCTCCCGATCGGGGCCTGCATCGGCCTCGGCGCGGCCGCCGAGCTGCTGCAGCCCGGCCACCACGGCACCACGTTCGGCGGCAACCCCGTCTGCTGTGCCGCCGCGCTCGCCGTCCTCGACACCATCGCGTCCGACGGGCTGCTGGAGCACGTCACCCTCGTCGGCAAGACGATCACCACGGGTGTGGAGGCGTTGGGGCACCCGCTCGTCCGCGGCGTCGACGGCGCCGGCCTGCTCATCGGCATCCTGCTCGGCGAGCCCGTGTCCGCCGCGGTCGCCACCGCCGCCCGCGACGCCGGCTTCCTCGTCAACAACGCCGTGCCCGATCGCGTCCGGCTCGCGCCGCCGCTCGTGCTCACCGAGGCGCAGGCGGGGGAGTTCCTGATGGCGCTGCCGGCGATCCTGGACTCGGGATCGTGAATCCCCCCGACCACGATCACGGCTCACCGCCCGCGCGGGCCGGCCGTCGCGGAGCGCTCGGCCGCCATCTCCTGCGCGACGACGACCTCTCGCCGGACGAGCAGCGCGACATCCTCGATCTCGCCGACGCGATGAAGGCCGACCGCTTCGGGCATCGCCCGCTGGAGGGCCCGAAGGCCGTCGCGGTGCTGTTCGACAAGTCCTCCACCCGCACGCGCGTCTCGTTCGAGGTCGGGATCGCCCAGCTCGGCGGCACCCCGTTGATCATCGACGCCCAGGCCAGCCAGCTCGGCCGGGGCGAGACGATCGCCGACACGGCGCGCGCGGTCTCCCGCTACGTCGACGCGATCGTGTGGCGCACCGGCGACCAGTCGCGCATCGAGGAGATGGCCGCCGCTGCGTCGGTGCCGGTGGTGAACGCGCTCACCGACCAGTTCCACCCCTGCCAGGTGCTCGCCGATCTCCAGACGATCCGGGAGCGCTTCGGCCGGCTCGCCGGGCTGACGATGACCTACCTCGGCGACGGCGCCAACAACATGGCCCACTCCCTGCTGCTCGGCGGCGCCACCGCGGGGCTGCACGTGCGGGTCAGCGCACCCGAGGGCTTCCAGCCCGATCCCGATGTGCTGCGGGCGGCCGAGAGCCGGGCGGCCGAGAGCGGCGGCGGGGCCGAGCTGATCGCGGATCCGCACGCCGCCGTCGACGGCGCCGATGTGCTGGTCACCGACACCTGGGTGTCGATGGGCCAGGAGGACGACGGGTTGGATCGCACCGCGCCGTTCCGGCCGCTGCAGATCAACGCGGGGCTGCTGTCCCGGGCGGCCGAGGGCGCGATCGTGCTGCACTGCCTGCCCGCCCACCGCGGCGACGAGATCACCGACGAGGTGATGGACGGCCCGGCCAGCGCCGTGTGGGACGAGGCCGAGAACCGCCTGCACGTCCAGAAGGCGGTGCTCACGTGGTTGATAGGACGATGACCGCCGACGCACTTCCTCCCGCGGAGGCGGCGTTGTGACCGCCGACGCACTTCTTCCCGCGGAGGCGGCGTTGTGACCGCCGTACCGGGTGGACGGTCGCGCGTCTCGCGCCAGGCGCGGATCGTGGAGCTGATCAGCCGACGTCAGGTGCACAGCCAGAGCGAGCTGCTGGCCCTGCTGGAAGCCGATGGCATCGGCACCACCCAGGCCACCCTGTCCCGCGATCTCGACGAGCTCGGTGCCGTCAAGCTCCGTGGCGCCGACGGCGGCACGCCCGTCTACGTGATCCCCGACGACGGCAGCCCGGTGCGCGGCATCGAGGGCGGCACCGGCCGCCTGGCCCGGCTGCTGGGGGACCTGCTCGTGTCCGCGGACGCGAGTGGGAACCTGGCCGTCCTGCGCACGCCGCCCGGTGGCGCGCACTACCTGGCCAGTGCCCTGGATCGGGCCGCACTGCACGACGTCGTCGGCACCATCGCCGGTGACGACACCCTCCTGGTGGTGGCCCGCGAGCCCCTCACCGGCGCCCAGCTCGTCGCGCTCCTGCGCGAACTCTGATCGAGGAGAAACGATTTCGTGAGCAAGGTCCTGACCTCCCTTCCCCAGGGCGAGCGCATCGGCATCGCCTTCTCCGGAGGACTCGACACCTCCGTGGCGGTCGCCTGGATGCGCGAGAGCGGCGGGATCCCGTGTACCTACACCGCCGATCTCGGCCAGTACGACGAGCTGGACATGTCCGGTGTGCCCGCGCGGGCGAAGCAGTACGGCGCCGAGATCGCCCGCGTGGTCGACATCAGGCCGCAGCTGGTCGGCGAGGGCCTGGCGGCGCTGGCGTGCGGCGCCTTCCACATCCGGTCCGGGGGGCGGACGTACTTCAACACCACGCCGCTGGGCCGCGCCGTCACGGGCACGCTGCTGGTGCGGGCGATGCACGCCGACGAGGTGAACATCTGGGGCGACGGCTCGACCTTCAAGGGCAACGACATCGAGCGCTTCTACCGCTACGGCCTGCTGGCCAACCCCGAGCTGCGCATCTACAAGCCGTGGCTCGACGCCGCCTTCGTCCAGGAGTTGGGCGGACGTCACGAGATGAGCAGGTGGCTCACCGCCCACGGGCTGCCGTACCGGGATTCGGCCGAGAAGGCGTACTCCACCGACGCCAACATCTGGGGGGCCACGCACGAGGCCAAGACGCTCGAGCACCTCGACGTGTCCCTGGAGACCATCGACCCGATCATGGGGGTGAAGTTCTGGGATCCGTCGGTGGAGATCGCCACCGAGGACGTCACGGTCACCTTCGAGGCCGGCTACCCGGTGGCGATCAACGGTAGGCGCTTCCCCGACCAGGTCGCCCTCGTGCAGGAGGCCAACGCCGTCGGCGGACGCCACGGCCTCGGCATGTCCGACCAGATCGAGAACCGGATCATCGAGGCCAAGTCGCGCGGCATCTACGAGGCACCCGGGATGGCGCTGCTCTTCGCCGCCTACGAGCGGCTCGTCAACGCCATCCACAACGAGGACACCGTCGCCAACTACCACAACGAGGGCCGCAAGCTCGGCCGGCTGCTCTACGAGGGGCGCTGGCTCGACCCGCAGGCGCTGATGGTGCGCGAGTCGATCCAGCGCTGGATCGCCTCGCTGGTCACCGGCACGGTCACGCTGCGCCTGCGCCGCGGCGACGACTACTCGATCCTCGACACCCAGGGGACCGGCTTCTCCTACCACCCGGACCGGCTGTCCATGGAGCGCGTCGAGAACGCCGCCTTCGGGCCCACGGACCGGATCGGCCAGCTCACCATGCGCAACCTCGACATCGCCGATTCCCGCGCCAAGCTGGAGGCCTACGCCGGGCAGCCGCACGACCAGGGCACGGTGCTCGTCGAGCACGGCACGCTCTTCGGCGAGCTGCCCTCGGGCGGGTTCGACCGGATCGCGGCGTCCGGTGACGGCGCGGCACCGGGTGAGTCCGCGAAGTCCCTCGACGAGGCCGCTCTCGAAGCGGGAACCGACTGATGGCGGGGTTGTGGGGTGGCCGGTTCGCCTCCGGACCCGCGGACGCGCTGGCGGCGCTGTCGAAGTCCACCCACTTCGACTGGCGGCTGGCTCCCTACGACGTCCGCGGCTCGGTGGCGCACGCCCGCGTGCTCGCGCGGGCCGGCCTGCTCACCGACGCCGAGCTCACCGGCATGCTCGACGCGCTGGCCAAGCTCGGCGCCGACGTCGAGTCGGGGGCGTTCGGCCCGGCCCCCGACGACGAGGACGTGCATTCCGCGCTGGAGCGCGGGCTGATCGAGCGGGCCGGACCGGAGCTGGGCGGCAAGCTCCGTGCCGGCCGGTCCCGCAACGACCAGGTCGCGACGCTGTTCCGGATGTGGTTGCGCGACGCCGCCGCGCGGGTGGGCAGCGGCGTGCTCGACGTCGTCGACGCGCTGGTCGGGCAGGCGAGCGCGCACCCGGACGCCCCGATGCCCGGACGCACCCACCTGCAGCACGCCCAGCCGGTGCTGCTCGGCCACCACCTGGCCGCGCACGCGCACGCGCTGCTGCGCGACGTCGACCGGTTGCGCGACTGGGACAAGCGCGCGGCGGTGTCGCCGTACGGGTCGGGGGCGCTGGCCGGGTCGTCCCTGGGCCTCGATCCCGAGGCGGTGGCGGCCGAGCTCGGCTTCTCCGGAAGCGTCGCGAACTCCATCGACGGCACCGCGAGCCGCGATTTCGCCGCCGAGGCCGCGTTCGTGCTGGCCATGATCGGGGTCGATCTCTCCCGCATCGCGGAGGAGGTGATCATCTGGGCCACGGCGGAGTTCTCCTACGTCACGCTCGACGACGCGTTCTCCACCGGCAGCTCGATCATGCCGCAGAAGAAGAACCCCGACGTCGCGGAGCTGGCCCGGGGCAAGGCCGGCCGGCTGATCGGCAACCTCGCCGGGCTGCTGGCCACCCTGAAGGGCATGCCGCTGGCCTACAACCGCGACCTGCAGGAGGACAAGGAGCCGCTGTTCGACTCGGTCGAGCAGCTGGAGCTGCTGCTGCCCGCCGTCGCCGGCATGATCACCACGCTCACCTTCCACACCGGGCGGCTGGCCGAGCTGGCACCCGCCGGCTTCACCCTCGCCACGGACGTTGCCGAGTGGCTGGTGCGCGAGGGCATCCCGTTCCGGGTGGCCCACGAGGCGGCGGGCGGCTGCGTGCGGGCGGCCGAGAGCCGCGGCGTCGGCCTGGCCGATCTCACCGACGCCGAGCTGGCGGCCGTCCACCCCGCGCTGAGCCCGGGGGTGCGCGAGGTGCTCACCGTGGCGGGCTCGATAGCCTCGCGGAACGCCCGTGGCGGCACCGCGGGCGAGCGCGTCGCCGAGCAGCTCGACGACCTGCGCGCCGCGGCCACCGCCGCCCGCGCCGCACTCTCGACCGGAGGAAGTACATGAGCACCGATCTGGCGCGTCCCCAGCTGGACGCCGCCCGTGCCGATTACGAGGCGCTCGTCGCCCAGGGCATGAAGCTCGATCTCACCCGGGGCAAGCCCTCGGCCGCTCAGCTCGACCTGGCGACGCCGATGCTGAGCCTGCCCGGTGCGGATCACTACAAGGCCGCCGACGGCACCGACACCCGCAACTACCAGGGCCTCCAGGGCCTGCCCGAGCTGCGCGAGATCTTCGCCGCGGCGCTGCAGGTGCCGGTGGGGCAGCTCATCGCGTTCGGCAACGGCAGCCTGGAGCTGATGCACGACACCGTCGTCAACGCCCTGCTCAACGTGATGCCGGGCGCGCCGAGGCGCTGGGTGGAGGAGGAGCGCGTCGCGTTCCTCGCACCCGTGCCCGGCTACGACCGCCACTTCGCGCTGTGCGAGCGTCTCGGCGTCGAGCTGATCCCGGTCGCGATGACCGACGAGGGCCCCGACATGGACGAGGTCGAGCGCCTCGTGGCCGCCGATCCCGCGGTCAAGGGCATCTGGTGCGTGCCGAAGTACTCCAACCCGACGGGCGCGGTGTACTCCGACGAGGTCGTCCAGCGGCTGGCCGCGATGCCGACCGCCGCCCCGGACTTCCGCATCATGTGGGACAACGCCTACGCCGTGCACACGCTCACCGCCGAGCCCGCGCCGATCGCCGACCTGCTGGCGCTGGCCACCGCGGCCGGCAACGCCGATCGCGTGTTCGTGTTCGGGTCCACGTCGAAGATCACTCTCGCCGGCGCGGGCGTGGCGTTCCTCGGGGCGTCGGAGGCGAACGTGAAGTGGTGGTTGGCGCTCGCCGGCAAGCGCACCATCGGGCCCGACAAGACCAACCACCTGCGCCACGCGATGTTCCTGCGCGACGCCGACGGTGTCGCCGAGCACATGCGCAGGCACCGCGCGATCATCGGCCCGAAGTTCGCGGCCGTGGAGCGCGTGCTCGCCGAGCAGTTCGCCGAGACGCCGGGCGTCTCGTGGTCCACCCCGGCGGGCGGCTACTTCGTGACGTTGACGGTGCCCGAGGGCTGCGCGTCGGAGACGGTGCGGCTGGCGAAGGAGGCCGGCATCGCCCTGACACCGGCGGGCGCCACGCACCCCTACGGCAAGGATCCGCAGGACGCGGTCATCCGCCTGGCCCCGACGTTCCCGGTGCTGGCCGAGGTCGAGCAGGCGATGGCCGGGGTGGCCGTCTGCGTGAAGCTCGCCCTGGCGCAGCGCTGACGCTGCTCGGCCGCGGGGAGCTCGCCGTCGACGTGCTCCCCGCGGCGGTCCGGCTGCTCGGGTGCGTCGTCGAGGCGGACACCCCGGACGGCACCGTCGCCGTGCGGCTCGTCGAGGTGGAGGCGTACCGCGGTGCCGACGATCCGGCGTCCCACAGCTTCCGGGGCCGCACGCCGCGCAACGGGGTGATGTTCGGCCCGGCCGGGCACCTCTACGTCTACTTCGTCTACGGCATGCACTTCTGCGCCAACATCAGCTGCCGCGGCGACGGCGAGCCCGGAGCCGTGCTGCTCCGTGCGGGGGAGGTCGTCTCCGACCCGGGGGTCGCCCACGTCCGCCGACCCACGGCCCGCCGCGCGGCCGATCTCGCTCGTGGCCCGGCGCGGCTGGCGTCCCTGCTGGGACTCGGCCGCGATCACAACGGGGTCGACGTGACGTCGCCCGCGTCGCCCGTCCGGCTGATCGCCGCGCCACCCGTGGATCCGGCACTCGTCCGGTCCGGCCCGAGGGTCGGGGTCGCCGCGGCGCACGACCTGCCGTGGCGGTTCTGGCTGGACGGATCACCGGCGGTGAGCGCCTACCGACCCGGCCGGCGGGCTGCCGGCCCGTCCTCCCACCAGCAATGAGCCCGCGCGACGCTGTCCGGACGGCCTCCTGACCGCGATGAGCCCGCGCGATGCTGTCGGGACGGTTTCCTGACCGCGATGAGCCCGCGCGATG
>CAXTTN010000287.1:0-6806 GCA_964247105.1 uncultured Pseudonocardia sp.
CGTCGACGATCGAGGCGTGGTTGGCCGCGTCGGAGACGATCAGGGCACCGGGGCCCGACAGCGCGGTGAGCACCCCGAGGTTGGCGGCGTAGCCCGAGGAGAACGCGAGCGCCGCCTCCGCCCCGCAGAACGCGGCGAGCTCCTGCTCCAGCTCGGCGTGGAGCGCGGTGGTGCCGGTGACCAGGCGCGATCCCGTCGAACCGGCGCCCCACACGCGGACGGCGTCGACCGCGCCCCGCACGACGCGGGGATCTGCGGACAGGCCGAGGTAGTCGTTGCCGGCGAGGTCGAGCAGTGGCTCACCCGCGGCTCGGGGCCGCAGCTCGCGGCGCAACCCGGCCGCGCGGCGGCGGGCCGCGTGGGGCTCGAGCCAGGCCAGGGGGTGTGGGGGTGACGGCGGCACCCCGCCACGGTAACCGGGCGGGTGTGGAGCTCCGCCGCCCCACGGTGATCACGGGCTCAGGGTCGCTCGACGATCTCCACCGACGACATCCGCGCCGTGATCACCGCGGTGGGCGCTCACCCGGCCGCCGCGGCGGCCACCACCCCGGCGGCGATCGCGGCGAGATCCTCGGGCGTGCAGACGTAGGGCGGCATCGTGTAGACGAGGTCCCGGAACGGCCGCAGCCACACCCCCGCATCCACCGCTGCCGCCGTGGCCGCAGCCATGTCCACCGGGTGGTCGAGCTGCACCACCCCGATCGCGCCGAGCACGCGGACGTCGAGCACCCCGGGCCGGGTCCGGGCCGGGGCCAGGCCCGCCGTCAGCGCCGCCTCGACGCCCCGCACCTCGCGGCGCCAGTCACGCTCGCGCAGGAGCCCCACGGACGCCGACGCGACGGCGGCGGCGAGCGGGTTGCCCATGAACGTCGGCCCGTGCATGAGCGCGCCCGCCTCCCCGTCCGAGATCCCCCGCGCGACCTCGGACGTGCACAGCGCGGCGGCCAGCGTCAGGTAACCGCCGGTCAGAGCCTTGCCGACGCACATCACGTCCGGCGCGATCCCGGCCTGGTCGGCCGCGAACATCTCCCCTGTACGCCCGAAGCCGGTGGCGATCTCGTCGAAGACCAGCAGGACGTCGTTGGCCAGGCACAGCTCGCGCAGCACGTGCAGGTAGCGGGGATCGTGGAAGCGCATCCCGCCGGCACCCTGCACCACCGGCTCGACGATCACCGCGGCCAGCTCGCCGGCGTGGGTCTCGACCAGCTCGGCCAGCTCCGCGACGTACGCCGTCTCGAACGACCGCGGCGGCGGCGAGGCGAACACCTGCCGCGGCAGCACGTCGCGCCAGAGCGCGTGCATGCCGCCGTCGGGGTCGCAGACGCTCATCGCCCCGAACGTGTCGCCGTGGTAGCCGCCGCGCCACGTCATCAGCCGGTGCTTCTCCGGGCGGCCGCGGGAGCGCTGGTACTGCAGGCACATCTTGATCGCGACCTCGACCGACACCGACCCGGAGTCGGCGAGGAACACGTGCTCCAGCCCGGCCGGCGTGATCTCCACCAGGGCGCGGGCCAGCTCGACCGCGGGCCCGTGGGTGAGCCCGCCGAACATCACGTGGCTCATCGTGCCCAGCTGGTCGCGGACGGCGGCGTCGAGGACGGGGTGCCGGTAGCCGTGGATTGCGGCCCACCACGACGACATGCCGTCCACCAGCTCGCGCCCGTCGTCGAGCCGCAGCCGCACGCCGGCCGCCGAATCGACGACCAGCGGCGGTACGGCGGCCGGCATCGGGGCGTACGGGTGCCAGACGTGGGCCCGGTCGGTCTCGCGGAGGTCGGCCATGACGGTCGAGCCTAGGCACTAGGGTGTGAGGCCATGTCCGCCGCCGAGCCGCTGCCTCCGCACCCGGCGCTGTCGCGGCGCCGCGAGCTCGGCGCCACCAGCGCCCGGTCGCTGCTGCTCACCGTCCTCGGCGAGTTCGTGCTCCCCAGCGGCGAGCCGGTGTGGACGCAGGTGCTCATCGACGTGCTCGGCCTGCTCGACGTGGAGCACAAGTCCGCGCGCCAGGCGCTCGCCCGCACCGCGGCGGAGGGGCTGCTGGAGTCCGACCGGTCCGGGCGGCGGGTGCGGTGGTCGCTCACCCCGCAGGGCACCCGGTTGCTGTCGGACGGCGCGTCGCGCATCTACGGCTTCGGCGCCGCGGCCAGGCCGTGGGACGGGCGCTGGCTGGTCGTGCTGGTCAGCGTGCCGGAGGCCCGGCGGCAGCTGCGCCACCGCCTCCGCACCCGGCTGGCCTGGGCCGGGCTCGGCTCGCCCGCCCCCGGCGTCTGGGTCACCCCCGATCCCGGCAAGCAGGACGAGGCCGCGGGCGTCGTCGCCGATCTCGGCCTCGTCGGGGTCACCAGCTCGTTCGTCGGGCCGTTCGGGGCGATCGGCAGCCCGCACGACGTCGTGGAGCAGGCGTGGGACCTGGCCGGGGTCGAGGCGGCGTACGAGGAGTTCCTGGAGTCCTTCACCGGAGCCGAGCCCACCACCCCCGCCGAGGTGCTCGCCCACCAGATCCACCTCGTGCACGCCTGGCGCCGCTTCCCGTTCCTCGACCCCAGGCTGCCCGCGGAACTGCTGCCCGAGCGGTGGGCCGGGGCGCGGGCGGCCGAGCTCTTCGACGCCCTGCACGCGCGCTGGGAGGCCCACGCCCGGCAGCACTGGCTGCAGCTGGTGGGGACCGCAAGCTAGTGCCCCGTGTCCCGCGTCGGGTGGGTGCACCGCCGACGCTGCGCTCGGCCGGAGGTCAGCGGTCGGCCGCCTGTGCGGCTGCGCCGGAGTGCATCCTGACCCAGTCGACCGTGGCGGCGATGCCCTCGTCCAGCGGCGTGGCGGCGACGCCGAACGCCCGCTCGATCTTCGTGCTGTCGACGACGAACGGAGCGTCGAACTGGTAGGCGTTGTCCAGCTGCTCACGCAGGATCTCGTCCTGCTCGGCGACCTTCCGCAGCACTTCCATCGGCACCACGCCCGACCGCTCCCGCGTGCCCGCTGCCGCGAAGATGCGGCTGATGAGCTCGGCCTGGGTGGGCGCCGGCGCCGAGGGCAGGTGCCACACCTGGCCGAACGCCTCGTCGTGCTCGCCGAGCACGACCAGCCCCTCCCCCACGTCGTCGATGTAGGCCAGTGAGTGCGGGGCGTCGTCGCGCACCAGGGCGTGAACCTCGGCGCCCGCGAGCGCGGGCCGCACGAACGTGTCGTTCACGAACTCGCATGCCGGACCGTAGAAATCGGTCGACCGGCCGACGGCCACCCGGACGTCGCCCCGGTCGTGGGCGGCCATGAGGTCGACGGCGATCTGCGCCCGCACCTTGCCCTTGGCGGTGCTGGGCCGGTGGGGCAGGTCCTCGGTGAGCGGCCCGTCGTGCGGGCCGTACATGTAGACGTTGTCCGCCACGACGAGCCGGGCACCCAGCTGCGCCGCGGCCGCCGTGACGTTGCCGTACAGGCGCGGGAACTCCTCCGCCCAGGCCTGCGCGGAGTAGCTCACCGGGTTGGCACAGTTGTAGATCACGGTGGCGCCGGTGAGCGCCCGGCGCGTGCTCGCGCCGTCGAGGACGTCGGCGGCAACCACCTCGACACCCGACGGACCGCTCCCGCTGCGGTTCACGATGCGTACCCGGCGACCGCGCTCCACCAGGGAACGGACGACGGCGGCACCTGCCCGTCCGGTGCCACCGACGACGACGTGCAGATCCTGAACGGACATGGACTCCTCCTGGAGTTCCCGGCGCGTGCGTGGAGCCGCGCATACTGGGCTGACGCGATCGACACTGGCCCTTGAACCTGGGTTCAACGCAAGTGTGAGGGAGGACACCGTCATGGCCCTGACGATCAGCGAGGTGGCACGGGCCGCCGGGTACTCGACGTCGCGGATCCGCTTCTACGAGCGGGCCGGGGTACTGCCCGCCGCCGAACGGGTAGCCGGGCAACGCCGGTACGACGCCGACGCCGTCCACACGCTGCGGACGATCGCGACCCTTCAGTCGGCGGGGCTCACGCTCGACGAGGTCAAGGTCGTGCTGGCGAGCGGCGACGACGACGCCGGCCGCGCGCAGCTGCGGGCACTCGGTGAGCTCAAGCTGGGCCAGCTGCGCCGCAGCCTCGCCGACATCGCCGCGTCCATCGCCATGATCGAGCACGGCATCGACTGCTCGTGCCAGCCGGGGGGCGACGAGCGACCGGGACCGGAGGACTCCTGTCTCGTCGACATGGAGCGCATCCGTGATGAGGCGCTGCTCGACGCCCGGCACCACGATCTGCTCGGTGGCGTCCGAGGCGATCCGGGCAGGCGGCGATGACGGCGGTGCCGGCGCGCGCATTCTCCCCGCCGCGCGCGCGTTAGATCGCTCGCGCGGGACGCAGAACGCGCGCGCCGGCCGGGCCGATCGACCTCAGCCGAGGCAGCCCGGCCCCAGCAGCGCCTTCAGATCCCCCATCAGCGACGGGGAGTGCGTGACCTTCAGCGCGTCGTCGAGCCGGAGCACCGTGGTGCGGCTGCCGTTGACCAGCGAGAGGTGCACCTCGGACGTGCCGGGGTGGCTGGTGAGCACCTCCTTGAGCTTCGTGACCCGCTGCGGGGTGCACAGCTCCGTGCGCATGTGGACCTTCACCGGCGCACCGGTGCCGCCCGGGCCGGCGTGGGTCAGGTCGGGCACCGCCAGGTCGTTGACGATGATCGAGACCTTGTCGTCGCGCCGGTTGACCCGGCCCTTGACCAGCACGATCGCGTCCTCGGCGACATCCACTCCCACCACCTGGTAGCAGCGCGGGAAGAACAGCACCTCGATGCCGCCGGCGAGATCCTCCAGCTGCGCCGACGCCCACGGCTCGCCGTTCTTGTTCACCCGCCGGTTGACGTTCGCGAGGATGCCGCCGAGGGTGACCTGGTGGCCGTCCGCGACGTCGCCCTCCAGGATGGTGGCGATCGGGGTGTCGGACTTGGCCGACAGCACCTGCTCCACCCCGTGCAGCGGGTGCCCGGACACGTAGAGCCCGAGCATCTCCCGCTCCACCGCGAGCTTGTGCTTGGCGTCCCACTCGTCGGTGGGCACCTTGACGTCGAAGACCGAATCCAGTTCGGACGGACCGGAGCCGTCCATCGAGCCGAACAGGTCGAACTGCCCCATCGACGCGGCCTTCTTCGTGCTCATCACCGCGTCGATGGCATCGGCGTGCACGAGCAGCAGGCCCTTGCGGGTGTGGCCGAGCGAGTCGAACGCGCCGGCCTTGATCAGCGACTCGATGACCTTCTTGTTGCAGGCCACCGCATCGACCTTGCGCAGGAAGTCGGAGAAGTCGGTGTAGGCGCCCTTCTCCTTGCGCGCGGCGACGATCGCGTCGACGACGTTCACCCCGACGTTGCGGATGCCGCCCAGCCCGAACCGGATGTCGGTGCCGACCGGGGCGAAGTTGCGCACCGACTCGTTGACGTCCGGCGCCAGCACGGTGATGCCCATGCGGCGACATTCCGCGAGGTAGATCGCGGCCTTGTCCTTGTCGTCGCGGACCGACGTGAGCACGCCCGACATGTACTCGGCCGGATAGTTGGCCTTGAGGTACGCCGTCCAGTAGGACACGACGCCGTAGGCGGCCGAGTGGGCGCGGTTGAACGCGTAGTCGGAGAACGGCAGGAGGATGTCCCAGAGCGTCTTGACGGCAGCGGCGGAATAGCCGTTGTCCTTCATGCCCTGGGCGAAGCCCGCGTACTCCTTGTCCAGGATCTCCTTCTTCTTCTTGCCCATCGCGCGGCGCAGCAGATCTGCTTTGCCCAGGGAATAGCCGGCCAGCACCTGGGCGATGGCCATGACCTGTTCCTGGTAGACGATCAGGCCGTAGGTCTCGCCGAGAACCTCCTTGAGCGGCTCCTCCAGCTCCGGGTGGATCGGCGTGACTTCCTGCCGCTTGTTCTTGCGGTCGGCGTAGTCGTTGTGGGCGTTGGCGCCCATCGGGCCGGGCCGGTAGAGCGCGCCGACGGCCGAGATGTCGTCGAACTCCGTGGGGGCCATGCGGCGCAGCAGATCGCGCATGGGCCCGCCGTCGAGCTGGAACACCCCGAGTGTCTCGCCGCGGGAGAGCAGGTCGTAGGTCTTCGGGTCGTCGAGCCCGACGTCCTCGATGACGAGCTTCGGCTTGCCGTTGAGCTCGATGTTCTCCAGCGCGTCGTCGATGATCGTGAGGTTGCGGAGCCCCAGGAAGTCCATCTTGAGCAGCCCGAGCGTCTCGCAGGCGCCCATGTCGAACTGCGTGATGATGGCGCCGTCGGAATCGCGGCGCTGGATCGGGATGACGTCGATCAGTGGCTTGCTCGACATGATGACGCCGGCCGCGTGCACGCCCCACTGCCGCTTGAGGCCCTCCAGGCCCCGCGCGGTGTCGATGATCTCCTTGACCTGCGGATCGGCCTCGTAGAGCGCCCGGACCTCGGTGGCCTCCGAATAGCGCTTGTGGGCGGGATCGAACACGCCCGACAGCGGGATGTCCTTGCCCATGATCGCCGGCGGCATGGCCTTGGTGATGCGGTCGGCGACGGCGTAGCCGGGCTGTCCGAACAGGACCCGCGCCGAGTCCTTGATGGCGGCCTTCGCCTTGATCGTGGAGTAGGTGATGATCTGCGCGATGCGGTCCTCGCCGTACTTCTCCGTGGTGTAGCGGATCATCTCGCCACGCCTGCGCTCGTCGAAATCCATGTCGATGTCGGGCATCGAGATGCGGTCCGGGTTGAGGAACCGCTCGAAGATCAGCTTGTGGCGGATCGGGTCGAGGTCGGTGATGCCCAGGACGTAGGCCACCAGGCTGCCCGCCGCGCTGCCGCGACCCGG
>CAXTTN010000287.1:6816-7023 GCA_964247105.1 uncultured Pseudonocardia sp.
AGCGAACCCGCCGCCGAGCCGCGGCCGGGGCCGCACCGGATGCCGACGGACTTGGCGTGCTGGATGAGGTCGGCCGTGACGAGGAAGTAGCCGGGGTAGCCCATCTGCATGATGACGCCGACCTCGTAGTCGACCTGCTTGCGGTACTGGTCGGTGAAGCCGGTGGGGAAACGCATGTGCATCCCCCGCTCGACCTCCTTGATCAGC
>CAXTTN010000288.1:0-6898 GCA_964247105.1 uncultured Pseudonocardia sp.
CCCGGGCGCAGAACCGCGCCAGCACGTCCCCGCCGGTGTGCTCGTGGACGGTCCGGGGCGGCGCGGCCGCGCTCGGGTGGTCGTGGCGGGCGTCGTTCGCGAGGCCGCTCGCCCGCGCGACGTAGCCCAGCGCCCCGATGTCGGACGCCTGGGCCGCGGTGAGCACGGCGGTGCCGGTGAAGCGGTCGCGCACCACGCTGTGGTCGAGCGCGAGCGCGACGATCTCCGCGACGTCGGCGGCGATGCGGTGCAGCTCGTCGGCGTCGGGCAGCTCGCGCAGGTCGGCCGCGCCGGGGGAGAGGGCGCCCCGCAGCAGCCGGTGGCCGGTGACGCGGTCGTTGACCCGCAGCAGCTGCTCCCGGGCCCGCAGCGCGTGGGCGCCCAGGATGCCGTGGCCGACGTCGGTGCACAGGGCGCCGATGTCGGCGACGTGGTTGTGGAGGCGTTCGAGCTCGAGCAGGACCACGCGCCGGCGGCGGACGCCCTCGTCGACGGTGATCCCGGTGGCGTCCTCGACGGCCTGGCAGAAGGCCAGGGCGTGCCCGACGGACGTGTCGCCGCTGACCCGCTCGGCCAGCTCGACGCCGCGGCCGGGGCGCCGGCCCTGGAACAGCTTCTCGACGCCGCGGTGCACGAACCACAGCCGGGCCTTGAGGTTGAGGATGGTCTCGCCGACCACGGAGAACCGGAAGTGCCCCGGCTCGATCATGCCCGCGTGCACCGGGCCGACCGGGATCTCGTACACGCCCGGCCCCTCCACCGAGCGGAACGGGTAGGGCCCGTCGAGCTCGCCGAAGGCCGGGGGCGCGCCCGCGTCGTCGAGCATCGGGTACCAGCCCCGCGGCCAGTGGTAGTGGCGTACCAGCCGCCGGGGCAGCGGGTGGTCGACGGGGACGATGCCGAACAGGTCGCGCATCTCGCGCTCGAAGCGCCCGGCGGGGAACGACAACGCGGCGAGGCTGGGCACGCGCGGCGCGTCCGCGTCGAGCGCGACGTGGAGCTCCACCCGGTCCTCGGGCGCGGTGTCGCCCGCGGCGCGGGTGAACAGGTAGACCGCGCGCAGCCCGCCGCCGCGCGGCCGGTCGTCGTGCCCGGCGACCAGGGCGATCCGGTGGCCCGCGGCGAGCAGCGCGGCGGCCCGGCCGGGCAGGTCGTCCGCCGCGACGAGCGGGGACGGCGTGGACATGGTCGTCACGGGGCTCCTCCCAGGACATGGGCGGCCGCGTCGAGCAACGCGGTCAGCGGGCCCGTGGAGACGCCCAGCGCGGCCGCGGCGACCAGGCCCGTGACCATCGCGACCGCGGTCGACCGCGGCAGCACCCGCGTGGCGGTGGTGACGCCGCCGCCCGCCGGCGCGCCGTCCTCCGGCGCCGCGCCGAGCAGCATCCGGCTCAGGTGGCCCACCAGCGCGGCCGCGATGACGAGCACGAGGACGAGGATCACCGCGGTGGCCCAGCCGGTGGCGGCGCCCGAGGCGAGCCCGGCGCGCACGATCCCGAGCTCGCTGGCGAAGACGCTGAACGGCGGGAACCCGATGAGCGCCAGCACCCCCAGGCCCAGGCACCCGGCGAGGACGGGTTGGCGCTCGGCGAGCCCGCGCACCTCGTCGACGCGGCTGGTGCCGGTGGTCTGCAGCAGGCGCCCGGCGCCGAGGAACAGGACGCTCTTGGCCAGCCCGTGCCCGAGCACGTGCAGCAGGACCGCGGCCGAGGCGGCGGTGCCCCCGGCGGCGGCACCGAGGGCCAGCAACCCCATGTGCTCGATGCTGGAGTAGGCGAGCATCCGCTTGTAGTCGCGCTGGGCCAGCAGCAGCGACGCCGCGATCCCGACCGACGCCAGCGCCGTGGCGAGCAGCAGCGTCCGGAGCAGCTCGGGGCCCAGGGCCACGTCGACGACCACCTTGACCCGCAGGACGGCGTAGAACGCCACCGCCAGCAGCACCCCCGACATCAGCGCCGAGACCGGCGCGGGGGCCTGGCTGTGGGCGTCGGGCAGCCAGGCGTGCAGCGGCGCCAGCCCGGCCTTGGTGCCGAACCCGATCACGAGCAGCACCGCCGCGAGCCGTGTGACGCCCGGGTCGAGCCGGGGTGCCGCGCCCACGAGCGCCGCCCAGTCGAGCCCGGCGCCGGTGCCGGACTGCTGCGCCGCGTAGTTCAGCAGCACGAGCCCGAGCAGGGCCAGCGCGATCCCCGCGGAGCAGATCACCACGTACTTCCAGGCCGCCTCCACCGCGGTGCGGCTGCGGCGCAGGCCGACGAGGAACGCCGTCACGATCGTGGTGGCCTCGACCGCGACCCACAGCACGCCCAGGTCGGCGGCCAGCACGGCCAGCGCCATCGCCGCGAGGAACAGCTGCACCAGCACGCTGTAGCGCGCCGCGGTGCGCGTGGTCGCCCGGTCCGCGGCCATCTCCGCGGCCAGGTGGGCCGGGGTGGCGATGGCGGCGAGCAGCGCCACCGACGCGACGACGACCAGCATGAACGCGCTGAGCGCGTCGACCCGGATGAGCCCGCCGACGGTCAGCGGGACCCCGGTCGTGACGGTCCACGCGGCGAGCGTGCCGGCGGCGGCGAGCACCAGCAGAGCGCTGACGGTCCCGACCCACACGGTGGCCCGCCGCCACCCGGCGAGGGCGTGCACCGCCGCGCCGAGGACCGGGACCGCGACGGGGACGAGCGCCAGGAAGGTGGTCATCAGTCCCGGAGCTCCCGCAGGTCGTCGAGGTCGGTGCCGCCGAACAGGTCCCGCATCCGCGAGGTGAGGGTCTGCAGCACCAGCACCACGAGCAGCACGTCGAGCGCCACGCCGGCCTCGGCGACCAGCCCGATCGAGGCGCTCAGCAGGAACCCGACCGCGGTGATGCCGTTGTCCATCAGCAGGAACCCGATCACCTGCGAGAGCGCGCGGCGGCGCGTGACGATCACGAAGAACCCGATCAGCACCACCGCCAGCCCGACCGGGACGGCCTGCGTCGCGGCCGACGGCGCCAGCTCGACCAGCGGCCGCGACACCGCCAGCGACAGCAGCGTCAGCGCCGCCGCGGCGAGCAGCGAGGCGGCCACGTTGACCAGCGGCCGCGTCACCCGGCGTTCGGGCCCGGCCGCCGCCAGCGCCCGGCGCAGGAGCGCGGGGAGCACCCCGGCGCGCAGCACCAGGACGGCGGCGGCCAGCCCCGCCAGCTCGGGGGATCCCGCCTCGGCGGCGAGCAGCCCCACCAGCCCCGCCAGCGCCGCCCCCTGCGCGGCGAACACCCGGATGATCACCGAGAGCTCCCGGAGCCACAGCACCAGCACCGCGGCGAGCAGCAGCGCGCCCGCCGCGAGGTTGACCAGCTGGACGTACGCCGTCGCGTTCACGCGAGGAACGCCGACGCGGTGACGGCCAGCAGGGCCATGAGGAACGAGCCCGCCAGCAGCTCCGGCACGCGGAACAGGCGAACCTTGGCCAGGAACACCTCGACGAACGCCAGCGCCGCGCCCAGCAGCGCCACCTTCGCCGCGAAGGCGGCGGCACCGACCAGCAGCGCGATCGGCCCGACACCCGTGGCGATCCCCCAGGGCGCGAACAGGCTGACCAGCAGCCCGAGGTGGACCGACAGCCGCATCGCGGAGCCGAGCTCGACCAGGGCGAGGTCGGGCCCGGCGTACTCCAGCACCATGGCCTCGTGGACCATCGTCAGCTCCAGGTGCGTGGACGGGTTGTCCACCGGCAGCCGCCCGGTCTCGGCCACCACCACGACCACCAGCGCGACCGCGGCCAGCAGGCTCGCGGGCGACACCACCCGGGCCGGGTCCCGCAGCGTGGACGTGACGATCGCCGACAGGTTCGTGGAGCCCACCCGCACCGACAGCGCGAAGATCGCCACCAGCAGCGTGGGCTCGACCAGCGCCAGGATCGTCGACTCCCGGCTGGCCCCCATCCCGCCGAACGCCGTGCCGGTGTCGATGCCCGCGAGCGCCAGCCCGACCGTGCCCAGCGCGAGCAGCGCCACCACCACGAACAGGTCGGCCACCGGATCCAGCGCCGACACCGTGGTGACGAACGGGCACGCCACGGCGACGACGGCGACGGTCGTCACCAGCAGCACCGGCGCCGCGCGGAACACCTCGCTCGTTCCGCCCGGTGTGATCGCCTGCTTGCGCATCAGCTTGCGCAGGTCGCGCCACGGCTGGCCGACGCCGGCGCCCGCCCGGCCCTCCATCCGGGCCCGGACCTGGCGCATCAGCCCGACCAGCCAGGGCGAGCCGCCGACGATGAGCACCGCCTGCAGGGCGGCGACCAGCGCCGTCACCGGGTCACCACGAGCAGGACCAGCAACGCGCACACGGTGAAGAAGCCGTAGCCCAGGTAACGGTGCACGCTCCCGGTGGCCAGCCGCCGCCCGGCGTGGCCCCAGGCGGCCGCGGCCAGCAGCACCGGGGAGTAGAAGCGCTGCTCCAAGCGGTCGGGCACGCGGTGCCGGTACTCGACGGCCTCCACCAGGTACGCCGACTCCCGGTGATGGGTGATCGCGACGTCCTGCTCCGGCCGCAGCACGTCGTCGAAGACGCGCTGCAACGGCTCGGCGAACGAGGTGGCGGTGTACTCCATGCGCGCGGTCAGCCGGCCGGCGCCGCAGTCCCACGGCCGCGCGGAGCGCCGGGCGCGGCGCACCGCGAGCAGCCGCGGCAGCGCCACGACCAGCACGGTCGCGGCGAGCAGGGCGACCACGAGCAGCAACGGCGACAGCGAGCCGGCGATCCCCACCAGCTCCAGGGTGACCGCCCCCGTGACCGGCGAGCCGGTCCCGACGATCCCGCCCGCCACCCGTCCCAGCGCCGGCAGCACCAGCGTCGGCGCGATCGCGAACCCGACGGTGGCCATCCCGGCCAGCGCCATCCCGGCGAGCATCGTCGGCGGGCTCTCCCGCGCCCGCTCGGCGGCGCCGCTGCGCGGCCTGGCCAGGAACCCCACCCCGAACGCCTTGACGAACGTCGCCACGGCCAGGCCCGCGGTCAGCGCCACGGCGGCGACGGCGACGGGCAGCACGATCGTCGTGCCGACCCCGGCGGCCGGGAGGCCGTGCACGAGCGACTGCAGCAGCACCCACTCGCTGACGAACGCCGTTCCCGGCGGCAGCGCCGACGCGGCCAGCGCGCCCAGCCCGAACGCCGCCGTCGTCGCCGGCATCGCGGGCCGCAGGCCGCCGAGCTCGTCGAGGTCGCGGGTGCCGGTGGCGTGCAGCACCGATCCCGCGGCGAGGAACAGCAGCGTCTTGAACGCGGCGTGGCCCATGACGTGCAGCAGCGCGGCGGTCAGAGCCAGCGCGGCGAGCACCGGGCGCCCGGTGGTGGCGAACAGCCCGCCGGCCCCGACGCCGATGAGGACCAGCCCCATGTTCTCGGTGGTGGAGTGGGCGAGCAGGCGCTTCAGATCGGTGCTGACGGCGGCCTGGAGGATCCCGTAGACCGCCGAGAGCATGCCCAGCGCCAGCACGAGCAGCCACCACCAGCGGCTTCCCCCGCCCATCAGGTCGAACCCGACGCGGACGATGCCGTACACGCCCATCGTGACCATCGCCGCCGACATCAGGGCCGAGACGTGGCTGGGCGCCTCCGGGTGCGCGCGGGGCAGCCAGGCGTGCAGCGGCACGATCCCGGCCTTCGACCCGAACCCGACCAGGCACAGCACGAACACCAGGCCGGAGACGGCCGGCGGCAGCGTGCCCGCGGCCCGGCGCACCGCGTCGAAGGAGTCGCCGCTCGCGGGGGCCGCCAGCACCAGCAGGCCCGCCAGCACCGCGACGAAGCCGAGGTGCGTCATCACCGCGTACCAGCGCACGGCCGACGCCACCTCGGCGCGGCACCGGTGCTCGGCCGCGAGCAGCAGCAGCGACGCGAGCGCCATCAGCTCCCAGCAGGCGAGGAAGGTCCCGATGCCACCGGCCACCGGCACCAGCAGCAGCGCCAGCACGAACAGCGCGAACGCGGCCTGCACCGCCCGGCCGTCCAGCCCGTGGCGGGTGTAGCCGATGCCGAAGACGGCGGCCGCCGTGGCGACCGCCCCGCTGACGGCCAGGAACACGCCACCGAGGGGATCCAGGGCGATCGCCACGCCCGTGAGCGGGAGCACGCCGGGCAGCGCGGCCGACCAGGCCCCCCCGAGCAGCGCGACGACCCCGGCCGCCGTGCCGAGCACCCCGGACGCGCCCGTGACGATGCCGACGGCGACCGGCCGCACGCGCCGGGGTGCCAGCAGCGCCACGACCACCCCGGCCGACCCGGCCGCGAGCGCCGCGACGAGCAGGGCCGTCATCGACCGGTCAGCGTGCGCAGCGCCGCGACGATCGCCTCCGGGCGCGGCGGGCAGCCCGGCACCCCCAGGTCGACCGGCACGACGTCGCCCACCGCGCCGGTGACGCCGTAGGCGCCGGCGAACACCCCGCAGTCGCGCGCGCAGTCGCCCACGGCCACGACCAGCCGCGGCTCCGGCACGGCCTCGTAGGTGCGGCGCAGCGGCTCGGCCATGTTGCGGGTGACGACGCCCGTCACCAGCAGCACGTCGGCGTGCCGGGGCGAGGCGACCAGCCGGGCGCCGTAGCGCTCGGCGTCGTACACCGGCCCGAACGCCGAACCGATCTCCACCTCGCACCCGTTGCACGACCCGGCGTCGACGTGGCGGACGCCCACCGAGCCGCCGAGCTCCAGCGCGGCCGGGGGACGGGGCGCGGTCGGTGCGGCGGGCGCGTCCTGCGCGGTCCGGCCGATCCGGCGGATCGCCTTCCACAGGCTCAGCACAGCGGCGCCTCGGGCGGGCCGGGTCCGTCGGTCGTCACCTGTGCAGCGTCGCCGGGTGCCGCGGGATCTCTCAGGGCCGGCGGTCCCGTCCGCGCGGGAGGTTGGTACCCCGCAGCAAGGAC
>CAXTTN010000289.1:0-6888 GCA_964247105.1 uncultured Pseudonocardia sp.
CCGCCATCACGGCAGGCCTGCGCGCCACCGGCTCTCCCCCACTCACACCCCCCACCCACCGCGGGTAGGACCGGAAAGGCATCGGCGCCTCTCCTGGAAGACCGCGTCCGGTGGGCGGTCAGGTCCATGCCAGCGCGCGCACGTCACCGGCCGGTTCATGCTGATCCGCGGGGGCGCGGATGACCGCCGAGCTGCTCACGGACTTCGAGAGACGGGCCGAGCTCAACCGAGAAGCTCACCCCGTTCCACTGACGTCTGGCAGCCGAGGTGCGGGCGGTGCCGCACGCAGGGCGTACGCGACGTCGTCGAACAACGTCCCGACCTCGGCCACGAGATCGTCAACCTGCCGGATGTCCGAGATCGCCGGCTTCGGCGCCCGAGGCACCGGCACGAAGGACGGATCTCGGATCTCGCCGACCTCGCGCGCCAGCCGCGTGAACGGACGCCCGAGAACGGCGACTCCGGCGTCGACCACGAGGATGAACTCGACGGTCCTGCGGGCGAGCGCGATCCGCATGCCGACATCGACGTCCGCCTATTCTGCCCAGTGCTCGAAGAACCGTTCCCGGCTCGAGTAGGCGGCGGTCCTACCCTGATCGGCGAGGGCCGCGGCGACGGCCTGGGACATGCCGGTGACCGACGACGTCGGTGCGTCGACCAACGGATGACGCCGGCACACGTCGTAGTAGCGACGATCGAAATCGACATCGCTCAAGGCGGCGAGGACCACGGTGTAGGCATTGCCGACGTGCACGTCGTGTCTCCTGTCGATACCGGCCCGCCACAGCCCCGCACGGGAGCGACCTGGTGCTGCCCGTCCACGACGACGCTAGTGCCCCGTGGCCGCGGACCCGTACCCGTGGGGGCATCAGAGGGGCCCGGTCGCTCTCGGCCGTTCGCGACGCCGGGTGGAGCAGGGCTGGCGGGTTGGTAGGACTCGTCGTCTGGTTCGCTCGCAGACGGCAGGAGCTGACGACACGAATCGCCCCCACCGATGATCCACATACAGGCTGAGGCCGAGGCACGCCGTTGATCAGTCCTGGTGACCGCGTAACTCGGCCGTAACGGACGTAGCGGTGGCCTCGACGGACGGAGCATCAACTCCCTGTCGCAAGCGGATCGGACGCCGACGATGACGAGCCCACCCCCATGGAACACGCTGCCACCCGAGCAGCAACAAGCGCGGTACGAGAGCGTGGCGATGACACAGATCCCGGTCCAGCGACAGGGGCCCCGGGACCTCAGGGACACGCTGACCACACGTGCGCGGTGGCGGGTATGGGCGGCGTCAGCCGTCGGAGTTGCACTGGTCGGCACAGCGGTTGCGTTCGTGGCGGTCGGCCCGGCCGCTGTGACGGGAACCCCGACCGCCTCTGCCGCCGGACTTGCAGTGACGAAGCAGTTGAAGGCAGCCGAGGCAGCCAGGGTTGCCGACCGAGAAGTGTGCGTCGAGTTCGACGCTCGCGGCGGCGTGCTCTACAACGTCTTCGTCGTACCGATGATGACCGGACCCTCCGGCCAGAAATCGATCAACGTCGACATCGCCCGGATGACTCGCGCCACCGCACAGCTCATCCGCGTCGGCTCGACCTCGAACCTCGCCGACGCCAGCAGCGAGATCCGAGACCAGACCCAACGCATGGTCACGTCAGCCGGAGCGCTCGGCATCTACGACCACACGGAAGGGACTGCCCTGCTCACATCGTTCGTGAGCCTGGCCGTGGCATGCACCTCGGCCGGACAGAAGCCGACCTGGTTCGACCCGTCGGCTCTCACCACCGCTTGAGCGGCCAGGGCCGTACGGAGCGGAAAGGGATCGTTCGGAGCGGTCGAGCGCACCGCGCCGCGCCCCGATCTGCTCCTTGTGTCCGACATCGCAACCCAGCCCTGCGCAAGCTGCGTGACACCCACAAGCTCCAGAAGACGCTGCACACCTTCGGAAGCTCACCGTCCATCGAGGACGTGGTCGCGATCCGCGGACAGCTCTACCGCGACCTCGCTCGTCAGGTCTGGGACCCCACTCGCCTCGGCCTGCTCCTACCCGATCACCAACCGACCGAACACCAACCCGAAATCCGGCACACACCAGCCGAACACGCCACCCCCGCCTCTCGGTCCCTCCACGACACACCGCCACCCCGCCGCCGAGGACGCACCGACATCCTCGGACTGATCACCGCGGGTCGCCTCAAGCCCGGAACCCGCCTGCACGGCATTCACCGCAACACCCGCCACGAGGTCCGGATCGATGGACACGGACGGCTCTGGCTCGACGACGACGCGTACCGCCTGCCCGACGACGCCGGAAGACCGCAACAGGGCGGAAGACTTGCGCCGGCTGGAAGTTCTGGCACGATCTCCGGTCCCACCTGTACCTCGGCTGACTTCACGCCCGACCCTCGCAGCCGCCGCCCTCACCCGGCAGGGCCCTCCGGCCCGACCCGGCCGACCTTCGCCCCCGGCCGCCTGCTGCACACTCGCAACAGCATCGGCGGCATGTCCGAGAACCCGAACGCCGACACACCGTCCGGCCTGCGACGCAGCCGGGCGGACCAGGTCCTCGGCGGCGTCTGCGCCGGGAGCGCCCCCGGGCCGCCGCGATCGACGCCGCGCTCGCCTCGCTCGGCGACCGGCTGCGTTCTCGGACGAGCGGCCGACGCTCCGCGGATCGACCCCCGACCGGAACCCGGGACCAACGCCGCGTCACGTCGGGACCTGCGCCCGTAGGACCGCGCGAACGTGCCGGGGCACGGTCGAACCGGTCCCGCGCATCGGCGGCGGCCGCAGGCGAGGAGACCCGATGAGCACCGATGTCACGACACCCCCCTCTGCGGCGGGGCACGACATCCCCGGCACTCCTCAGAAGAGCAGCGGCACCTTCGGGCTCCCGACCGCGACCGCGCTGGTGATCGGATCGGTGATCGGGACCGGGGTGTTCGCCGTACCGTCCGCGCTGGCCGTCTACGGGCCGATCAGCCTGGTGGCGTTCGTTCTGGTCACGATCGGCGCGCTGGCCCTCGCCCTGACGTTCGGCGCGCTGTCGAAACGGGTGCCGGGCTCGGGCGGGCCCTACGTCTACGCCCGCGACGCGTTCGGCGACTTCGCCGGGTTCCTCAACGCCTGGTCCTACTGGGTCACCGCCTGGGCGGGCAACGCGGCCATCGTCGTGGCGCTCGTCGGCTACGTCGAGGTGTTCTGGAACCCCGAGCACGCCACGCTCTGGTCGATCGTGATCGCGCTGTTCGGCCTCTGGATCCCGGCGGTGATCAACCTGTCAGGTGTGCGGAACATGGCGATCACCCAGATCGTCACGACGGTGCTGAAGTTCGTGCCGCTGCTGTTCATGGCCACGATCGGGCTGCTGTTCATCCGCGGCGAGAACTTCGGGGCGTTCAACGCCACCGGGGGCTCCGCGGCCGGCGCGATCTCCGCCGCCGCAGCGATCGCCCTGTTCAGCTACCTCGGCATCGAGACCGCGTCGGTGGCCGCCGGCCGCGTCCGCAACCCCGCGAAGAACGTCGGGCGCGCCACCGTGCTGGGCACGCTGGGCTGCGCGGTGGTCTACATCCTCGGCACCCTGACGGTGTTCGGCACCGTGCCCAACGCCGCGCTGCAGGCCTCCACCGCACCCTTCACCGACTCGGCCAACGCGATCTTCGGCGGCCAGTGGGCCGGCAACGCCGTCGCCGTGGCCGCCGTGGTCTCCGGGCTGGGCTGTCTCATCGGCTGGACCCTGATCGTGGCCGAGATGCCCCTGGCCGCGGCGAAGGACCGGCTGTTCCCAGCCGTGTTCGCCCGTACCCGCCGCGGCATCCCCGTGTTCGGCATCGTCAGCTCCACCGTGCTCGCCTCGATCCTGACCGTCATCAGCTACACCAGCTTCGAGTCGGTGTTCACCACGCTCGTCCTGCTGTCGGTCTTCACCGCCGTCGTCCCGTACCTCTTCAGCGCCGGCGCCCAGCTGTACTGGCTGCTCGCCCGCGGCCGCCCGACGCGCTGGCCACACCTGGTGCGCGACTGCGGGGTCTCGGCGCTCGCGCTGGTGTTCTCGTTCTGGTCGGTGGCCGGCAGCGGCTACCAGGCCGTCTACTACGGGGTGTTCTGCCTGTTGCTGGGCGTGCCGATGTACATCTGGCTCAAGGTCGGACGCCACGAGTACGGCGAGAACCCGGTACTGCGGGCCGCAGACTGATCTCCGCGGACCGCAGGTTTCACGGCGCCGAGGCCGACCGGCGGCCGGCCCCCCCCGCTGGCCATCGCGATCGCCACCGTCAGACCGGTCAACGGTGGGTTCGCGGTCGCGCAGGAGCACCGCGCCGACCGGGCCGGGCAGCGGCTGCAGGACCTACAAGACCCTGCCGGGCCGGGTCCTTCTGCTCTGCCGGCGGGAGCCGTGCGAGAACAGGATCGACCCATGACAGTCACCCACGGGCTCGGCGTGCACTCGGAGGTCGGCCGGCTCCGGCAGGCCGTCGTTCACCGCCCCGGGCTCGAACTCTCCCGGCTCACCCCCGCCAACTGCGACGAGCTGCTGTTCGACGACGTCCTGTGGGCGGAGAAGGCCCGCGAGGAGCACGACACGTTCGCTCAGGTCCTCCGCGACCGTGGCGTGGAGGTGCACCACTTCGACACCCTGCTCACCCAGACCCTGGAGATCGCGGAGGCCAGGGCGTTCGTGCTGGAACGCGTGTGCACCCCCGAGCTCGTGGGCCCGACGCTGGTCGGGCCGCTGCGCGAGCTGACCGAGGACATCGACGCGGCCACCCTCGCGGAGCTGCTCATCGGCGGCATCACCCGCTCGGACCTCTCGCCCCTCCATGTGCGCAGCCTGCGCTGGCAGACGCTCGAGCTCGACGACTTCGTGCTCGCTCCGCTGCCGAACACGCTGTTCCAGCGCGACAACTCCGCCTGGGTGTACGGCGGCGTCACGATCAACCCGATGGCCAAGGCGGCGCGGCAGCGGGAGTCGCTGCACAGCCGCGCCGTCTACCGGTTCCACCCGATGTTCGCCGACGCCACGTTCCCGGTCTACTACGGCGACGACGACGCCGGCCACCAGCCCGCCACCCTCGAGGGCGGTGACATCCACGTGCTCGGCCGCGGCGCCGTGCTGATCGGGATGGGCGAGCGCACCACCCCGATGGGCGTGGAGATCCTCTCCCGCGCACTGTTCCGCACCGGCCAGGCCACCACCGTCATCGCCGTCGAGCTCCCCCGCTCGCACGCGTTCATGCACCTCGACACGGTCCTGACGATGATCGACGTGGACACGTTCGTCCGCTATCCGGGCCTCGACGTCGGATCGCTGCGCAGCTGGGTGATCACCGCGTCGGACCCGGAGGAGGTGGTGGAGCACGACACCGGCGGCCTGCACGTCGAGCACCGCGACGACCTGTTCGCCGCCGTCGCCGAGGCGCTGGGGATCGACAAGCTCCGCGTGCTCGTCACGAACGAGGACGCGCGTTCCGCGGAGCGCGAGCAGTGGGACGACGCGAACAACTTCCTCACCGTGGCTCCCGGCGTGGTGGTCGGCTACGACCGCAACACGCTCACCAGCGCGATGCTCCGCGACGAGGGCATCGAGGTGCTGTCCATCCCCGGTAGCGAGCTCGGCCGGGGTCGCGGCGGCGCCCGCTGCATGACCTGCCCGATCCAGCGCGACGGGCTCGGAGCATGACAGCCGTGCTCACCCGCCATCCGGGTTCGCTGCTGACCGTCGCCGACCTGGGCAAGGACCGGTTCCTCGCCCTCGTCGAGCGGGCCGCGGAGCTCAAGCGCGACCGGGCCGCCGGCACCGAACGAGCCCGCCTGACCGGCCGCAACATCGCCCTGGTCTTCGAGAAGAGCTCCACCCGCACCCGCTGCGCGTTCGAGGTGGCCGCGCACGAGCAGGGCGCCCACGTCACCTACCTCGACCCGACCGGCTCCCACATGGGCCGCGACGAGTCCGTGTCCGACACTGCACGGGTGCTGGGCCGGATGTTCGACGGCATCGAGTACCGCGGCGCCGCCCAGGAGACCGTCGAGCAGCTCGCCGACCACGCGGGCGTGCCGGTCTGGAACGGGCTCACCGACTCCTGGCACCCCACGCAGATGCTCGCCGACGTCCTCACGATGGTCGAGCACCGTCCGTCACCCGCCGAGCGGATCAGCTGCTGCTTCGTCGGCGACGGCCGCAACAACGTCGCCCGCTCGCTGCTGGTCACCGGAGCGATGCTGGGCATGGACGTACGGATCGCCGCACCGCGCGAGCTGTGGCCGGCCGCCGACCTCATCGCCTCCGCGAACGACCTCGCCGCCGGCAGCGGCGCCCAGGTGCTCGTCACCGACGACCCCGCCCGTGGCGTGGCCGGCGCGGACTTCGTCTACACCGACGTCTGGGTCAGCATGGGAGAGCCGGCGGCGACGTGGGCCGAGCGCATCCCGCAGCTGCTGCCGTTCCGCGTGACCGAGCAGCTGATGGCCACGGCCGGGCCGGACGCGAGGTTCCTGCACTGCCTGCCCGCGGTGCACGACCGCAGCACCGAGCTGGGCCGGCGCCTGCACGAGGAGTTCGGCCTCGACGGCGCCGAGGTCACCGACGAGGTGTTCACCTCCCCGCGATCGATCGTGTTCGACCAGGCCGAGAACCGCCTGCACACGATCAAGGCCGTCCTCGTCGACGCACTGGCCACCTGATGCGCATCGTCGTCGCCCTGGGGGGCAACGCGCTGCTGCAACGCGGCGAGCGGCCGGACGCGACGATCGAGCTGCACCACGTCCGCGCCGCCGCCGAGGCGCTGGCCCCGCTCACGCGGGAGCACGAGCTGGTGATCTGCCACGGCAACGGCCCCCAGGTGGGCCTGCTCGCCCTGGAGAGCGAGAACGACCCGGCGCTCAGCCGCCCCT
>CAXTTN010000290.1:0-6870 GCA_964247105.1 uncultured Pseudonocardia sp.
GGCACACGCACATGGAGATGCCGTTCGGGGGCACCGTCGCCGCCGACACGTTCGAGACCGGCACCCGCGCCGCGGCCTGGGGCGGCACCACCACGATCGTGGACTTCGCGATCCAGCAGTCGGCGGCGGGCCGCGAGGACGGCAGGGCCGGCTCGCTGGGCGAGGCCCTCGACGCCTGGCACGCCAAGGCCGACGGCAACTGCGCGATCGACTACGGGTTCCACATGGTCCTCGCCGACGTCAACGAGCAGTCGCTCAAGGAGACCGAGACGCTCGTCGGGGAGGGCGTCACCAGCTTCAAGCTGTTCATGGCCTACCCCGGCGTCTTCTACTCCGACGACGGCAAGATCCTCCGCGCGATGCAGAAGGGCGCCGAGACCGGCGCCCTGACGATGATGCACGCCGAGAACGGCATCGCGATCGACGTCCTCGTGGAGCAGGCGCTGGCCCGCGGCGAGACCGATCCGCGCTACCACGGCGAGGTCCGCCACGAGCTGCTGGAGGCCGAGGCCACCCACCGCGCGATCAGGCTCGCTCAGGTGGCCGGCGCGCCGGTCTACATCGTCCACCTCTCGGCGACGAAGGCGCTCGCGGAGGTCACCCGGGCCCGCAACGACGGCGACAACGTGTTCGCCGAGACCTGCCCGCAGTACCTGTTCCTCTCCACCGACGACCTCGCGCGACCCGGTTTCGAGGGCGCCAAGTACGTCTGCTCGACGCCGCTGCGGCCGCGCGAGCACCAGGCGAACCTGTGGCGCGGCCTGCGCACCGACGACCTGTCGGTCGTCTCCACCGACCACTGCCCGTTCTGCTTCAAGGGCCAGAAGGAGATGGGGCTGGGCGACTTCTCCAAGATCCCCAACGGGATGCCGGGCGTCGAGCACCGGATGGATCTGCTGCACCAGGGCGTCGTCGACGGGCACATCTCCCGGCGGCGCTGGATCGAGCTCGCCTGCGCCACGCCGGCGCGGATGTTCGGCCTCTACCCGCGCAAGGGCACGATCGCGCCGGGCGCCGACGCCGACGTGGTGATCTACGACCCGGCGGCCACCCAGACGCTGTCCGCGGCGACGCACCACATGGCCGTCGACTACTCCGCCTACGAGGGGAAGACGATCACCGGCCGGGTCGAGACGGTGCTGTCGCGCGGCCGGGTGATCATCGACAGGGGCTGCTACCTGGGCAAGCCCGGTGACGGGGCGTACCTCCGCCGCGGCACCTGCCAGTACCTCCGCTGACCACACCCGCGATCACGGCGCGATGGTCGTCGCAGGGGATCCACTGACCGCCTTCGGGCCGTGATCACCGAACTCACCCGGGAGAACTGATGGACATCGGGCTGGTGCTGCAGACCGATCCGCCGGCAGGCGCTGTCGTGGACCTGATGGTCCGGGCGGAGGAGCTCGGGTTCAGCCACGGCTGGACGTTCGACTCGCACGTGCTGTGGCAGGAGCCCTACGTCATCTACTCCCGGATCCTGGAACGCACGTCCCGGCTGGTGGTCGGGCCGATGGTGACCAACCCGGGCACCCGCGACTGGACGGTCATCGCGTCGCTGCACGCCACGCTGAACGACATGTTCGGCAACCGGACGATCTGCGGGATCGGCCGCGGCGACTCCGCGATGCGCGTGCAGGGCAGGCCGCCGACCACGCTGGCGCGGCTCGAGGAGTCGATGCACGTGATCCGCGAGCTGGCCGAGGGCCGGTCGGTGGACCTCGGCGGCACGGCCGTGCGGATCCCGTGGGTGCCCGCGGGCGCGTCGCTGCCGGTGTGGATGGCCGGCTACGGCCCGAAGGCGCTGGACCTCGTCGGACGCCGCGCCGACGGCTTCATCCTGCAGCTCGCCGATCCCTACCTCGTGGAGTGGACGGTCAAGACCGTGCGCGCCGCGGCGGAGGCGGCCGGCCGCGACCCGGGCGCGATCACGATCTGCGTGGCCGCGCCCGCCTACGTCGGCGACGACCTGGGGCACGCCCGCGACCAGTGCCGCTGGTTCGGCGGGATGGTCGGCAACCACGTCGCCGACCTCGTGACGCGTTACGGCAGCGACTCCGCGATGGTGCCGGCCGCGCTCACCGGCTACATCACGGGCCGCGAGGGTTACGACTACAGCCACCACGGCCGCGCCGGCAACGCCACGACGAACTTCGTGCCCGACGAGGTGGTCGACCGGTTCTGCCTGCTCGGCCCGCCCGCCGCGCAGCTCGACCGGCTCGCCGAGCTGAAGGAACTGGGCGTGGACCAGTTCTCGATCTACGCGATGCACGACGCGCGCGAGGCGACGATCGAGGCCTACGGAGCCTCGGTCATACCCGCGCTGTAGCCGGCCGGTCGGCGCGCGCGTTCTGGCTACCCCGCGCGCATAGCTACACGCGCGCGGCGACGGAACGCGCGCGCGGAGCGCGTCATGTGGCCGCTGACGCACCCAACTGCTGACCTGGTGGCGGGTCAGGAGGTGCGGATCGTGGCCATCATGGCCATGTCCTCGTGCTCCAGGTTGTGGCAGTGGAACACGAAGCGGCCGGCGTGGTCACCGAACCGCACCGCGACGTCGACGATCTCGGCCGGGCGCAGGTCCACCGTGTCCTTCCAGCCGCCGTCGAACTCGCCCGGCCCGCCGGCGCCGCGCCGCAGCACCTGGAACGGGTCGAGGTGGACGTGCACCGGGTGGTGCACGTCGGTGACGAACCGCCAGGTCTCGGTCCGCCCGAGCGGGACGTCGGCGATCGGCCGGTCCGGGTCGAACGGCAGGCCGTTGATCGTCCAGCCGGCGTGGTCGCCCGCCTGCCCCCGCGTGAACCGGAACGTCCGCAGCGGCGCGCCCGCGGGCGGGACCAGCGGCTCCACATCGGACAGACGCTCGGGCACCCGGCTGTCGTCGCGCGCGGCGCGGGCCACCCGGAACCGCATCACGACGCCCGTCGATCCCGTGCCGAGCGCGTTGACCATCGTGACCTCGGTGCCGACGGGCACCGCCGCGAAGTCGACGACCAGGTCGAAGCGCTCACCGGGCGCGATCTCGATCGCCTCGTGCACGACGGGCGCCGCGAGCAGGCCGCCGTCGGAGCCGATCTGGACCAGCGGGAGGGGCGGCTGCAGCGCGAGGCGGTAGCGCCGCGCGTTGGACGTGTTGACGATCCGCAGCCGATGCCGCGCGGCGTCGACCTCGTGCACCGGCCACGGCGCCCCGTTCACGAGGACGACGTCACCCAGCACGCCGGCCATCCAGCCGTCCTCGACACCGGGGAGCGTGCGCATCCCCTGGTCGAGCCCGGGGTAGGCGAACGAGCCGTCGGAGGCGAAGGAGCGGTCGCAGATCATCAGCGGGAGCTCGCGCTCGCCGCGGGGCAGGGGCAGCGCGTCCTCCTCGTCGTCGCGGACGAGGTGCATGCCGGCCAGGCCGCGGTAGACCGCCGGACCGGTGAAGTCCATGCGGTGGTCGTGGTACCAGAGCAGGGCGGCGCGCTGGTCGTTCGGGTAGCGGTACTCGCGCTCCTCCACGGCGAGGTCGCCCGCCATCCCGTGGGGCATCCAGCCGGCCGGCAGCACCAGGTCGAGCGGCCAGCCGTCCGAGTCGGCCGGGGTGTGCCCGCCGTGCAGGTGCACCACCGACGGCACGGGCAGCTCGTTGCGGTGCCGCACCACCACGGGACGGCCGCGGCGGGTCTCGAACGTCGGGCCCGGGAAGATCCCGTCGTAGCCGAGCACCGGGGTGCGCAGGCCCGGCAGGATCTGCTGCTGCGCCACGCGCTGCGTGATCCGGTAGCGGTCGGGGCCGACCGGCCTGGCCACCGGCGGGATCGGCAACGGCACCTGGAACGGGCGGGGTAGGGGCGCCGCGCTGACCAGCTGGGCCCCGGTCTGCCCGGCCGGCGTGCAGCCGGCGAGCGCGACACCGGCCGCGGTGGCGCCGAGCAGGCCGAGGAAGGTGCGGCGGTTCATCGGGCCCGCCCGGCGGCGGGGCTCCACACCCAGACGGCGAGCAGCACGGAGGCCGTCACGATCGCGACCCCCAGCGGGACGTGGAACTGCAGCTCGCGCTGGTAGCCCAGCACGATCTGCGTCACCTCCGCCGCCACGAGCAGCACGGCCACCGGCAGCACCCATCGCGCGCCGCGACCGGCGAGCACGTACGCCACGGCGATGCCGGCCGCCGCCAGCCCGAGGGAGCCGACCAGGCTCGCAACGGCGGCGTGGACGTCGATGGCGTCGACGTCACCGGTGAGGAAGAGCCCGGCGAGCACGGGCTGGGTGAGCGTGGCGATCACATGGGCCGTGAGAACGGCCCGGAGCAACCAGAGGGAGATCCGGGGGGCAGCGAGTACGTCCACGTCCAGGACGTTATATGTAGACGGACTACAGGTGCATCAGGGATGCCCCTGATCCTGGGCCGGTGATCGGCCCCGCACGAGGGGTAGAATCCCTACCCGTGCGACCCGACGCCGTCCGCGGCCACCTCGACGGGCTGATCCTCTCCGTGCTGGAGGCGGGGCCCCGCCACGGCTACGCGATCATCGAGGCGCTGCAGCTGCGCAGCGGCGGCGCGCTCGACCTGCCGACCGGCACCGTCTACCCGGCGCTGCGCCGGCTGGAGCGCGCTGCGCTGCTCTCCGGCGCGTGGAGCACCGTCGGCGGCCGCGAGCGGCGCACCTACACCCTGACGCGGGCCGGCCGGCACGCGCTGGCCCAGCAGCGCACGGAGTGGTCCGAGTTCGCGTCGGTGGTCGAAGCCGTGCTCCGCCCGGCGCTGGACGTGCCGTGACCGCCCGCGAGGCGGACCCCATCGCCGCCCACGTCGACGCGCTCGCACGGGCCCTGCGCGGCCCGTCCACGCTGCGGCGCAGCATAGTCGACGAGACCTGCGACGGCCTGCGCGACGCCGCGGCCGCCCACGAGCAGGGCGGGCTCCCCGCCCGGGACGCCGCGGCCCGCGCCGTCCGCGACTTCGGGGCCGTGGAGGAGATCGCCCCGCTGTACCAGGACGAGCTGGCCGCCCGGCAGGGCCGCCGCACCGCGCTCCTGCTGGTCGTGGCCTACCCCGGCCTGATGCTCGGCTGGAGCCTGCTGTGGAAGGGCGGCATCGGCTGGTCGGGCCCGGCGGTCCCGCTGATCTCCGCGCTGGCGCAGGTCCAGGGCGTCGCGAGCTGGTGCGTCGGGATCGCGGCGCTGGTGGCACTGGTGCGGAGCTTCTGCCGCGACACGGCCCGCGGGCCTGCGCTGGCCGCCTGCGCGATCGGCCTGGCCGGCACGGTGGTGTGCGGCGGGGCGGCCGCCGTCATGATCCTCGGTTCCGGGCCGGCCGATTCGGCCGTGCTCGTCACCGACCCGGTCGCCCCGGTCGCCTACGGCGTCAGCGCCGCGGTCCTCGTGATCACCGTTCGGTCGGTGGTGCGCACGGTGCGGGCCGCGCGCGCCTGATCGATCAGCGCAGCGTCACCGGGTCGCCCGCGCGCACGGTGCCGCCGCGGAGCACCTCGGCGTAGACCCCGGCGCACGGCAGCACGCCGAACCCCTCGACGTCCACGCGGTTCTCGGCCATCGGGGTGCGCACCGCGTGGGCGGCGCGGGGCAGCGCGCCGTGCTCCAGGGTCGGCACGGAGCAGCGCGGGGTCGGCAGGGTGCCGCGCAGCAGGACGTCACCGACCGCGATCTCCCGGCCGACCCAGCCGTTCTCCGCGTACGCCGCGCCCGCGGGCGTGGCGACGACCAGGTTCGGCCGGTACCGCACGGCCTCCGTGCCGATCCGCTCCAGCGTCGCGGTCGTGATCAGGTGCACGGGCGCGTAGTCGACGAACGTGGTGCCGGAGGTGCCCTGCGCGATCTCCAGCTCGGCGAACGGCACGTCGGCGTCGACGCCCCGGTCGAGCACGTCCTCCGGGGCCGGCCGCGCCACGGTCGCCCCCGCCGGCCGGACGCCCGCCAGGTGCACGCGGCGGCCGATCGCCGCCGAGAGCAGCCCGTCGACGGCGGCGTCATCGGAGCCGACCACACTCCCGTCCGGGAGGGTGATGCGCACGGCGGCGCCGTCGAGCACGGCGCCGAACTGCAGGAGCGACCGCCACAGGCGCGGGTGCTTGGCGGTGGCCACTCGTCCGGTCTCGACGTCGAGCAGGGCCAGGGCCCGGTCGCCGTCGACCCCGCCCTCGCCGAGCACGAGCTGCGCCGTCTCCTCACCGAGCATCGACTTCACCGGGTACCGGCGCATCGCCGCGACCGTTCCGACCATCGTCATGCCAGCCCCTGTTCCTTCAGCCACCTCGTGGCGAGCTCCGCGTCGGAGAGCTTCCGCGCGGCCTGCTCGACGTCGAGGTCGAGCAGCGCCTTCTGGGACAGCCTGGCCGACACGCCGTTCAGCGCAGCCGCGGCCGCGCCGGTGGCCTTCGCCCGCGCCATCAGCGGCACCACGTTCTGGGCGGGGAAGTTGTTCTTCGGGTCGGCGAGCGTCACGAAGTCGTTGGCGGGCACCGCGGGGTCGGTGGTGAACAGATCGGCGCCCTGGACGTCGCCCTCGCGCAGGGCGGCGACCGTGATCGGGCCGCCGGTGTCGAGCGGCCGGAAGTCCTTCAAGGTGCAGCCGTAGTTGCGCTGCAGCCCGGCGAGGCCGTAGGCGCGGTCCTGGAACTGGGCCGGCCCGCCGAAGACGATCTCACCGCAGTGCGGCGCGATGTCCTCGATGGACGCGGCCCGGTACCGGTCCGCGGTGGCCCGGGTGACCGTGAAGGCGTCCTTGTTCTCCGCCTGGGCCCGGTCGAGGACGGTGAGATCGGGCGGAAGCGCCGCCGCGAGCGCGTCGTACACGTCCTGCGGTGCCGCCGCCGTGGCGTCCGGCCGGACGTAGAGCAGCAGGTTGCCGCTGTAGTCGGGAAC
>CAXTTN010000291.1:0-6848 GCA_964247105.1 uncultured Pseudonocardia sp.
CCAGATCCTGTCGCTCCTCGGGTTGACCCCGCCGGGCGGGAAGGACTTCGTCAAGCGGGTGATCGCGGTCGGCGGCCAGACCGTGGAGTGCTGCACCCCCGCGGGCCATCTCATCGTCGACGGCGTCACGCTGGACGAGCCCTACGTGAACCTCCCGCCCGGCGAGCAGCAGGCTTCCTTCGGGCCGCTCAAGGTGCCTCCCGGGTACCTGTGGGTGATGGGGGACAACCGCAACAACTCCGCCGACGCCCGCTATTTCGGTCCCATCCCGGAGTCGGCGGTGATCGGGCTGGTGCGGCTGATCGTGTGGCCCCCCGGGCGGATGGGGGGCCTGTCCGGATGAGCCGGCACGGCGGGAGGAGGGCGCCCGATCCGGGTGACGGGTGGGACCGCATGGCGGACTTCCACGAGAACGCGGTCCGCGCGGTGGACGTGACGAAGGTGTTCCGGTTCCGCGGCCATCCCGTACACGCCCTGGACGGTGCCGACCTCGCCGTCCGCCGGGGCCGCTTCACCGCGATCATGGGCCCGTCCGGCTCCGGGAAGTCGACGCTCCTGCAGTGCATGGCGGGCCTCGACTCGCCCACCGGCGGCCGGGTCCTCCTGGGCGCCACGGACCTCGCGACCCTGCGCCGGCGCGAGCTGACCCGGCTGCGGCGCGAGCGGATCGGGGTGGTCTTCCAGTCCTACAACCTGCTCCCACAGCTCACCGCCGGGCAGAACGTGATGCTGCCGCTGGAGCTGGCCGGCCGCCGGGTCGACCGGGCGTGGCTCGACACGGTGGTGGACGCGCTGGACATCGGAGGGCTGCTACGCCGCCGGCCGGACCAGCTCTCGGGCGGGCAGCAACAGCGCGTCGCGGTGGCGCGGGCGCTGCTGCCGCGCCCGGAGATCGTCCTCGCCGACGAGCCCACCGGCGCCGTCGACGCCGGCACCGCGCGGGAGATCCTCGACCTGTTCCGCGGCTCGGTCCGCCAGCTCGGTCAGACGGTCGTGATGGTCACCCACGACCCGATCGCGGCGGCGCACACCGACCGGGTGGTGCTGCTCGACGGCGGCCGCGTCGTGCGGGAGGTGTCGGATCCGACGCCGGAGGCCGTGCTCGCCGAGATCATCGACCTCGAGGGGCGCGTCGATCCGCAGGAGGAGGTCGACCTGACCCGCGAGACCGTTCCGCGCCGCGAAGCCGTTCCGCGCCGCGAAGCCGCTCCGCGCCGCGAAGCCGCTCCGCCCCGCGAAACCGCTCGGCCCCGCGAAATCGCTCGGCCCCGCGAGTCGGTTCCGGCCCGTGAAGCCGCTCCGGCCCGCGAGACCGTTCCGGCCCGCGAAGCCGCTCCGCACCGCGAGACCGTTCCGGCCCGCGAAGCCGTTCCGGCCCGCGAGTCGGCTCCGCGCCGCGAGACCGCTCCGCGCCGCGAGACCGCTCCGCCTCCCATGGCCGTTCCGCCGGACCCGGTGACGGTGCCGCTGCCGGTCGTCGTGCCGGACCCGCGCAGCCGTCCACCGCGCAGCGAGCCACGGCGCAGCCGTCGAACGCACAGCGAGCCAGTGCACAGCGAGCCAGTGCACAGCGAGCCAGTGCACAGCGAGCCGGCGCGCAACCGTCCCGTGACCGTCGACGAGCTGCGGCGGCGGCTCGAGGGCGCCGACGCGGCTCGCGGCCGCCACCGCCTGTCCGGTGACAGCCACCCGGTGGGCCGCCGCTGATGCGGCGGCTCGCGCCCGTGCTCGGGGCCGTCCTGGTCGACAGCTGGCGGCGCCCGGGCGTCCAGCTGGCGGTCGTCGGCATCGTGCTGGTGGCCACGACCTTCGTCGGCACCTGCCTCGGTCTCACCACGGCGGCCCGGGCGGCCGTCGTGCGGGAGCTGGCGGGCACGCCGCCGGCCGCCACGGTCGTGGTGCTGCCCGCCGCGGGCCAGGCCGCGGTGCCCGAGCCCGTGGAGGCCGCGGTCCGGCGCTTCGCGGGCGTGGCCGAGGTCGCTCCCTTCGCCACCGACTACGCGCCGTTCGCCGCCCGCGGGCGGCCCGGCGACGGCGAGCCGTGGTCGGTCGGCGTCGCGGTCGGCGGCTCGCTGTCCCGCACGACGCTGGTGGCGGGTACGTGGCCCGCGGCTCGTGGGCAGGCCGTGGTGACCGACGTGACGGCCCGGCGCGTCGGGCTCGTCCTGGGCTCCTCGGTGGGCCTGGTCGCCGTGGACGGCCGGACGGTGTCGTTCGTCGTGACCGGCATCGTGCGGACCCGCCTGCAGGTGGTCGAGACCGTGCTGGTCCAGGCCGCCGACATGACGGTCGTGACCGGACGGGGACCGGCCCAGCTCGACGTCCTGCCCGCGGCCGGTGCGGAGGACCTCGGCGCGCGGCTCGCGGCGGCCCTCGGGACCGACGCGGTCGTGCGCACCGGCGACGACGTGCGCGCCGACGAGCTCCGGAGCCAGTTCGGCAGCACCGACCTGCTGCTGGCGCTGCTGGGCGTCTTCGGGGTGGTGGCGGCCGCCGCCGCGGCGCTCACGACGGCGTGCGCCTTCGCGGTGCTGGCCGAGCGCCGCCGCCGCAACGTGGAGCTGCTGCGCGCGCTCGGCGCCGGCACGGCCCAGGTGCTGCGCGCGCTGCTGATCGACGCGGCGCTCGTGGGCGCCCTGGGTGGGGGGCTGGGGGCCGCCCTCACCCCGGTGGCGATCGAGGCCGTGCGCCTGTGGGTCCGGGTCGCGCTGGACGAGGTCCTGCCCGCGGCACCGGCGTCGTCCCCGCTCGAGGTGCTGGCGATCGTCCTGTCCGCGACGGCGGCCACGGTGGCGGCGGCACTCGGTCCGACGATACGGGTCGGGGTGGCCACGGGGCGACGGCAGCGGGCGGGCCGGTTCGGGGTGGCGGTGCGGGTGGCGACCGCGGTGCTGGCCGCGGGCGCGACGGGGGGAGCGGCCCGGCTCGGCGCCGCCGCCACCCGGCCGTCCGACGCCCTGCTGTTCCTCACGGCGGCGGGGGTGGCGGCGTTCGTCACGGTGGTCGTGGTGGGTCCGGTCCTGCTGACGGGCCTCGCGTGGTTCCTGGGCTGGCTGGTGACGCCGTTCACCGGGCGGGCCGGGCGGATCGCGCGGCGCTCCGTGGTCCGTGCCCCCGCCCGGGCCACCGTCACGGCGGCGGCGACCGTGCTCGCCGCGCTCGTGCTCGCGGCCGTCACCGTCGGCCTGGTGTCGCTGACGGCGTCGGTGGACCGCCGGCTCGCCTCCCGGTTCCCGGCGCCCGTGACGGTGTCGGCCGTCGGGGACGGCGAGCTCCCTGCCGGCCTGGCCGGGCGGCTCGCCGCGCGCCCCGGGGTGGGCGCCGCCGTCGCGGTGCGGTCCGTGGACGCGCGAGCGGGGTATCCCGCTCCCGTCACCCTCGGCACGGTCGACGCGCGGGCGCTGCCGCAGCTGCTGGACGCGGCCGTCGAGAGCGGGAGCGTCGCGGCCCTGGGCCCCGGGACGGTCGTGCTCGACCGGGCCCAGGCGGCGGCCCGGGGGGTCACCAGGGGTTCGGTGGTGCAGCTGCCGGGGGTGCGCGGGCCCGTGGACCTGCGGGTCGTCGCCGTGGTCCGGTCGAGCGGCGTGCTGCCCGCACTGATCGTCGATCCCGCGGACCTGCCCCGGCTGGTGGCCGGGCCGGTCCCGGTCCGGAGGATCCTGGTGATGCCGGCCGCGAACGTCGACGTCGAGGGCCTGTTCGCCGCCGTCGACGCCACGGTCGTGCCGCGGGCGGGCGCGGTCGTGCAGGTGCCGGCGGACGCGCGCAGCCAGCTCGCCGCGCTGCTGGCGCTGATCGGCGGCGTCGCCACGGCGCTCGCCGCGGCGGTGAGCGCGGTGGCGTTCGCCGGGATCGCCGTGGCGGTCACCCTCTCGGTGCGGCGCCGCCGCGACGAGGTGGCGACGCTGCACGCGCTGGGGCTCGGGCCGGTGGGGATCGTCGCGACGGTGGGGTTGGAGGGGAGCCTGCTCGGCACCGCCGGGGTGCTGGTGGGGTCCGCCGTGGGCACCGGGCTGGCCGTCGTCGCCCTGGCCATGATCGACGAGGTCGTCGTGGTGCCCGTGCCGGCCCTCCTCGGCGGTGCCGGTGTGCTCGTGGCGCTGGCGGCGCTCGTGTCGACCGTGCCGGCGGTGGGGCTGGGCCGCTGACACCCGCCCGCCGGACTCAGGGGTAGATCCGGCTGATCTCGGCGAGGTCGTCGGCGTTCAGCGTCGGCGTCGACTGGGGCAGCCGCTTCCTGAACATCAGGCTCGTGGTGTCGTCGTTGTGGTCCAGGCCGATGGCGTGCCCCAGCTCGTGCGTGAGCGCGAGGACGCGGCCCAGCTGGTCCCTGGGCCGGATGCGGTCGACGACGACGAAGACCCTCGTGCAGAGCCCCGCTTCGTTCGTGATGGTGCAGGTCTTGGTCTCGCCCACCCTGGGATACGGGAGGTCCTCGAAGCCCACGACGATCGTCGCGTCGCCAGAGCTGTCGACCATGTGCGGTTTCACCGCCGAGCGGGAGATCTCCGTGATCGCCGCCTCGAGGTCGGACATGTCCAGTGGGGAATCGCGGAAGCCCGGGAGGGCGAACACGCCCGGGGTCCGGGTCGCCAGAACGTGGAGGGGGGGATGGCGGGCGCTCTGGGCCACGGTCGTCGGGGAGCCCGCGCCCCGAGCGGTCGTCGACGGCTCGGGTGGCGTCTCGGACGCCGCGGCGTGGGCGACCGGTACGGCGGCGCCCACCACCACCGCCAGCGCGGCGGTGGTGCGCGCGAGGCGGCGGTGAAGGGTGGGGTGGAGGCGCTGCACGGTCTCTCCCTCGGTCACGTCCTGCCGTCGGGGTGTGGTCCGGCGGCGAGAGGGGTCACGTTCGATGGCCCGGTCGCAGCGTCGGGAACTCCGGCTTGCCGAAGTCGGGTGGCACGTATTCCGGCCACGGGCCGACGGCGCACGATATGGAGCCTTCGGCGGTGTACTCCTTGACCCCGCCGGGCCACGTCACGCTGACGAAGGCCGACAGGTACGGGAACTCCTCACAGGTCGGTGCGCGGCCGTCGGCGTATTTCATGATCGACTCGCTGAGGCTCGCGGCGCACTTGGCCTTGGCCGCCGCCTCGCTCCAGTCGTTGACCCGGCAGGTGAACTGCCGGGGGGCCTCCTGAGCCGGCTTCGGAGCAGGCTGCGCGTTCGCGAGCCCGGTCACGGCGAGGGTGGCCGCCGTGCCGGCGACGAGCAGCCCGGCCGAGGCCCACCTGCGGATCCGGCTCGTCGTGGATTCTGTGATCGGCATGTCGTGAATGCTGGCAGCGCGGGAGGGGGGCCGGGGTGACGGCGGCGGCCGACGCGGGCGGGCCGGTGCCCAGCCCGGCCGGGCCCGGCCGTCACCGTGACTTCGGTGTCTCCGCCCAGAGCCGGCCGAGCGACTTGCCGGTGTACTGCATCCAGATCGAGTCCTGGTAGGTGCCGCGTCGGGCGGCGTCCGACACGATCCCGACGATGTCCGACCGGTAGTGGGTCGCCACGTAGTGGAGGAAGTAGGCGGTGGTGCGGTACCCGTCGGTGTAGTGGGAGCCGCGGTGCGGGGCCGTGATCCGCCCCGGCTCGTAGCCGTAGAACCGGGCGTAGTCCGCGATCCCCTCCGTGAGCCAGCCGGGCACCCGGCCCGCCGGGTACCGCTGTATCACGTGCGCGAGCTCGTGCACGACGGCGCCGGTGTCGTTCGGGTCCTCACGGACGTGCGCGGGGTTCACCACGATGCTCGTCCCCATGGTGTACGCCAGCATGCCCTCCCCGGTGGGGCCGAGGGTGACGGAGATGCTGCTCGGCGCGCGGACGCCCGAGGCCGTCAGCATGGCGACGCCGCTCGGGTACCAGGCCTGCAGGATCTTCACCTCCCTGGTCAGCCAGTCGGTCAGGTCGGTTGCCCTGCTCGAGTCCGCGGTGACGGTCAGGCCACCGGCCCGGGTCGTCACGGTCGTGGGCCGGAACGTGACCGCGCCCCGCGGCAGCCCCGTGTACCCGTCGTCGACCCGGGACGGGTCGGCGGACCAGGCGAACGGATCCGGATCGGAGGTCGCCCGGTCCGGCCGGTGGACGTCGGTGCCCCACCCCTCGGCGGCCGCCGCCGGTCGCGCGTGGACCACGTTCATGCCGCCCGCCGTGGCGGCGACGGCCACGACGACCCCCGAGTACCGGACGGCCGCCCGCAGCCTGCTCGCCGCGGCCCCGCCACCGTTCGCCTCGTAGGGGTTGGCCAGCTGCACGAGGACGTCGGCAGGAGTGCGGGACATGGTCACGGCCCTTCGGTGTCGCGTGCCGGCAGTCAACACCCGGGGGTCGCCCGTCGCGGCGTGGCGGCGGTGGCCGATGTGGGCGGGTCGGTGCCCAGGCCGGACACGGCGGCGGGTCAGTACGGGGTGCAGACCCCGATCGCGAAGGCGGCGCCCTTCTCGTCCGACTTCACGACGTCGCCCGCGGCGTCGGTGAGCGTGCAGCTGACCGAGGCGTCGCCCTTCGCCGACATGGACTGGACGGTCAGCATCGGGACCGCGTCCGGCCCCCACGTCGTCGGTGTGACCGTCTTGGTCCACGGCAGCTGCTTGACGACCTGGCTGACCGTGTTCCCCGCGTCGTCGGTGAAGGCGACCTGCACGTCGTAGTTGCTCCGGACGGTGTAGGTGTACTGGGACGACCGCGCGCCGCGTGTGGGGACGACGCCGAACGGTCCTGTGGGACGCTGGGACGTGGCCGACGGCGTGGTCACGGCGCTCACCCCCGGCCCCGAAGCCGTCAGGCCCGCGACGTAGCCGCCGCCGGCCGCCGCCGTGACCACGGCGACGACCACGCCGGCCCGCGCCAGCATCTGC
>CAXTTN010000292.1:0-6839 GCA_964247105.1 uncultured Pseudonocardia sp.
CGCGTGGTCGCCACCCTCACCGCGCTCTACATCCGCCCGCGCGAAACCGACCCGGCCGACGTCGTCCGCGCCGACAAGGGCGAGCTGCTCGACGCCCTGGTCTGGCGGCGCACAGGCCTCGGCTCGGGCGCCGTCGAACGGGTGCTGGTCGCCAATCCCGGCCTGGCCGCGCTCGGACCGTTTCTGCCCGAGGGCCAGCCGGTCTTCTTCCCCGATCTCGGCGGCGTCGCCCCGCGGGAGCTCGACCTCATTCAGCTGTGGGACTGACGCGTATGCACCTGATCGATCCGCAGGCGGACGTCTTCGCTCTGATAGCGAAGTGGCTGCACGATCTGCTCGGCGCACTCACCCCGGCGATCATGGGCTCGGCCGGGTTCGGCGACGCGGAACGCCCACCGGCCCCGCCCCGCCGTCACCCCCCGTCCACGAACCGCCGCCGCGTCCCCACCCGCCGATCGACGGGCGGGAACCGGGTGCGGGAGTCGCCCCCGTCCTGGCCGGGGCGGCTGCCCGCGCCCTCACCCGCCACCGTGCCACCCCAGCCGCTGCCCGCGGAGCTGCTCGACGCCGGCGGCCGGTCGGTGCGGCTCTCCGACCCGGACATGCTGACGGCCCCGCCCCACCGGCTGGTCCTGGACACCGAGGTCCGGACCGTTCAGGGGTGGGCGGGGCCGTGGCCGTTGCACCAGCGGTGGTGGTCACCCGAGGCCGTCGCGAGCAGCCGGGTGCAGGTGCTCGCCACGGACGGCGCTGCGTTCCTGCTGCTCGCGACGGACGGGAGGTGGTGGGTGACCGGGATCTACGACTGAGGAGATCAGGCCGCGTGCGGCGGCGGATCCGCCGCACCCGTCATGATCGCGACGGCCTCGTTCATCGTGTGCGACTGCGGCGTGATCACCGTGGCGCGCCGGCCGAGCCGCTGGATGTGGATGCGGTCGGCGACCTCGAACACGTGCGGCATGTTGTGGCTGATCAGGATCACCGGCAGGCCGCGGTCGCGGACGTCGCGGATGAGCTGCAGCACCCGGTTGCCCTCCTTGACCCCGAGCGCGGCCGTCGGCTCGTCGAGGATCACGACCTTGCTGCCGAACGCGGCCGAGCGGGCCACGGCGACGGCCTGGCGCTGCCCGCCGGACAGGCTCTCCACGGCCTGCCCGATGTTCTGCAGCGTCGCCACGCCGAGCTCGGACATGTGCCGCTTGGCCTCGCTGCGCATGTGCTTCTTGTCGAGCATCCGGAACACCGAGCCCAGCACGCCGGCCTTGCGCTCCTCGCGGCCGAGGAACAGGTTGTCGGCGATGTCGAGCCCGGGGGCCACGGCGAGCGACTGGTACACCGTCTCGATCCCGGCGAGGCGTGCCTCCATCGGGTTGCGGAAGTGCACCGGCCTGCCGTCGAGCAGGATCTCGCCGCTGTCGGGGATGAGCGCCCCGCACAGCGCCTTGATCAGGCTGGTCTTGCCGGCGCCGTTGTCGCCGATGACGGCGAGGATCTCGCCGGGGTAGAGCTCGAGATCGCCACTGGCGATCGCGGTGACCGGCCCGTAGCGCTTGACCAGGCCCTTCGCCTGCAGCACCGGCTCGCGTACCGCCGTGGGGGTGGACTCCTTGTCCAACGACGCGGCGCTCATTTCTTCTCCTCCGCGGGAAAGATTGCGTCGGGTGTCATGCCTTCACCTTCCGGATCCACTGGTCGATGCCGACGGCCACGAGCACGAGCAGGCCGATCGCGGTGCCCTGCCAGACGACGTCGACGCCGGCGAGCTGCAGCCCGTTGCGGAACACGCCGACGATCAGGGCGCCGACCAGCGTGCCGAGCACCAGGCCGCGCCCGCCGAACAGGCTCGTGCCGCCGAGCACCACGGCGGTGATGGAGTCGAGGTTGTACTCGGTGCCGACGTTGGGGCTGGCGGAGGCGAGGCGGCCCATGAGGATCCAGGCGCCGACCGCGTAGATCAGGCCGGCGACGAGGTACACCGACAGCAGCACGCGGTCGGTGCGGATACCGGCCAGGCGGGCGGCCTCGATGTCGTCACCGGTGGCGTAGACGTGCTTGCCCCACGCGGTGTTCGCGAGCGCGTAGAAGAAGAACGCGAACATCAGCAGCATGATGATCGAGCCCCAGGTGACGCTGAAGCCCCCGAGCCGGAACGCGGTGTTGCCGGTGGCGGTCATGATCGCGGGCATGTCCGAGCCCCGGATCGTCTCGCTGCGGGAGACCACCGAGTTCAACGAGAAGAAGATCGACAGCGTGCCCAGCGTGACGATGAACGGGGGCAGCTTGATGCGGGTGACCAGGAAGCCGTTGAAGGCACCCATCGCCGTGCCGAGGACGAGGCCGATGATGAGCGCCAGGAAGCCCGGCACGCCGAGCTTGGTGGCGATGTTGGCCATCAGGATCGAGGAGAAGACCGTGATCGCGCCCGCCGCGAGGTCGATGCCCGCCGTGAGGATGACCAGCGTCTGGCCGAGAGCGAGCGTCGCGATGACGGTCACCTGCTGGAGCACCAGGCCGAGGTTCGCCGCCGACAGGAACCGGCCACTGGCCAGCGAGAACGCCAGGATCGCGATGATCAGCACCGCGAGCGGGCCGAGGATGGGGTTGGCGTGCAGGACGTGCTGGATGCGCTCGAGCGGGGACGCGGTGGGCCGCTCGTCGAAGTCGGTCGCGGGTGCGGCGGTGGCCGTGGCCCCGGCGCCGGGTGGGTCGTTCGCCATGCGTGCACTCCTTCGTGCGGTACGGGTCTCGGGCGGGCGGCTGGGGTGAGGGGTTGTGACCTGCCTCACCCCAGCCTGCTCTAGTGCCGGGCGTCAAGCCAGGGGATCAGCCCCAGCAGTTCGCCGCGCCGAACGTGGTGTCCTTGGAGTCGACGCCGGACTGCGGCGCGTCGGTGATCAGCGTGACGCCGGTGTCGGTGAAGGTCTTGCCCGCGGTGGCGGCCGGCTTGGTGCCGTCCTTGGCGAACGCGGCGACGGCCTCGACGCCCTGCTGCGCCATCTTCAGCGGGTACTGCTGCGAGGTCGCGCCGATCTCGCCGGACTTCACCGACGCGACGCCGGGGCAGCCGCCGTCGACGGAGACGATGGTGACGGCCTTCTCCTTGCCCGCGGCCTTGAGTGCCTGGTAGGCGCCGGACGCGGCGGGCTCGTTGATCGTGTAGACGAGGGTGACGCCCGGGTCCTTCTGGAGCAGGTTCTCCATCGCCGTGCGGCCGCCCTCCTCGGCGCCGTCGGTGACGTCGTGGCCGACGATCCGCGGGTCGGACTCGTCACCGATCTTGTTCTCGTCGGCGACGTCGACGCCGAAGCCCTTCAGGAAGCCCTGGTCGCGCTTGACGTCGACGGAGACCTGGTTGGCGTTGAGGTCGAGCATCGCGATCTTCGCCGTGGCGGCGGCGGCGCCCAGCTTGGCCTTCGCCCACTGGCCGATGAGGAGGCCCGCCTGGAAGTTGTCGGTGGCGAAGGTGGCGTCGGCGGCGTCGGCCGGGTCGGTCGGCGTGTCGAGCGCGATCACCAGCATGCCGGCCTGACGGGCCTTGTCCAGCGTCGGGACGATGGCCTTCGAGTCGCTCGGGGTGATGAGCAGGCCCTTGGCGCCGGCCGAGATGAGGCTCTCGACGGCCTGTACCTGGGCCTCGTTGTCGCCGTCCTGCTTGCCGGCGAAGCTCTGCAGGGTGACGCCCGAGGCGTCGGCCGCCTTCTGGGCCCCTTCCTTCATCTTGACGAAGAACGGGTTGGTGTCGGTCTTGGTGATCAGGCCGACGATCGGCTTGTCGCCGCTCCCGCCGGCTGCGGGGGTGCTGCTGCCGCCGCCACAGGCGGACAGGGCCAGTGCGGCCACGGCTCCGGTGGCGATCACGGCTGCCTTGCGGCGGGTGGTCCATGCCTGGTTCATGTAGTGCCCCTTCGTCTTCGTTGACTTCGGCTCGACAACGTTGTCGAGCGACTGTGACGAATCAACGGCGAGTTGACAAGGGTCTGAACCCAAAGGATCAGTAACGATGTCGAAACAGTCGGAAGGCCCTTGACAACGTTGACGTGCCTAGCTGACCATCCGTGCGTCCCGGACGACGAGGCCCGGGCGGGACGGGGGGAACGATGAGTCCACCGGGTGACCCCCCGGCCGGCTCCCGCAGGCCGACCATGCGCGATGTCGCGACGCTCGCGGAGGTCAGTTTCAAGACCGTGTCCCGTGTCGTCAACGACGAGGGCGGTGTGTCGCCCGTTCTGGAGCGGCGCGTCCGCCGCGCCATCGCGGACCTGGGCTTCCGGCCCAACGCGGGGGCCCGGACGCTGCGCCGCTCGGACCGGCGCACGGCGTCGGTCGGGCTGCTGCTCGAGGACGTCGCCAACCCGTTCTCCGCGGCCGTGCAGCGCGCCGTCGAGGACGAGGCCGTGCCGCGGGGCGTCGTCGTGTTCTCCGCGAGCCTCGACGAGGACCCGGCCCGCGAGCACGCGCTCGCCACGGCGTTCGGCGCCCGCCACGTCGACGGCCTGCTGCTCGCGCCGGCCGGCGCCGACCAGTCCTACCTCGCCGTCGAGCTGCGGGCGGGCACCGCGATCGTGTGCGTCGACCGGGAGGCGCGCAACCTCGCCGTCGACTCGGTGCTCTCCACCAACGCGATCGGCGCCGCGGAGGCGGTGCGGCACCTCGCGACCGCCGGGCACCGGCGCATCGGCTTCGTCGGCGACCGGCGCACGATCCCGACCGCGCAACACCGCTTCGACGGCTACCGCGACGCGCTCGCCGGCCTCGGGGTGGCGCTGGATCCCGCGCTGGTGGTGCAGGACGTCCGCACGGCCGCCGAGGCCGACGGGGTGATCACGACCCTGCTCGGCCGCGCCGACCCGCCGACGGCGCTGTTCACCGCCCAGAACATGGTGACGATCGGAGCCGTGCGCGCGCTGCGCAGGCTGGGGATGGAGCACGCCGTCGCCCTGGTCGGCTTCGACGACTTCCTGCTCGCCGACCTGCTCTCGCCGGGCGTCACGGTCGTCGCGCAGGATCCGGTGACGATCGGCCGCATCGCCGCGGGCCTGCTGTTCGCCCGCATCGACGGCGAGCAGCGCCCGCCGGAGGTGCGGCTGGTGCCGACCACGCTGATCCGCCGTGGCTCCGGGGAGATCCCGCCCCGCTGACCGGTTCCGGGCTGGCGTTCCCGTCGGTGTCAGGGTTTAGCGTCGGGCCGGACGGCGGGAGGCGGCATGCGGATCGGTGAGTTGGGCCGGCGGGCCGGGGTGAGCGCGCGGGCGCTGCGCCACTACGAGGAGCTGGGCCTGGTGCCCGCGCGGCGCCGCGCCAACGGCTACCGCGAGTACGGGGAGCGCGATGTGGCCGTGGTCGCGGAGATCCGGTCGCTGATGGCGCTCGGGTTCACGCTGGAGGAGACCCGGCCCTTCGTCGAGTGCCTCCAGGCCGGGCACCCGACCGGCTCCAGCTGCCCCGCGTCGCTGGCCGTGCACCGGCGCAAGCTCGCCGAGGTCGACGGGTGGATCGCCCGCCTGCACGCCGTCCGCGAGGAGATCGTCACCCAGATCGCGGGGGTCGGCCCCCGATGCGAGTTCACCGAGGAGCATCCATGATCGTCACCGTCACCGACGCCACCTTCGAGGCGCTGGTCCGCCGCGCCGAGCTGCCCGTGCTGCTCGACTTCACGGCCACCTGGTGCCCGCCCTGTCGCATGATCGTCCCCGTGCTGCGCGAGATCGCCGTGGAGCAGGAGGGCCGTCTCGTGGTCGCCCAGCTCGACGTCGACGCCAACCCGCTCACCGCGCGCGCCGCCGGGGTGCTGGGCATGCCCACGCTCACGCTCTACGTGGGCGGTGAGCCCGTCGCCCAGGTGGTGGGGGCGAAGCCCAAGGCCGCGCTGATGCGGGCCATCGAGGAGCATCTGCCGGTCCGGGCCTGATCACGTGGTCCGACGGCCACGCGGGTCGTCGAGGGCTCGTGATCGCTGTTCGGGGACGGGGAACCGCGCTGGGCACGGCTGCGCGTCCCCGCGCGGCGATCACCCGTGCCCGGCGGAGCGCATCGGTCGGCACCGGCACGGCTCGGCGCGCCATGATCGGCGCTCGGGGACGCGCAGCCGCGCTGGGCACGGCTGCGCGTCCTCATGCGGCGATCACCCATGGGTCGGGCCGCCGGCACCGCGTTCCGAAGCTCCTGCCCGCCGAGCGGGAGAACCGCGCGTCCCGATCGTGTGACCAGGTCGGCGGTTGAGTAAATGTCGAACGCGTGTTCGACTGCGTGGGTGGGATGGAGCAACCCGGACGTACCGTGGACCGAGCTGGAGGGCCTGCTGTCCGGGCGCAACGGGTCCTCGCTCACCGGGGGGCCGGAGGCGGACGGCGGTGACAGCCCGGCCTGGTCGCGCAAGCGCGAGCCGTACCAGCCGCCCGATCTCGCCGCACCGGGCGAGCTCGTGCCCTACGCCGAGCTGCACTGCCACTCCAACTTCAGCTTCCTCGACGGCGCGAGCCACCCCGAGGAGCTGGTGGAGCGCGCCGCCGAGCTCGGGCTGGAGGCGATCGCCCTCACCGACCACGACGGCATGTACGGGATGGCGCGCTTCGCCGAGGCCGCCGCCGGGCTGAACGTGCCCACGGTGCTCGGCGCGGAGCTGTCGATCGGCCTCACCGCCCCGCAGAACGGCGTGGCCGATCCCGAGGGCCACCACCTGCTGCTGCTCGCCCGCGACCCCGACGGCTACCGCGCGCTGTGCCGCGTCATCAGCGCCGCGCAGCTGCGGGGCGGGGAGAAGGGGCGCCCGGTCTACGACCTCGACGAGGTGGTGGCCGAGACCGCCGGCCGGGTGCTGGCGCTCACCGGCTGCCGCAAGG
>CAXTTN010000293.1:0-4648 GCA_964247105.1 uncultured Pseudonocardia sp.
GAGAGCGTGGCGATGCTCTCGCGTGGCGTGGCGCTGGCCGACGAGATGGTCGTGGTCGGGGGAACCGTTGCCGTGCAACCGCTGCTGTCGATGACGTTGTTGTCGAGGGTGACGCTGCCGTTCCTGGCCAGCACGCGACCCTGGACCGAGGCTCCGGTGAGGACGGTGATCGAGGTCAGGGCCAGGATCGAACCGCTGAACGCGGTACCGGTGCCCAGCGTGGCGGAGCTCCCGACCTGCCAGAACACGTTGCACGCGTTGGCGCCGTTGATCAGGAGGACCGCACTGTTCGACCCGGTGATGAGGGTGGAACCGGCCTGGAAGATGAACACCGCGTCCGGGTTGTTCTGCGCGTTGAGGGTCAGGGTTCCGGTCAGCCCCAGCGTCGTGTTCGTGTACACGCCGGGAAGGAGGGTCTGCCCGCCGAGCTCGGTGGTCCCGCCCGATGTCGAAGGCTGGCCCGCGGCGTTGTTGTACGCAGCCGTCAGGTCGGACTGCGCCTGGCCCGCAACGGCGTCTCCGAGGTGCTGCGTGCCGCCCACCAGGCCCGGGGGGAAGCCGGTCGCGGCGGAGCCGGGACTGACGCCCAGGTCCCCGGAGATCACCGACGCACCGGTGTTGGTGACGGACTGGCCCGCCAGCACCCCGTAGCTCGCCGCGGTGCCGAGCGGCACGGCGGTCGCTGCGCTGGCTACACCCGCGAACGTGATCATGAGGACCGTGGTCAGCAGCGCGACCACGCCGCCGACCGCAGCGCCGGTGTGCTTCCGGTTCCGGTCCGTCACTTGTACGGAGGGCTTCATGCGGTGTCTCCCCCAGCGGGCTTCGATTCGGTGACGGGTGGGTCGGTCTGCGAGCACGTTCGTTCCGGCATCCAGCTGTGTTGCCCCCGCCGGAGACCGGAGAACGAGCCGTGTATCCGAGCGACGCCGGTCACCGAGGAATGTGAGCGGTCGACACCGGTGGAGGAGGCCGGACGGTGGGGATGGACCGGCGGCACACCCGTTCGGCCGCCACTTCCGTGACCAACCGTTACCGGTACGCTGACACCCTGATTCTTCGCACTAACCAACGCCGCTTGCAGCTTGACAAGTCACAGAATCACCTCTGCAGGTGAGGCTGTCAAGCTGCACTACGCAGAGTGGCAAGTGGCAATACCATCGCCGTGGAGAGTGCTACCCGATTCGGATGATTCCCGTCCGGCCGGCGACCCCTGAGGAGCTGGGCACGCACGATGACTAGCGAGGCCGAGAGTTGATCGACCCATCCGACCCGCGCGGGCCGTTCCTGACCCTTCACCAGCTCATACGATCGCGCATGGACGCCCAGGGTTGGTCCTACTCCGACCTCGAACGCCAGTCCGGCCGCGCTCTCAGCCGCGGTCGCTGGCAGCAGCTCGGTTCCGGTGTGCAGCAGAAGAAGTTTCCCGACCCCGCGTCACTGTTGGTGATCTCCCGGGTACTGGACGTCGACATCACCACGGTCGTGCTCGCTGCGGCGGAGGCCGTCGGACTCACCGTCACACCGGCGGGCAGCGGTGATCTCGCCCGCCTCCTGCCGCCGGGCACCGACCGTCTGTCCGGACGGATGCGTGAGGCGATCCTGATGCTGATCCGGGCCGGTGTGGCGGATGCGGCAGAGCACCCCGACGGTCGTCTCTCGCCGCGTGCGGGCACACCGTCATTGGAATGGCCGAAATCCGCGGCCCCGTCCCGGCGTCACCGGAATGGCCCAGCCGAGGACGGGTGATGTTCACTCTCCGTCAGATCTGGCGCCAGAAAATCGGGATTACGCCCGGTCGGCTGAGGAATGTCGGAATCTGAAACGTCGCGTCTCGGCAGACGATAAAGAGGGTGAAGTCCTTCTCGCCGAGGCAGGTCACTGCCGCGGTTCATCCGCAGAGTGCTGACGAGGCGCAGATCCTCGCGACAGCCAGCGCCGCGCGCAACCGAACGGAGTTGCGTGGTGCGCTCCCCACTACGCGAACGTCATGGTGAACAGCTCTTCGGCAGCAGTCGAGGTCCTCGTCAGCGGTCTCGGCCACATGCTCCACATCGTCAGCACGCCCATGCCCGACACCGTCGCGAAGCTCGACACCTCCCGTGAAGAGTGGATGCTCTACCTCGACTCCGGCAGCCCTCCGGAGGATCTGTGCTGGGCGATGCTCGACGTGCTCGGCGTCCTCGTCCACGGCCGGGACGCGGCCCGCTACGCCCGGCCCGTCACGCACCTGCACCTGGTGTCGGGGGGCGGAGGAAAGCGCCGACCCGCTCGGTGAGCTCCGCGGCCCCTCGACCGGCGCTCGCCGCGTAGGTCCGTACGAAGGATCCGCCCGTACCTCGCGACGCGCGGAATGCGTTTGCCTAGTGAGTGTCGACTCATCTACGTTGCTCCGGTGGTTGCCCGGGAGCGTCGCGCGTCGCGGATGGCGCCCGACGAGCGTCGGGCGGCCATCGTCGACGCCACCCTGCCGTTGGTGCTGGAGCACGGCGCGGCCGTCAGCACCCGCCTGATCGCCGAGGCGGCCGATGTCGCCGAGGGCACGATCTACCGCGTCTTCCCGGACAAGGACGCGCTCATGTGCGCGGTCACCGCGAAGGCCTTCGACCCGAGGCCGACCCTGGAACAGCTCGCGGCGATCGACCGGCGCCAACCGCTGCGCGACCGTCTCACCGCCGCCGTGGTGATCATGCAGCGCCGGCTGATCGGCGCGTTCGTCCTGATCGACGCGCTCGGCCTGACCGGGCCGCCGCCCGGCCGCCGCGAGGCCCACGACTCGATGAACGACGCTTTCCGCGCCGCGCTCGTGGACGTCGTCGGCCCGGACGCCGAGCACCTGCGCGTGCCGCCGGCGGAGCTGGCCCACGTCCTGCGCCTGCTGGTCTTCTCCGGCAGCCACCCCCGCATCTCCGACGGCCGCCCGCTGTCCGCCGAGCAGATCGTCTCGATCCTCCTCGACGGGCTGCTGGCCCTCCACGACCACCACCACCGCGAGGCCCGAGCATGTTGATCCGACTCCTGCGGGAGAACCTGCGCCCCTACTCCCGGCAGCTGTGGCTCGTCGTGGCCCTGCAGCTGGTGGGCACGATGGCGTCGCTGTACCTGCCCAGCCTCAACGCCGACATCATCGACCAGGGCATCGCCAGGGGCGACACGCCCTACATCCTCGGCGCCGGTGGCTGGATGCTCGCCGTCACGCTGCTGCAGATCGTGTGCTCGATCGCCGCGGTCTACTACGGCTCGCGCGTGGCGATGGGCTTCGGCCGCGACCTGCGCGCCGCGGTCTTCCACCAGGTCGGCTCCTTCTCCGCCCGCGAGGTCAACCGCTTCGGTGCGCCCTCGCTGATCACCCGCAACACCAACGACGTGCAGCAGGTGCAGATCCTCGTGCTCACCTCGTGCACGATGCTGGTCTCCGCGCCGATCATGTGCGTCGGCGGCGTGATCATGGCGCTGAACGAGGACATCGGGCTGTCGTGGCTGGTGGCCGTCTGCGTGCCGGTGCTGATCGTCGCGATCGGCCTGGTGATCGTGCGGATGGTGCCCAAGTTCCGCCTCCTGCAGGTGCGGATCGACGTGGTCAACCGGGTGCTGCGCGAGCAGATCACCGGCATCCGCGTGGTGCGCGCGTTCGTCCGGGAGCCGATCGAGACCGCGCGGTTCGGCCGCGCCAACGCCGACATCACCGACGTCGCCACCAGCGCGGGGCGGCTGCAGGCGCTGATCTTCCCGATCGTCATGCTGGTGCTCAACGTCTCCAGCGTGGCCGTGCTCTGGTTCGGCGCCGCGCGCATCGACGCGGGCGAGATGCAAGTGGGTGCGCTCACCGCGTTCCTGGCCTATCTGCTGCAGATCCTGATGGCCGTCATGATGGCCACCTTCATGGCGATCATGATCCCGCGCGCGGCGGTCTGCGCGGAGCGGATCACGGAGGTGCTCGACACGGAGTCGTCGGTCGCGCCGCCCACACGGACCGTCGTGCCGCTGCGGAAGGCCGGCGAGCTGGTGTTCGAGCGGGCCGGGTTCCGGTACCCCGGCGCGGCGTCCGCCGTGCTGTCCGACGTGACGTTCACGGCGTCGCCCGGGCGCACCACCGCGATCATCGGCAGCACCGGCGCGGGCAAGACGACGCTCATCTCGATGGTGCCGCGGCTGTTCGACGCCACCGCGGGCTCGGTGTCCGTGGACGGCGTCGACGTGCGCGAGATGGATCCCGAGGAGCTGTGGCGGCGGATCGGGCTGGTACCGCAGCGGCCGTACCTGTTCTCCGGCACGGTCGCGAGCAACCTGCGCTACGGCAACCCCGACGCAGGAGACGACGAGCTGTGGGAGGCGTTGCGCATCGCCCAGGGCGAGGACTTCGTCCGCGCGATGGAGGGCGGGCTCGACGCGCCCATCAGCCAGGGCGGCACCAACGTCTCCGGCGGCCAGCGTCAGCGCCTCGCGATCGCGCGGGCCCTGGTGCGCAAGCCGGAGATCTACCTGTTCGACGACTCGTTCTCCGCGCTCGACCTCACCACCGACGCCCGGCTGCGGGCGGCGCTGAAACCGGTGGCGGCCACGACGACGATGGTGATCGTGGCGCAGCGCGTGTCGACGATCCAGGACGCCGATCAGATCGTGGTCCTCGAGGACGGGGCCGTGGTCG
>CAXTTN010000293.1:4658-6819 GCA_964247105.1 uncultured Pseudonocardia sp.
CCGCCACGACGAGCTGCTGGAGCGCTGCCCCACCTACGTCGAGATCGTCCAGTCCCAGCTCAGCGTGGAGGTCGGGGTATGAGTACGCCCACGAAGCCCCGCCAGGACGCCGACACCGTCAAGGCCGCCCAGGGGATGGCCGCCCAGCGCCGCGGCGGCGGGCCGCCCTGGGCCGGAGCCGGGCAGCCGGTGGAGAAGGCGTCGGACTTCGGGCCGTCGGCCAAGCGGCTCGTCGGGCGGCTCCGTCCCGAGCGGCTCGGCGTGATGGCCGTGCTGGTGCTCGGCGTGATCAGCGTGACGCTCAACGTGCTCGGCCCGAAGATCCTCGGCCAGGGCACCGACCTGATCTTCGCCGGCGTGATCGGCAAGCAGCTCCCGGCCGGTGTCACCAGCGAGCAGGCGGCCGAGGGCGCCCGGGCCGCGGGCAACGACGCGATCGCCAACATCATCCTGGCGCAGAACGTCATCCCCGGCGTCGGGATCGACTTCACCGCGCTCGCGAGGGTCCTGCTCGGCGTCATCGCCATCTACGTGGGCTCGGCCCTGTTCGGCTACCTGCAGGGCTACCTGCTCAACGGCATCGTTCAGCGCACCGTGTTCACCCTGCGCAGCGAGGTCGAGGACAAGATCAACCGCCTGCCGCTGCGCTACTTCGACGGCCAGCAGCGCGGTGAGGTGCTCAGCCGCGTCACCAACGACATCGACAACGTCCAGACCAGCCTGCAGCAGACCATGAGCCAGCTGCTCACCTCGCTGCTGACGATCGTCGGCGTGCTGGCGATGATGTTCGTCGTCTCCCCGCTGCTGTCGATCATCGCGCTGCTGACGATCCCCGCGTCGCTGTGGATGACCCAGGCCATCGCGAAGCGGTCGCAGAAGGAGTTCGTGGCGCAGTGGCGGCACACCGGCCGGCTCAACGGGTTGATCGAGGAGGCGTTCACCGGCCACGAGCTGGTGCGGGTGTTCGGCCGCACCGAGGCGGTGGAGCGCGATTTCGCGGAGCGCAACGAGGAGCTGTTCGGCGCGAGCTTCCGGGCCCAGTTCATCTCCGGGATCATCATGCCGTCGATGATGTTCATCGGGAACCTGAACTACGTGCTCGTCGCCGTGATCGGCGGGCTGCGCGTGGCGTCCGGGTCGCTGAGCCTCGGCGACGTGCAGGCGTTCATCCAGTACTCCCGCCAGTTCACCCAGCCGCTGACGACGGCCGCCTCGATGGCCAACCTGCTGCAGTCCGGCGTGGCGTCGGCGGAGCGGGTGTTCGAGCTGCTCGACAGCCAGGAGCAGAGCCCCGACCCGGTCGATCCGCAGGTGCGCACCGAGCGGCGGGGCCGGGTGGCGTTCGAGCACGTCGCGTTCCGGTACCTGCCCGACACCCCGCTCATCGACGATCTCTCGCTGGTCGCCGAGCCGGGCCAGACCGTCGCCATCGTCGGGCCCACCGGCGCGGGCAAGACCACGCTCGTGAACCTCGTCCTGCGCTTCTACGAGCTGGACGGCGGCCGGATCACCCTCGACGGGGTCGACACCGCGATGATGACCCGGGCCGACCTGCGCTCGGGCATCGGCATGGTGCTGCAGGACACCTGGCTCTTCGGCGGCACGATCCGTGACAACATCGCCTACGGCAACCCGTCCGCCACGCCCGAGCAGCTGCTGGCCGCGGCGCAGGCCACCTACGTCGACCGGTTCGTGCGCAGCCTCCCCGACGGCTACGACACCGTGATCGACGAGGAGGGCAGCAACGTCAGCGCGGGGGAGAAGCAGCTGATCACGATCGCGCGGGCGTTCCTGGCCGATCCGTCACTGCTGATCCTCGACGAGGCCACCAGCTCCGTCGACACCCGCACCGAGGTGCTGGTGCAGCACGCGATGGCGGCGCTGCGCAGCGACCGCACGAGCTTCGTGATCGCCCACCGCCTCTCCACGATCCGCGACGCCGACCTGATCCTCGTGATGGAGGCGGGCAGCATCGTGGAGCAGGGCACCCACGAGCAGCTCCTGGACGCGAGAGGCGCCTACTTCCGCCTGTACAACGCGCAGTTCGCGGGCGCCGCCACGGAGTAGCGCCCGCAGGTGATCACCGCCGACTGCGGCAGACCGCCGATCACGGGTGCCCCGCGCGCGCTTTCCGTCGCCGCGCGCGTGCAGCAACAGGCGC
>CAXTTN010000294.1:0-6765 GCA_964247105.1 uncultured Pseudonocardia sp.
TCACCGCGACCACGAGCAACCCCGCGCCGCCATCCAGCAGACCCGAGAACCGGCCGAGCACGACGGCACCGGCCGCGACCAGGCCGAACACCGCCGCACGCAGGATCCGGAGCTCGGGTCTCGGCTTCGCCGGCGGGGTGTACGTCGGGCGGGGACGCGCCACCGGCTCCAACCGGGCAGGCGCTGCCACGATGGCCATCTCGCTCTCTGACGTGCCGACATCCGCGACCCTACTGGGTGACAGCGCCGTCGCCCCGCCGGGCGCGCTGGCCTCCGCGGGACCGATCGCGTCGGAGGTCACCTGTCGAACACGTTGCGCTTCCACGCCTCACGGCTGGTGAGCTCGGGCTGCGCGGCCCGGTAGCGGTTCCGCAGCTCCGGCCACTCCTTCGCGATCTGCCGCAGCTGCGAGAACGACGTGGCGAACATCGAACGGAACAGCTCGCGGTCGCGGCGCCGGAACGTGACGCCGCGCCCGTCGGGCGTGGCGACCGTGGCCGAGTCCAGCCGCGAGAGCACGAACCACTGGGCCTGCCGCGAGGGCAGGTTGCGCTGCGGCACGACCTGGTGCGCCGCGGCGGGCGCGCGCAGGTTGTGCACGACCGCCTGCGCCAATCCCTTGACGATCGCGACCTTGCCGGTCGGCGGCTCGGGGAAGGACTGCGCGGCCAGCGCGTCGAGGTCCGACAGCGGCACCTGCGTGGCCGAGTCCAGCGGCCGCCCGTCGTCGTACTCCGCACGCTTGGCCCGGATCTCGCCCAGCACCACCGGCAGCTTCGGGAACAGCGACTCGGGGCCGGCCAGGAAGTCGCGCAGCGCCATCTCCTGCAGCGCGACGGCCGAGTACTCCATGAGCATCAGGTGCCGCATCGTCCGCTTGAGAGTGTCGACGACCAGCGCCCGCGGGTTGTCCGGGCCGTGCAGCGCGGCCGCGACGTACCGGTTGCGGTAGTGGAAGTAGGCCTGCCAGTCGCTCGTGTCGTCCTTCTCCATGAACGACATGTGCCAGATCGCGATGCCCGGCACGGTGGCCGTGCGGTAGCCGCGCGAGCGGGCGCGCAGGCCGTACTCGGCGTCGTCCCACTTGATGAACAGCGGCAGCGGCATGCCGAGGTCCTCCGCGACCGAGCGCGGGATGAGGCACATCCACCAGGCGTTGTAGTCGACGTCGGTGCGCCGGTGCAGCCACGGGGTCTGGCGCAGGGTGCGGTCGGCGAGGTCGTGGTGCGGCTCGGTGCCGGGGGCGTTGCGCCAGAGGAACGCGTTGCGGTCGACGACCTCGCCCATCGTCGAGAGCTGGGACCGGACCTGCAGCGACAGCATCTGCCCGCCGACGAGCATCGGCTCGCGCGAGTGCCGGGAGAACGCGACGGCGCGGAGCACCGAATCGGGCTCCAGCAGGATGTCGTCGTCCATGAAGAGGATCTGCTCGCAGTCGGTGTTCTCCAGCGCCTCGTACATGACGCGCGCGTAGCCGCCGGAGCCACCGAGGTTGGGCTGGTCGATGATCCGCAGCTTGTCGCCGAGCAGGGCGGCGGCGGCCTCGAAGCCGGGCTCGTCGCGCACCTTCTTCGTGCCCTGGTCGGCGACGACGACGGCGGTGACGGCGTCGAGCACGAGCGGGTCGGAGCCCAGCGCGGTGAGCGTGGCGACGGCGTCGGCGGGGCGGTTGAACGTCGGCATCCCGACCGTGACGGCCGCCTGGCCGCGCGGCGCCGCGGTGGCGTACCAGCCGCCGCCGTGCAGGACCAGCTCGTCGGCGTCGGTGGTGAGGTCGAACCAGTACCAGCCGCCGTCCTCGAACGGGCGCAGGTCGAGCGTGACCTCGACCCAGCGGCGGCCCGAGCCGGCGATGACCTCGCCGTGCTCGAAGATGTGCGAGCCGTCGGCCTTGGTGCGGTAGACGTCGATCCGGCCGGTGCCCTCCACCTCCAGGCGCAGCGCCACCTCCGTCAGGGGGCTCCAGCGGCGCCAGTAGCTGGCCGCGAAGGCGTTGAAGTAGGCGCCGAACGACACCTCGCTCTGCGCGCTGACCACGGCCGACGTCCGCGACGTCGCGCGGACCTTGCGCAGGCCCGTCGACGATCCCGCGAAGCTCAGCACGCGCTTCACCGGCTCGAGCGGGGTGGACGGCATCGACGACACGCGCAGGCTGGTGCGCTCGTCCATGTAGAGCGAGCGGACGCTCATCGGATCGCCGATGCGCGGCAGGAGCACGCGCTGGAGGAGGCTGCTGACCGGCGCGGGCGCGGGATCCGGGGACGGCGCGGTGGTGGGACTGGCGGCGGTGGTCGTCAAAGCGGGTCCTTCATGTACTCGGGGTCGCTGACGAGGGTAGCCGCGGGCTCAGGCGGCGGTCGCGCCCGGCACCAGCCGGTCGCCGCACGAGGCCAGCGGCGTGGCCCGCAGGGCGGCGTCGGCGGCGTCGGCCCGGACCGCCCACTCCTGCAACCGGGCCATCGCCGCGGCGTCCGGGACGAGGTCGCGGCGCACCCAGTTGCCGCCGCCGTTGGGGGTGGGTCCGATGAGGACGTACGCGGCCTGGAAGCGCGGGTCGGCGTCGAACGCCATCTGCGTGCGGAACTGGCCGTGGGAACGGACGAACGACGGCTTGACGACGTCGAGCACGTAGTCGCGCACGCCGGCCCAGTTCTTGGCCGCCCAGAGCTTCGCGATGGTCGGCTCGGCGAGGCCGGCGCCGTCGGTGAGCAGCGACGTCCCGACCAGCGCCCCGCCCCCGATCTCCGGCGCGAAGAGCGAGGGGTTCTTCAGGCCGAGGATGCCCACGTAGCCGTTGAACTCGCGTCCGGTGTTCTGGACGATCAGGCACATCGGCGCCACGGGGGCGTCCCGGTACGACCGCGCCGCCGTGATCCACTGGGTGCCCGAGAGCGCGAGGGCCGCGGTCAGGACGACCGCCACCACCACCCGGGCCCGCACCCGCAGCCGCCCCAGCACCTCGTCGGCGGCGACGGCCACCACCAGCGCGCCCAGCGCCCAGACCGGCGTCGCGAACCGGTACTGGATCATCCAGTCGTTCACCAGCACGCCGAACGCGGTGAGCGCCAGCGCCAGCGGGATCATCAGGAGCACCACGGCGTGGCGCGCGAAGGAGGTGCGCCCGGCGGCGGCGCCGACCAGCAGCACGGCGACCAGCACCGACAGCCAGCCCGCGTAGGCGACGAGGTCGCTGACCTTGGCGAAGCTCGTGGCCGTCGGCAGGCCCTGCGACTTCGCGACGGCCGTGGTGGGCAGCCAGGCGTCGAACGTCGCGTGGCGCCACAGCAGGTACGTGCCCAGCGGGACGGCGAACGCGACGACGGCGATCACCGCGGCGATCGCACCGCGTACCCAGCCGGCGCGGCGCATCAGGACGAGCACGGCCAGCGGGTAGGCGCCGGCGTAGATCAGGCCCTCGGGACGGGTCAGGGCGGCCAGCGCGGCGAGCACGCCGCACACGGCCGCGGGACCGGCCGCCACCAGCCTCCCCCGGGCCTCGCTCCGCACCAGCACCGTCGCGAGGCCGGAGATCGCGAGCACGAACAGCGAGTTCTCCAGCCCGGACACGCACCAGATCACGAACGACGGGATGGCCGCGCAGATCGCGCCCGCGGCGACCGTGACCAGGGCCGGGCGGCGGCACACGGCCGACGCCGTGGCGTAGAAGCCGGCGAACATGCCCGCGACCAGCAGGATCGCCAGGCCCTTGGGGTAGGCGACGTAGTCCGGGACGCCGAACAGGGTGCCGTGGTCGAACAGCCCCAGCCAGCGGCCCACCACCAGCAGGCCGAGCCAGGCGGGGTCGGAGAACCCCTCGACGGGGGGCAGGCCGGGCTGTAGCACCGGCCCGGCCCCGGTCGCGACGGAGCGGGCGTAGGCGAACGTGATGCCGGCGTCGTCGACCTCCCACCGGCCGTAGAACGACGCGTGCCAGGCGACGAGTGCGGTGGGCACCAGCACGGCCGGGATCGCCCCCCATTTCCACCGGCGACGGGGCAGCGGGGCGGCCACCTCCGGCTCGGCGGGCGCGGTGAGCGTGTCCGTCACGGTGGCAGTGTGTCAGGTCCGATCAGTTCTCAACGGGAGGCAGGGCGTCGAGGGTGCCGCAGCCGGACCCGGTCCTCAGGCTGCATACAGCGGGCGGGCGGTCGAGGCGACGCTGTCACGGAAATACCGGCTCAGGTCCTCGTAGGTCCTCAGCTCCACCTGGCGCCCGATGACCGACTCGAGCTCGAGCTCCATCCGGGCGAGGTGGCTACCGCTCCCGGACCCGGTAGCTCAGGTGGGTCACCCGCTGCGTCGGCTCCGCGCCGACCTGCTCCAGCGCCACACGACCCGCGTCGACGCCCTCGAAGAGGCGGATCCCGGAGCCGAACAGCACGGGCGACAGGGCGACCGAGAACTCGTCGACCAGGCCGGCGTTCACGTACTCCAGGATCGTCGCGCCGCCGCCCGCGATGCGGACGTCCCGGCCGCCCGCGGCCGCGCGGGCCTGGTCGAGCGCGGTCTCGACGCCGTCGGTGACGAAGTGGAACGTGGTCCCGCCCGGCCGCTCCCAGGGGTCGCGCTTCTCGTGCGTCACGACGAAGACCGGGGTGTGGAAGGGCGCGTCCTCCGGCCACATCCGCTCACCGGCGTCGAACATGCGCTTGCCCATCACGCTCGCGCCGGTGCGCTCGAACGCGCCCTGCACGATGTCGTTGTCGCGCCCCTCCTCGCCGCCCTCACCGAGCGACAGGTTCTCCCGGAAGAACCGCGTCGGGAAGACCCACTGCTGCAGCTCCATCCACTGCTGCCCCATCAGCTCCCCGAGTGACGCGGGCGCGATGTAACCGTCCAGCGACATCGACACGCTGAAGAACACGGTGCCGGCCATCAGCCCTCCCCTCCCTTCCGAAGGATGTACGCAGCCAGGTTGTCGAGGGTCTGCCGCCCGCCCTCGACCGCGTGGTACTTCTCGACCGCCTCGTCGCGCAGCTCGGCGGTGGGGAACACCGTGCGCATCTCGATCCGGGTCGCCGCGCCGTCGGGCACGAAGGTGATGACCGACTCGAACGCGTTCGGGTCGCCGCGGAACTCGCCGTGGCGCATCGCGATCCGCTCCGGCGGGACGATCTCGGTCCAGGAGATCCACTCCTGGTAGGCCGTCCCGTCGGGTCCGTGCATCACGAACTCCCACTCCCCGCCGACGCGGAACTCGAACGCCCGCGTGGCGGTGGTGAACCCGTCCGGACCCCACCAGCGCGACAGGTGCCGGACCTCGGTGAACGCCGCGAACACCAGCTCACGTGGGGCATCGATGACCCGGGAGACGACGATCTCGCGGTCGGCCGTGGCGCTCACCGGCCGCTCCTGCCGAGATCCTGCACGTACGCGTCCAGCCGGTCGAAGCTCGCGTTCCAGAACTGCTCGAACCCGCCGGTCCACTCGTGGACCGGCCGCAGCCCGCCCGCGTCGAGGCCGTACAGGCGCTGCTTGCCGGCCCTGCGGTCCCGCACCAGCCCGACCTCCCGCAGCACCCGCAGGTGCTTGGACGCCCCCGGCTGGGTCATCCCCAGCTCCAGCGCCAGCTCGGTCACCGGCCGCTCACCCGCCCGCAGCAGCACCAGGATCTCCCGGCGCTGCGGCTCGGCGATGGCGTTGAAGACGTCCGACGTCGTCGCTGCTCGTGCCACGACACCATCGTATGCCGATATCGGCATGCGTCAAGGGCGGCGCTCAGTCGTCCGCGACCTCGGTGCCCGCCAGGGTCCTGCCGTCGGTGAAGTACGGGGCGATGCGGTTGTCGAACATCGTCAGCGCGGATCCGATGGCCATGTGCATGTCGAGGTACTTGTACGTGCCCAGGCGCCCGCCGAACAGGACGTTCGCGTTGGCGGTCTCCTTGCGGGCGAGCTCCCGGTAGCGGACGAGCTTCGCGCGGTCCTCGGGCGTCCCGACCGGGTAGTAGGGCTCGTCGCCCGGCTCGGCGAAGCGGGAGAACTCGCGGACGATGACCGTCTTGTCCTTCGGGTAGTCGCGCTCGGGGTGGAAGTGGCGGAACTCGTGGATCCGCGTGAACGGGACGTCCTCGTCGTTGTAGTTCATGACCGAGGTGCCCTGGAAGTCGCCGGTGTCGTGCAGCACTTCCTGCTCGAAGTCCAGGGTGCGCCAGGACAGCTCGCCCTCGGAGTGGTCGAAGTAGCGGTCCAGCGGTCCGGTGTAGACGGTCGGGGTACCGGCCGGGATCTCGGCGCGGACGTCGAAGTAGTCCACATCGGTGCGGATCTCGATGTTCGGGTGGTCGGCCATCCGCGTGAGCCACGCGGTGTAGCCCTCGCGTGGGAGGCCCTCGAACCGGTCGTTGAAGTACCGGTTGTCGAACGTGTAGCGCACGGGCAGCCGGGCGATGATCGACGCGTCGAGCTCGCGCGGATCGGTCTGCCACTGCTTGGCCGTGTAGCCCTTGACGAACGCCTCGTAGAGCGGGCGCCCGACCAGCGAGATCCCCTTCTCCTCCAGGTTCTTCGCATCGTGCGTGTCGATCTCCCCGGATTGCTCGGCGATCAGCGCGCGCGCCTCGTCGGGGGTGTAGGAGCGGCCGAAGAACTGGTTGATCAGCGCCAGGTTCATCGGGAACGCGTAGACCTGCTCGCCGACGCGCGCGAACACGCGGTGCTGGTAACCGGTGAACTCGGTGAAGCGGTTGCAGTACTCCCACACCCGCTCGTTGGACGTGTGGAACAGGTGCGCGCCGTAGCGGTGGATCTCGATGCCGGTCTCGGG
>CAXTTN010000295.1:0-6748 GCA_964247105.1 uncultured Pseudonocardia sp.
GATCGGTCAGCCGAAGGTCGTGATCGGCGTGTCGGGCGGGCTCGACTCCACCCACGCGCTGATCGTCGCGGCCCGGGCGATGGACCGGCTCGGGCGGCCGCGCGGCGACATCCTCGCGTTCACCCTCCCCGGCTTCGCGACGAGCGCGGGCACCAAGACGAACGCGACGCGGCTCGCGGTGGCACTGGGCGTGACGTTCGAGGAGATCGACATCACCGGCACGGCCCGGCTGATGCTCACCGAGCTCGGCCATCCGTTCTCCGCGGGCGAGCCGGTGTACGACGTGACGTTCGAGAACGTGCAGGCCGGGTTGCGCACCGACTACCTGTTCCGCGCGGCCAACCAGCGCGGCGGCATCGTGCTCGGCACCGGCGACCTCTCGGAGCTGGCGCTGGGCTGGTGCACCTACGGCGTCGGCGACCAGATGTCGCACTACAACGTCAACCCGGGCGTGCCCAAGACGCTGATCCAGCACCTGATCCGCTGGGTCGTGGCGTCGGGGCAGTTCGACGCCGAGGTCGGCGAGGTGCTCGAGGCCGTGCTCGACACCGAGATCTCCCCCGAGCTGGTGCCCGCCGGCCAGGACGGGAAGGTGCAGAGCACCGAGGCCACGATCGGACCGTACGCGCTGGCCGATTTCTCGCTGTTCCACGTGCTGCGCTACGGCTTCCGGCCGTCGAAGATCGCGTTCCTGGCGTGGCACGCCTGGCGTGACGCGGAGAACGGCGCGTGGCCGCCGGGCTTCCCCGCCGACGAGCGGTACGCCTACTCGCTGGGCGAGATCCGGCGGTGGCTGGAGACGTTCGCGCAGCGCTTCTTCGGCTTCAGCCAGTTCAAGCGGTCCGCGATGCCCAACGGCCCCAAGGTCTCCTCGGGCGGCTCGCTCTCGCCCCGCGGCGACTGGCGCGCCCCGTCGGACCTGTCGGCGGCGATCTGGCTCGACGAGCTGCACCGCAACACCCCCGCGAGTTGACGAACAGGCACGCTGAGATCGCCGATCCGGCACGTGCCCGATCGGCATCTACTCCGTGTCGAGAAGGTCGACTCGCGCCTCGCGGTCAGAGGGGGGTGGGGTCGATGCGGGTGACCGTGTCGGCGGTGCGGTCGGAGAACCAGAACACGCCGTCGACGACCTCCGCGTCCCCGACGCCGGCGCCGATGCCCGTGATCGGGGCCGCGACGGGCGTCCTCAGGTCGGGAGCGACGCGGCGGATCTCGTTGCGGTCCTCGTCGATCAACCACAGCGTGTCGCCGTCGGGGACGATCCCCGCCGCCCCCGATCCGGAGACGAGCTGGTCGGTCGTGAGCGGCGCGTCGCCGAGGAGCCCGAAGCCGGCCGGGCCGGAGACGTACAACCGGCCCCCGGACGCGCCGACCGACGCGATCCCGTCCACCAGCGCGCGCGGGCTGCCGACCACGGTGCCCGTCGCGGTGTCGATCGTGGTCATCGACCGGTCGGACCGGCTGACGACGTAGAGCTTCGTGCCGTCGACCGTGAGCGAGTCGGGGCGGCGTCCCAGGTCGATCGGGGCGTCGGTGAACGCGGCGGTGGCCATGTCGACGCGGCCCACGGCGTTGCTGTCGGGCACGGTGAACCAGACGGACGTGCCGTCGCCCGCGATCGCGGAGATGTTCAGGTCGGTGCGGACGAGCTCGCCGACCTCCCCGCTCGTGACGTCGACCGGGGTGATCGCCGAGGAGTAGTTCCACACCCAGGCCTTGCCCTGGCCGATCACCAGGCCGTTGGGCTGGCCGCCGACGGCGATCTTCTTCGCGGCGCGGGTCGCCGGGTCGATCCGGGTGATCGTGCCGTCGTCGGCGTCGGCGGTCCAGATGTAACCGGCGCCGCCGACCAGGTCGATCGGGCCGGCGCCGACGGGGATGGGGTCGCCGACGACCCGTCCGGCCGGCACGGTCGGTGCCGGGGCGGTTGCCGTCGTGGCGACCGCCGGCCCGCCGGTCAGCGTCGGCACCGCCACGACCGCGGCCGCCACGAGCGCCGCGGCGGCGAGGACGCCGGCCCCGCCGAGCAGCAACTTCCTCCGGCTGCGGCGTGGTTCGGCCGGCGGGTCGGCCCGGGTCGGCAGGGCCAGCGGGGGGGCCAGCGGGGGCGGGGCCGGCGGGGTCGGCGCCGACGGACGGTAGGACGGCATCCGGGGCGGGGCCCATGCCGCGGGTGTCACGGCTGCGGCGGCCAGCGCGGCCCGGCCCAGCTCCCCCGCCGTCGCGAACCGGTCGGCGGGCTGCTTGGCCAGTGCCCGGGCCAGCACCGCGTCGAACGGGCCGCCGAGCCCGGGAACCACCGCGCCCAGGGCCGGCGCCGGGAGGTGCAGGTGGGCGTACATCCGTGCGGCGGTGGACTCCCGGGGGAACGGCACCTGCCCGGTCAGGGCGTGGAACAGCACGCACCCGAGCGAGTAGACGTCGGCGCGGCCGTCCACCGCCCCGCCCTCCAGCGCCTCCGGCGCGATGTAGTCCATCGACCCGACGAAGTGGCCGCTCCGCGTGACCGAGCTGCCCTCGATCTCCTTGCTGATGCCGAAGTCGGTGAGGAACGCGTGACGCGCCCCCGGCGGGCCGGTGACCAGGACGTTCGCCGGTTTGACGTCCCGGTGCACGAGCCCGCGGGCGTGCGCGGCGTCGAGGGCGTCACCCACCTGCGCGACGATCCCGGCAACGTCGCGGGGGTCGAGGCGGCCGCGGTCGGCGATCATCGCGGCCATGTCCACGCCGTCGACGTAGCGCATCGTGAGGTAGAGGTACCCGCCGTCCTCGCCCGCGTGGAGCACCGGGACGACGTGCGGATGGTCCAGGGAGGCGGCCAGCCGGGCCTCGCGGCGGAACCGCTCGCGGAACTCGGGGTCACCCGCCAGCTCCGGGTTGACGATTTTCAGCGCCACCGTGCGATCGAGCGCGAGCTGGTGCGCCCGGTAGACGACGCCCATCCCGCCGCGCCCGGCCACGGCATCGATACGCAGGCCGCCGATGACGGCGCCGACTTCGGGCACGATCACGGGGACAGTATGCGTGTGAACCTCGTCGCAGGGTCGTGCGCACCGGCATCGGCCCTGTCAGGCTTTCGTCGTCAACACCTGATGACCCGGGGACCCGCGAGCGGGCCTCGAGGGAGGGACGGACGATGATGTCTGAGACAGCCGAGGTCGCCCCCTACCGCACGGCGGCCGGGAAGCCCAAGCGCACCCGGATCCACCACCTGCGCGAGATGAAGGAGCGCGGCGAGCGGTGGCCGATGCTCACCGCGTACGACCTGTACTCCGCCGAGATCTTCGACGAGGCCGGGATACCGGTTCTGTTGGTGGGTGATTCCGCCGCCAACAACGTCTACGGCTACGAGAACACGCTGCCCGTGACGGTCGACGAGCTGATGCCGCTGGTCAAGGCCGTGGTCCGGGGCACGACGAGCGCGCTGGTGGTGGCCGACCTGCCGTTCGGCAGCTACCAGGTCAGCCCGGAGCAGGCGCTCACCACGTCCTACCGGTTCATGAAGGAGGGCGGCGCGCACGCCGTCAAGCTCGAGGGCGGGAAGCGGTTCGCGCCGCACGTGGAGGCGCTGTCGCAGTCGGGCATCCCCGTCATGGCCCATCTCGGGTTCACCCCGCAGAGCGAGCACGCGCTGGGCGGCTACCGCGTCCAGGGCCGCGGCGACGCGGGCGAGCGGCTCATCGAGGACGCGCTGGAGCTGCAGCGCGCGGGGGCGTTCGGCGTGGTGCTGGAGATGGTGCCCGCCGACGTCGCCAAGCGGGTGACGGCCGAGCTGGTGATCCCGACCATCGGGATCGGCGCCGGCCCGGACACCGACGCGCAGGTGCTGGTGTGGTCGGACATGGCCGGCATGAACCGGGGCCGCACGCCGCGGTTCGTCAAGCAGTACGCCGCGATGGGCGAGATCCTGCTCGCCGCGGCGAAGGAGTACGCCGACGAGGTGCGCGGCGGCTCCTACCCCGACGCGGACCACTCCTACAGCTGAGCTCCTGCCGGTCAGCCCCGCCCGTGTGGCTCCAGCCAGCCGGACGGGTCGGGGCCGACCGGCACGATGCCCGTCGGGTTGATGGTCCGGTGGGTGGCGTAGTAGTGCGGCTTGATGTGGGAGAAGTCGACGGTCTCGCCGATGCCGGGGGTCTGGAAGAGGTCGCGGGCGTAGGCCCACAGCGCCGGCATCTCGGTGATCTTCTGGCGGTTGGCCTTGAAGTGGCCGTGGTAGACCGCGTCGAAGCGGACGAGCGTGGTGAACAGCCGGACGTCGGCCTCGGTGAGGGCGTCCCCGACCAGGTAGCGCTGTCGCGACAGGCGTTCCTCGAGCACGTCCAGGCGCGTCCAGAGGGCGGCGTAGGCCTCCTCGTACGCCTCCTGTGACGCGGCGAACCCGCAGCGGTAGACGCCGTTGTTGACGTCGCGGTAGACGTCGGCGTTGACGGCGTCGATCTCCGCGCGCAGGGCATGCGGGTAGAGGTCCGGCGCGCCGTCGCGGTGGAAGGCCTTCCACTCCGTCGAGAGGTCCAGGCTGATCTGCGGGTAGTCGTTGGTCACGACCGTGCCGGTCGCCGTGTCCACGAGCGCCGGCACCGTGACGCGGCCGCTGTACTCCGGGTCCGTGGCGAGGTAGGCCTCGGACAGGTACGCGATGCCCAGCACCGGGTCGCGCCCGCCGTCGTCGAGGGTGAAGCGCCAGCCCGACTCGTCACGGATCGGGTCGACGATCGCCAGCGAGATCGCCTCCTCCAGGCCGAGGATCCTGCGGACGATCACCGAGCGGTGCGCCCACGGGCACGCGAGGCTGACGACGAGCCGGTAGCGGCCCGGTTCGGGGATGCGGCCCGAGGAGCCGTCGGCGGTGATCCGGTCGGCGAAGCGGTTGGGCTGGCGGACGAACGCGCCGGAGCTCGCGGTCTCGGCGGAGAACTGTGCGGTGGCCACACCCCGACCCTAGGCCTCGCCGGCGAATCCGTGCCGGATCGGCGACCACACCGTGCCCGATCGGTCGACTCGCGCGGTGGGTTCAACCACCCCCGCGAGTCGACCGATCGAGCACGCCGTGTTGGCTGATCCGGCATGGGCCCGATCGGCACATTCGCCGTGTCGAGAAGGTGGACTCGCGGTTAGGGGTGGAGGCCGGCCACCGGCTCGCCGGACGCGTGGCGGGCCAGCATGTCCTCGGCGGGGCAGTGGCGGGCCGACCAGCGCAGGCGCAGGGCGGCCAGGCGGGTCAGGTCGGCGTCGCGGCCGGTCAGAGACCTCTCGGCCGCCGCCAGCAGCTCGCCGGTGGCCCGGTGAACCGTGTCGTCGCGCAGGCCGGCGCGGGCGACGTGCCGGTGGGCGGCGGCGTCGGGCGTGGTGCGGCGGCCGGGCAGGGTGTCGTCCAGGACCAGGCCGGTCAGGAGGCTGAGGAGCTCGCCGTAGAGCGGGAGGTCGGGGCCGGCGTCGAAGGCCTTGAACTCGACGCGGCCGATCTCGGCGGGCAGGCGGGCGACCTGGGTGAGCGACGGGTCGGCGTCGACCTGCGGCTCGCCGTCGCCCAGGAACACCATCACCGCGGGCCGCAGCCCCGTCCGGACGCTGGTGCGCGCCGACAGCCCGCCCCACGGCGCCCCGTCCCGGAACGGGGAGGAGAACGACAGCGGCACGAGCCAGGGGCTGTAGTGGGTGAGCTTGCGGGCGACGTCGACGAGCGCGGCCGCGTCCAGGCCGTCGGCGGACAGGTTGAGGTCCGGGCCGTACGTGCTCATGTGCAGGTACGCGGTGCGCTCCTCGGGCGAGCCCGTCCGGTGCTCCCGCTCCCAGGCGTTCAGCGGCGGCTCGACCGCGTACTCCGAACGCAGCGGGTTGAAGCCGATCGCGACGGCGGACCGGCCGTGCCGGGCCAGCTCGACGTCGAGACGCCGGACGTCGGCGTCCAGCGCGGCGACGGCCGACTCCACCGAGTCGTGGATCCGGGTGCGGATCTCCAGGCCCTTGGGGTCGCAGCGCACGAGGCCGCCGTCCTCGTCGAACCGCTCGAACCCCTCGACGTACCAGCGTTTCCGCTTGATGCCCTGGTCGCCGACGCGCAGGTCGGGGTAGTCGGCCGGGTCCTCGGGGAGCGCGTCGACGATCGCCTGCACGTCGTCGAACGCGAGGTTCGTGTGGTCGGCGAAGGAGCCGTCGGGGTGCAGGATCGCGAGCTCGTGCTCGATGCCGTAGCGGAAGCGCACGGTCTACCCGGCTGCGAACGAGATGCGCCCGGTGTGCGGATCGGCCTCCACCAGCCGCACCCGCACGGTCGCCCCGGCGGTCAGGTGTCCGCTGCACTTGGCGAGGACCGGGGGCTCGTGCAGGTAGACCTCGCCGGCCCCGTCGCCGCCGGGCTTCAGCACGACGACGTCGAACTCCTCCCCCACCCGCCCGGCCAGCAGCGTGGCCTCGGTGCGGTCGACGCACGCGCGGTCGACCGTCGCGGCCAGGGCGTCGGACCCGGCCATCAGCTCCGGGAGGGTCGGGAGCGCCTCCCGCACCCAGCCCGGCACCTCGACCCCGGCGGTGACGGCGAGGCAGACCTCCGTGCCGAACCGGTCGACGAGACGCCGCAGCGGGGCCGTGACGTGGGCGTACGGAGCGCCGATCCCGCCGTGCCCCTGCCGACGCGTCCGCGCGGCCTCGCCGAGGACCCCTTCGCCCCGCGCGAGCCGCCCTCGAACGGGGACATCCGCAACCGCTGGTCCGAGGAGGGCGACAGCCAGATCATGCGGGCGGT
>CAXTTN010000296.1:0-6691 GCA_964247105.1 uncultured Pseudonocardia sp.
GCGGCGTCTCGCGCTACGGCCTCATCGCCTGCGCGTCGTCGCTGGACCAGGGCGGGCCCTGCGCGCGCACCGTCCTCGACACCGCGCTGTTGCACGAGGTGATCGCCGGGCACGACCCGCTGGACTCGACCTCCATCGACGCGCCGGTCCCGGCCGTCGTCGACGCCGCGCGGCTCGGCGCGTCCGGGGATCTCGCCGGGCTGCGCGTCGGCGTCGTCCGCGAGCTGGGCGGTGAGGGCTACCAGCCCGGCGTCCGCGCGTCGTTCGAGGCGGCGCTGCGGCAGCTGGAGAAGCTGGGCGCCGAGGTCGTCGAGGTGAGCTGCCCGCACTTCGAGTACGGGCTCGCGGCGTACTACCTGATCCTGCCGAGCGAGGTCTCGTCCAACCTCGCCCGCTTCGACGCGATGCGCTACGGCCTGCGCGTCGACGCCGGGTCGAGCGCGGAGGAGGTCATGGCGCTCACCCGCGAGGCCGGGTTCGGCCCCGAGGTGAAGCGCCGGATCATCCTCGGCACCTACGCGCTGTCGTCGGGCTACTACGACGCCTACTACGGCCAGGCGCAGAAGGTGCGCACGCTGATCAGCCGCGACTTCGCCGCGGCGTTCGCCCAGGCCGACGTCCTCGTCTCGCCGACGGCGCCCACCACCGCGTTCCCGATCGGCGACAAGGTGGACGACCCGCTGGCCATGTACCTCAACGACCTGGCCACGATCCCCACCAACCTGGCCGGCACCGCGGCGATGTCGGTGCCGTCGGGGCTGGCCGAGGACGGCCTCCCGGTCGGCCTGCAGATCATGGCGCCCGCGCTGGGCGAGGCCGTGATGTACCGGGTCGCCGCGGCCTACGAGGCCACCCGCGAGGCCCTCGTCGCCCCGGAGGTCCAGTCATGACGGCGCCGGCCAGCATCACGACCCCCGTCGCCTTCGCGGCCTCCGGAAGGGAGCACTCGGCATGAGACCACTGACTCTGGTCGACTTCGACGACGTCGTCGAGCGCTACGACCCCGTGCTGGGGCTCGAGGTGCACGTCGAGCTCAACACGAACACGAAGATGTTCTGCGGCTGCCCCACGGAGTTCGGTGCCGAGCCCAACACCCAGGTCTGCCCGACCTGCCTGGGCCTGCCCGGCTCGCTGCCGGTGGTGAACCGCACGGCCGTCGAGTCGGCGATGCGGATCGGGCTGGCGCTCAACTGCGAGATCGCGCCGTGGGGCCGGTTCGCGCGGAAGAACTACTTCTACCCGGACATGCCGAAGAACTTCCAGACCTCCCAGTACGACGAGCCGATCGCCGTCAACGGGTACCTGGACGTGCTGCTCGACGACGGGTCGACCTTCCGCGTGGAGATCGAGCGCGCGCACATGGAGGAGGACACCGGCAAGTCGCTGCACGTCGGCGGCGCCACCGGGCGGATCCACGGCGCGGAGTACTCGCTGCTCGACTACAACCGCGCCGGCGTCCCGCTGATCGAGATCGTCACGAAGATGATCCCCGGCACTCGCGAGCGGGCGCCCGAGGTGGCGCGCGCGTACGTCACGGCGCTGCGCGACCTGATCAAGTCGCTCGGCGTCTCGGACGTCCGGATGGACCAGGGCTCGATGCGCTGCGACGTCAACCTCTCGCTCTCGCCCCGCGACTCCGGCGAACTGGGGACCCGCAGCGAGACCAAGAACGTCAACTCGCTGCGCTCGGTGGAACGCGCCGTCCGCTACGAGATGAGCCGGCACGCGGGCCTGCTCGACGCCGGTGAGAAGGTCGTGCAGGAGACCAGGCACTTCCAGGAGGACACGGCGAGCACCCGCTCCGGGCGGATCAAGGAGACCTCGGAGGACTACCGGTACTTCCCGGAGCCCGACCTGGTCCCGATCGCGCCCCCGGCCGAGTGGGTGGAGGAGCTGCGCGGCACCCTGCCCGAGCTGCCGTGGGCCCGGCGCGCGCGGCTGCAGGCGGAGTGGTCGCTGTCGGACGAGGAGCTGCGTGACCTGGTCAACGCCGGCGCGCTCGACCTCATCGAGGCCACCGTCGCGGCGGGCGCGCCCGCCGGTGACGCGCGGTCCTGGTGGGTCGCGTACCTGGCGCAGCAGGCCAACACCCGCGAGGTCGCACTGGACGAGCTGCCGATCACCCCTGCTCAGGTGGCCCGCGTGATCGCGCTCGTCGCGTCGGGGGAGCTGAACAACAAGCTCGCCCGGCAGGTCGTCGACGGGGTGCTGGCCGGGGAGGGCACGCCCGACGAGGTGGTCGCCGCCCGCGGCCTGGCCGTGGTGTCCGACGACGGGGCGCTCATCGCCGCGGTCGACGAGGCGCTGGCCGCCCAGCCCGACGTCGTGGAGAAGATCCGGGGAGGCAAGGTCGCCGCCGCTGGTGCCATCGTCGGTGCGGTGATGAAGGCGACGAGGGGCCAGGCCGACGCCAAGCGGGTCCGGGAGCTGATCATCGAACGCTGCGGCTGACGCCGCCCCGCGCGTTCCGCGGAACGCGGATGATCGCCGTTCTGGGGCGCGTGGCCGTGCCCCCTGCGGTCACACGTCCGCCATCACCGATCATGCCCGTGCCGCCACCATCGGGCGGGTCGGCCCACGTGGTGCACCGGGCCGCGCAGTGACGACGTCCCGGGTAGGCGCCGCAGTCCGGGTGGCTACGGCGGACGCTCTGGAGCGTCCCACCGAACTGCTGGTCGTGGCGGCCGGCTACGCCGCGCTGGCGCCGCCCCCGGCGGGGGGCTGGATGCGGATCACCCGGTCGTCGCTGGGCACCGGCTTGCCCCCGGCCTTGTTCACCGTGCCCAGCCACAGCAGGCCGTCCGGGGCGAGCGCGGCGGCCGACAGCCGGCCGTAGGTGTTCGCCAGCTGCGTCTCCGGGACGCCGGTGAACGCCCCGGTCTCCGACGGGTGCAGGACGAACAGCGCGGCCCCGGTCGACTCCGCCACCGCCACCAGCCCCGGCTGGGCCATGCAGCCCGCGACGCCGGGGCGGTCGGGCCAGGTCCAGGCGGGGGCGGGCAGCGGGCCGGGGACGATCTCGTGCAGCACGTCACGGGTGGCGGTGCGGTCGGTGACCCAGGTCAGCGTCGACTTCGGGTCCACGCAGATCCCGCCCGGCGCCTGCAGCCCGGAGCTCAGCACGGGCGATCCCGGCGTCGGGTTGCCCTGGCCGGGGCGGCCGAGGGTGTCGATGCGCAGCAGCTTGCCGGCGAGCGACCCGGGTGCGTTCGGGTCGCCGCCGGCGTCCCCGGTGGCCACGAGCAACGACCCGTCGACGTCCACGCCGAGCGCGCCGCCGTTGTTCACCGGCCCGCGCGGGATGCCGACCAGCACGGGCTTGGCGGGTTCGCCGCGGGCGATGCGGACGACGCGGTTGTCGGTGGCGGTGGTGACGTAGGCGTACACCAGCTGGTCCTCGGCGTAGGACGGCGAGAGCACGAGGCCGGTGAGGCCGCCGCCGCCCGCCGCGTCGACGGGGACGGTGGTGACGAGCACCGGCGGGCGGTCCTTCGTCACCTGCAGCACGCGGCCCGTGGTGCGCTCGCCGACCAGCGCGGTGGCCGAGTCGGGCAGCACCGCGATCGCGCCGACCGGGTCGAGGCAGGTCGCCACCACCTGCGGATCCGGGTCGACACAGGCCGGGGGCGTCTGCGGCGAACCGCTGGACGGTGGGCTCGGCGGGGCCGCATCGGGCGTGTCGGGTTCGGCGACGGACGGCGGCCCGCCCAGCTCACCGGCCCCCTCGATCGCGGGCTGCCAGTCGCGCGGCCCGTCGTCGGGGAAGGTGGCGCACGCGCCCAGCAGGAACGCGAGCAGGCCGGCGGCGAGACCGCGCCCCACTCGTCCTCCCACGACCCCAGGTTAGGTCGAGCCGGGTGAGCGCCCGGTGAGTACCGTCGCCACCATGGTCGACATCCGGGTGCTGGTGGCTCACGACGAGGGCGTCGCGGCGCTCGCGGACATCCCCGGGGTGACGGCGTCGGTCTACGACCCGGACGGTGAGCTCCCGCCCGCGGACGTGCTGGTGCCGCCGTTCCTCGCCTCGGCCGGCGCGGTCGGACTGGCGTCGCGGGTGCCGGAGCTGCGGCTGGTGCAGCTCCTGACGGCCGGCGCCGAGATGTGGGTGGGCCGGCTCCCCGACGGCGTCGCGCTGTCGGACTGCCGCGGAGCGCACGGCGGCCCCACCGCCGAGTGGATCGTGGGCGTGATGCTGGCGGTGTACCGGGAGTTGCCCGCTTTCGTCCGCCGGCAGGACGAGGCCCGCTGGGACCAGCACGTCACCGGGCAGCTGGCGGGCAAGAAGGTGCTGATCGTGGGCGCGGGCGACGTCGCCGAGCACACCGTGCGCAGGCTGGCGCCGTTCGAGGTGGAGACGACGCTGGTCGGCCGCCGGGCCCGCGACGGCGTCCACGGCATCGACGAGGTGCGCGACCTGCTCCCGCACCACGACGCCTGCGTGGTGATCGTGCCCCTCACCGACGACACGCGCGGGCTCGTCGACGCCGCCTTCCTCGCCGCGATGCCCGACGGAGCGCTGCTGGTCAACGCCGCGCGCGGGCCCGTCGCGGACACGGCCGCGCTCACCGCCGAGCTGGCCGCGGGCCGCCTGCTCGCCGCGGTCGACGTCACCGATCCCGAGCCGCTGCCCGCCGACCACCCGCTGTGGAAGGCGCCCGGGCTGCTGCTCACGCCGCACGTCGGCGGCAGCGTGCCGGGCGCCCTGAACCGGGGCTACCGGGTGGCGGCCGAGCAGATCGCCGCGTTCGCCCGCGGGGAGAAGCCGCCCAACCTCGTCGAGAACGGGTACTGAGGGCGGCCCGGCGCTACTCTGCCGTCCCATGAGCGAGTTTCCGACCACCACCGTTCCGGGATACGGCGGTGTCGCGGGGAACGATCCCACGAAGACCCGCCCCACCCGCCGCCCGCTGGAGTGGAACGGCGGCACCGACATCGGCCTGCTGTTGCTGCGGTTCGCCGTCGGCGGGGTGCTGTTCGCCCACGGCGCGCAGAAGGTGTTCGGGCTGTGGGGCGGCACGGGCATCGCCGAGTTCGCCCGGATGCTGCAGGGCTACGGCTACCAGCAGAGCATCACGCTGTCGTGGGTCACGGGCGTCGCCGAGCTGGTCGGCGGGGCGTTCGTCGTGCTCGGCGTGCTGACGCCGCTGGCCGCGGCCGGCCTGCTCGCGATCATGATCAACGCGGTGCTCGTGAAGCTGGGCAACGGCTTCTTCGTCACCTCTGCCGCGGGCTCGAACGCGGTCGAGTTCGACGTGGTGCTGGGGCTCGGCGCGGCGGCGCTGGTGTTCACCGGGCCCGGGCGCATCGCGCTGGACAACGGCCGGCCCTGGCACCGGCGTCCGGCGTCGTGGGGGGTGCTGGCGCTGGTGATCGGGGTCGCGGCGGCCGTGCTGGTGCGGATCCTGTTGCGCCAGCCCGCGCCCTGAGCCCGGATCGGGGCAGCGGAGAGGATGGCCGTCGCCGACGACGCCTGGCTCCCCGCGGTGGGGCGCGCGCTGGGCGGTTCGCCGCGGGTGGTCGGGCGCACCCCGCTGGCGGGCGGGTACGTGAGCGACGCCGTGGAGCGGATCGACCTGGACATCGGCCGGGGCACCGCGCGGGTCGTGCTGAAGAGCGCGTCGCCCGTCGAGGTGGCGGCGATGCGTGCGGTGGCGGTGGTCGGCGGCGTCTCCGGCGCGGTCGCGGTCGGGCCCGGCTGGGTGGCCCTGCCCTTCGTCGACGCCCCGCCCCTCGCCGACGGCGCCCCCGTGCCCGACGCGGTCTGGGACACCCTCGCCCGCGTGCACACCCACTGGTACCGCAAGCGCCCGCGCGGCATCCCGGTGGTCGACGGGCCGTGGTGGGCCGCGCTGTGCGACCACATCCTGGTCGCGGTCCGGGGCGCCTTCGCCCGCACCGGCGACGCGGCGTTCGCCGACGCCGAGCACGCGCTGCTCGCGTGGCGCGACGATCCCCGGATCCGGCGGGCGCTCGCCACGCTGCCCCGCACGCTCTGCCACGGCGACGCGCACCGCGGCAACGTCCTGGGTGACGTGCTGATCGACTGGGGCAACGCGCGCGTGGCCCCCGCGGGCCTCGACCTGGCCGTGCTCTGCGCCCAGGGCGCCGAGGTGCCGGCTCGGTACACCGACCACGCGCCGCCCTGGGAGCGGGGCTGGGGCGAGCTGCAGGCCAACGTCCAGTACCTGGGCTTCGCCGCCGACCACCTCGGCCCAGCCCGGGTGCAGGAGATGCTGGAGAGCGCACAGGTCGCCCTCACCCGCTTCCCCTGACGCACTTCGGAGCCACCGTGTGGTTCGGGGGCGCTCTTGGCCGCGTTATGGCTCCGAAGTGCGAAGGGGCGGTCAGGGGAGGCGGCGGACCGCTCCCGTGTGGGCGCTCGTCGCCAGCGCGGCGTAGGCGCGGAGGGCCTTGCTGACCTCGCGGTCGCGGTTCCTCGGCTGCCAGGGGTGCTCGCTCGCCTCCATCTTGGCGCGGCGCTCGGCCAACACGGCGTCGTCGACCAGCAGCGCGATCGTGCGCTGGTGGACGTCGAGGACGATCCGGTCGCCGTCCTCGATCAGCCCGATCACGCCGCCGGCCGCGGCCTCGGGGGAGATGTGCCCCACCGAGATGCCCGACGAGCCGCCGGAGAACCGGCCGTCGGTGATCAGCGCGCAGACCTTGCCCAGGCCCGTGCCCTTCATGAACG
>CAXTTN010000297.1:0-6672 GCA_964247105.1 uncultured Pseudonocardia sp.
TGTCGGTCTTCGGCGACACGTTCCGCAAGGCCGGGGTGGGCGGACTGCGGGGCTGGCGCTCGCCGGTGGCGCTGTTCGCCGACCCCGACAGCGTCGCGACGGGCCTGGCGTGGACCGGGTCCGCCGGCCGCGGCGACCGCGCCCGGCAGGTCGCCCGCTACATCCACCAGACCCCGCACCGCCAGGGCCGGCGCTGGCACCGGGTCACCACGAAGCTGCCCACCGACGTCATCACCGTCGGCGACACGATGTACCTGCACGTCATGGTGTGCCGCGAGCTGGGCCACGTGCACTGGACGGAGCTGCACCGCTCCACCGACAACGGCGTGACCTGGCGCCCGACGGGCACCCGGTGGCGGCCCGACCACCTCGACGGCCTGTTCCAGATGATCACCTGGGAGCGCGGCGGCGACGGGTTCGTCTACGCCTTCTCGACGGGTTTCCAGCGTGACGACGGCCTGATCCTGCAGCGGGTGCCCGAGGACCGGCTCACCGACCCCGGCGTGTGGGAGGGGTGGGGGTTCGCCCCGGCCGGCGGCTGGGGCTGGGGGCGCCCGCCCACCGTGGCCCTGACCGGCGCGTTCGGCGAGCTGTGCCTGCGGCGCGTCGAGGAACGGTGGATGCTCGTCGCGTTCGACGCGGGCAACTACCGCATCGACGTCCGCGCGCTCGACTCCCCCACGGCCGACCTCTACCGGGCCCCGGTCGCGACGGTCCTGCGGGGCGTGAACTGGGAGGACGAGGACCACGCCGCGGGGAGGGTGGCCCAGCTGTACGGCGGCTACGTCATCCCCGGCAGCACCTGGGCCGACCTGCACCTGGTGGTGAGCCAGTGGAACACCACCACCAACTGGCCCTACAGGTCCATGCACTTCCGGACCGACGTGAGCCCGCTGCTCCCCCGCCCCTGACCCTCCTCTCACCAACGAGTGGCACTCCCGTACGAACCTATGCGACGAGAGTGCCACTCGTTGTGGGATGGGGAGGGCCGCTCAGGCTCCGCCGCGCACCGCCCGGCGGAGCTTGCCCACCCGGTCCTTCAGCGTCCGTTCGGCTCCGTGCTCGGTGGGCTCGTAGTAGTCCTTCCCCACCAGCGCGTCGGGTGGGTACTGCTGGGTCACCACGCCCGCCGGGTCGCTGTGCGGGTAGCGGTAGCCGACCGCGTTGCCGAGCTTCTCGGCGCCGGCGTAGTGGCCGTCGCGCAGGTGCGGCGGCACCGCCCCGACCGCGCCGGCGCGCACGTCGGCCATCGCCGCGTCGATCCCGACGATCACGGCGTTCGACTTCGGCGCGGTGGCCAGGTGCAGGGTGGCCTGGGCCAGCGCGATCCGGCACTCCGGCAGCCCGACGAGCTGCACCACCTGCGCGGCGGCCGCCGCGGCCTGCAGCGCGGTGGGATCGGCCAGCCCGATGTCCTCGCTCGCGTGGACCATCAACCGCCGGGCGATGAACCGCGGGTCCTCCCCCGCGACGAGCATGCGGGCCAAATAGTGCAGCGCGGCGTCGGGGTCGGAGCCGCGGATGGACTTGATGAACGCGCTGATCACGTCGTAGTGCTGGTCGCCCTGGCGGTCGTAGCGCACGGTCGCCTCGGTGACGGCCCGCTCGACCGCGGCCACGTCGACCGTGTCGGAGCCGGTGCCGACCACCCCGTCCGCAGCCGCCTCCAACGCGGTGAGCGCCCGCCGGGCGTCGCCGGCGGCCAGCCGCACCAGCGCGTCCTCGGCGTCCGGGGCGAGGGACACGGTGTCGTTCAGGCCGCGCTGGTCGGCGACGGCCCGGCGCAGCAGCTCGCGGACGTCGTCGTCGGTGAGCGACTGCAGCTGCAGCACCAGCGAGCGCGACAGCAGCGGCGACACCACCGAGAACGACGGGTTCTCCGTGGTGGCGGCCACGAGCAGCACGAGCCTGTCCTCGACGGCCCCGAGCAGCGCGTCCTGCTGGGTCTTGGAGAAGCGGTGCACCTCGTCGATGAACAGCACGGTCTGCTGGTCGTGGTGGTCGCGGCGGCGGCGCGCGTCGGTGATCACCTCGCGCAGCTCCTTGACGCCCGACGACAGCGCCGAGAGCGCGACGAAGTGCCGGCTCCCCACGCCCGCGAGCAGCCGCGCGATCGTCGTCTTGCCGGTGCCGGGCGGGCCGTAGAGCAGCACGGACGCCGCCGCACCGCCCTCGACGAGCCGCCGCAGCGGGGCGCCGGCGCGCAGCAGGTGGGCCTGGCCGACCACCTCGTCGAGGGTGCGGGGCCGCATCCGGACGGCCAGCGGCGCGGTGGCCGAGGGCCGCTCGGGCGCAGCAGGAGCCCGGGCCTCGTCGATCTCGAACAACCCGTCGCTCACCACCCCACCCTGCCACCGACCCGTGGAATTCCTCGAACGGCCCATGGCCGTCGGTGCTGCGTGGGACGATGTGCGCGTCGAGGGGAGAGACCGATGACGCCGTCGTGGCCCAACCACCAGCTGACGCTCGCCGACCGGGAGGCACTGCCGGCGGACGAGGGGCTACGGCTGGAGCTCCTGGAGGGGCCCACCACCCTGCTCGCGTACACGCTCGTGAACGGGCACCACGAGCTGTCCGGCGAGCACTCCGGCGCCGTGACGCTCGACGTCGCCGGCCACCCCGTCACCCTCGACGCCCTCACCACCCGCTGAGGTGGCCCCGCTCGACTACACGGCCGCGCCGTTCACGCTCGCCGGGGAGCCGCCGGTGATCGGGCCGCCGCTCGCGGGGGAAGAACAGGCCCCCGGCACGCTGCCCGACCCGTCCACGATCACGCTGGACACCGTCGACGGCAACCACGTCGTCGACTTCCCCGGATAGCCGTGGGCACGAGAGGGGTGTGAACGCACGCGCTGGGGGGTGCGTGCGCTCACACCCCGGGTCGACGGGGGTGCGAGCGTGACCCGGGAGCCGGGCGATCACCCACACCCCCCGCCCGGCGCCACACCCCCCTTCGACCGGGGGTGTGAGGTCGGGACGGGGGGTGCAGGGGTGCCCCGTCCCACGATGCGGGAACCCGATTTCGCTCTGCGGGACTGCCGGGCATCATCGTGGGCAGGCCCCCACCGCGGGCCCCCGCCCCTCCGCCCTGCCGATCCAGGACGCGCACACCCGTCCGAATCGATGGAGGGTTTCCGTGACCACCCTGTCCCACCGCCTGGCCGACGTCCGCGGCTCGGCCATCCGTGACCTGCTCACCCTCACCGCCCGCCCCGACGTGCTGAGCCTGGCCGGTGGCCTGCCCGCCGCCGATCTCCTCCCCCGCGAGCGCATCGCCGAGGCCTGCGCCGCCGCGCTCACCGACCCGGCCTCGGTCCAGTACGGCGAGACGGCCGGGCTCGCCCAGTTGCGCGAGGTGGTGGCCGCGCACGAGTCCGGGCGCTGCGGGCGCGCGGTCGAGCCCGGCCGCGTCGTCGTCACCACCGGCTCCCAGCAGGCCCTGGACCTGCTCGCGCGGGTCCTGCTCGACCCCGGCGACCCGGTGGTCGTCGAGGACCCCGTCTACGTCGGCGCGCTGCAGGTGTTCCAGGCCGCGGGCGCGGCGCTGCACACCGTGCCGGTCGACGCCGACGGCCTGCGCGTCGACGTGCTGGAGCAACTGCTGGCGACGGGGCTGCGGCCCCGGCTCGTGCACACCGTGTCGAGCTTCCACAACCCGCGCGGGGTCACGCTGAGCGACCCGCGCCGGCGCGAGCTGGCCGGGCTCGCGGACCGCTACGGCTTCCTCGTCGTCGAGGACGACCCGTACGGCCTGCTCGCCTTCGACGGCGCGCCGCCGACCCCGGTCGCGGCCTACTCCGAGCGCGTCGTGCGGCTGGGCAGCGCGTCGAAGATCCTGGCGCCGGCGCTGCGGGTCGGCTGGCTGACCGGCCCGGCGGAGGTCGGCATGGCGGTCGAGCGGCTCAAGCAGTTCACCGACCTGTGCACCTCCGCGCTCACCCAGGCCATCGCCGCGGACCTGCTGGCCGACACCGCCTGGCTCGACGCGCACCTGCAGCGCGTCCGGGCCGTCACCGCCGAGCGTGCCAGGGCGTTCACCGGCGCCGTCTCGACGCTGTTGCCGGAGGTCACGTGCTCGATCCCGACGGGAGGGATGTTCTGCTGGCTCGAGTTCCCGGCGGGCACCGACACCACCGCGCTGCTGCCGCGGGCCCTGGAGCACGGCGTCGGGTTCGTGCCGGGCAGCGCGTTCGCGGTGGACCGGCCGCTGCCGTCCTCGGCGCGGTGCTGCTACGCCTCGCTCGCGGCCCCGGTGTTGCGCGAGGCGGTGGGACGGCTGGCCCGCAGCGCGACGTAGGGTCGCCCCGTGCGGCAGATCCTCGAACTCCTGGAGCGCGACGCGAAGCTCTCCCCCGACACGATCGCGACGATGACCGGCCTGCCGGTCGAGGAGGTCCGGGCCGCGATCGCGGGCTGGGAGTCCTCCGGCGCGATCCGCCGCTACAAGGCGGTGATCGACTGGGACGCCGTCGACGACGACCCCACCAGCGAGGTCGTCACCGCGTTCATCGACGTGTCGCTGGCCCCCGCGCGCGGCGTCGGGTTCGACGACGTCGCGTCCCGCATCGCGCGGTTCGCCGAGGTCCGCAGCGTGTACCTGGTGTCGGGCAGCCAGGACCTGCGCTGCACCGTGGACGGCACCACGATCCGCGCCGTGTCGGACTTCGTCTCCCAGAAGCTCTCGACGATCGACCGGATCCGCTCCACCGCCACCCACTTCGTGCTCAAGACCTACAAGCGCGACGGCGACGCGTTCGAGGCGCCCGAGCCCGACCACCGGCTGCCGGTGACGCCGTGAGGCCGCTCAACGCGGTGATCGCGGCCTGCCCGCCGTCGGGGATCCGGCGGTTCTTCGACATCGCCGCCGAGATGGACGACGTGATCTCCCTCGGCGTCGGCGAGCCCGACTTCGTCACGCCGTGGCGCGTGCGCGAGGCCGGCATCTACGCCCTCGAACACGGTTACACCACCTACACCTCCAACGCGGGCCTGCCGAGACTGCGCGAGCTGATCTGCGCCGACCTGGCCGCGCGCTACGGCGCCGACTACGACCCCGGCGCCGAGTGCCTCATCACCACCGGCGTCTCCGAGGGCCTGGACCTGGTGCTGCGCGTGCTGCTCAACGCGGGCGAGGAGGTGATCGTCCCGGAGCCCTGCTACGTGGCCTACGAGCCGTGCGTCGCGTTCGCGGGCGGCACGCCCGTGCGGGTGCCGACGCGCTGGGAGGACGGCTTCGCCATCGACGCCGACGTGGTGGCCGCCGCGATCACCCCGCGCACCAAGGCGATCCTCATCGGCTCCCCCGCGAACCCGACGGGCGCCGTGCAGCCCCGGGCGGCGCTGGAGGCGCTGGTGCGGCTGGCGCAGGAGCACGACCTCTACCTGATCTCCGACGAGATCTACGACCGGCTCACCTACACCGGTGCGCACACCTGCCTGGGCACGCTGCCCGGCGCCCGCGAGCGCACCGTGCTGCTCGGCGGGTTCTCCAAGGCCCACGCCATGACCGGCTGGCGGGTGGGCTGGATCTGCGCGCCCGCCGCGGTGGCCGAGCTGTGCGTGCGCGTGCACCAGTACACGATGCTGTGCGCTCCGCACGTCTCCCAGCTCGCGGCGGTCGAGGCGTTGTCGGGCTCCGACGAGGACGTCGAGGCCATGGTCGCCGACTACGACCGGCGCCGCCGGGTGTTCGTGAAGGGCCTGCGCGAGATCGGGCTGGACTGCCCGGAGCCGGGCGGCGCGTTCTACGCGTTCCCGTCGATCCGGTCCTCGGGACTGGACTCGGAGACGTTCGCCGAGAAGCTGCTGGCCGCCGAGCACGTGGCGGTGGTGCCGGGCAGCGTGTTCGGCCCGTCCGGTGAAGGGCACGTGCGGTGCTCCTACGCCACGGCGCTGCCGTTGCTGGAGGAAGCGCTGGTCCGCATCGACCGGTTCCTGCGCATGCTCTGATCTCCTTCTGTATGACCCCCAGTGTTCGGAGATCAACGCACCGCAGCGTTCCCGCTGCGTTAACCTCCCGTTCACATGCGGTCGCCACGCTTCGGAGACATGGACACCCACACGGCCTGCCCGCTCTGCGCGTTGCCCCGGGAGAGCGATGACGCCGCCGGGCTCACCTGGAGCAGTCAGCACGAGCTCGACGGCACCATCACCTGGATCTGCCCGACGTGCACCCGCGCGCAGCTGTGGCTGATCGAGGCCGGCCTCGACATCGCCACGCGGAACGCGCCGGCGCTCACCGTCCCACTCACGCGGGCGGCCTGACTCAGGCGCTCTAGAGCACTTCGGAGCCAAAGGGCTGTCGGACGCGGCTTCAACATCGCCCGTTGGCTCCGAAGTGCGCAGGGGGATCGGTCAGGCCGCGCGGAACGCCGGGTAGACCGGCAGCGCGGCCGGAGCGTCCGGGAAGCGCTTGGCCAGCGCCTCCGACACCACCACGCCGAGCTCGGCGGTCGCCCGCCGGCCCGCTGCGTCCGCCGCCACCGACAGCTCGCGCCAGTAGTGCGCCAGCGCGGTGCTGATCCGGGGCGAGCGTGCCGGATCGGCGCCGACCAGCTGGTCCTTGGTCCGGATCCGCGGCAGCAGCCACCACGTGCACAGCCACACCCACAGCAGCTGGGCGTCGAGGAGCCGCCGGTCGAGGAGCTCCGGCTCGTCGAGGTCGGGCCAGAC
>CAXTTN010000298.1:0-6670 GCA_964247105.1 uncultured Pseudonocardia sp.
GAGCCGCCCGCCGCCAGCCCGAGGCCGAGCAGCCAGCCCGGCCGCCGCGAGACCTCGCGCATGCCCCGCAGCGAGAGCGCGTCACCGCCGGCGTCGTCGGCGTCGGAGTGGGCGGCCACCGCGCGGTGCTGCAGGACGGCCGCGGCCGCGAAGGCGACCGAGGCGACCACGGCGAGGCCGATGGCGAGGAACGGGACGGTCATGCCGGCCGTCCCCCGTTCCGCGCAGCGCCGACCGCGAGCCCGGCGAGCCGGGTGGCGACCAGCAGCAGCGGGTTCACTGCTGCGTACACAACACGGTGGACCCACACGGGACGGCGAAATTCCGATGACGCGCCGATAACGATCGGGACATGACTCGCCCTCGTCACGACCGCGCGCCCCCCGACCAACGTCATATCCCCACGGTGCCAGCGCCGCGCTGAGAGGGACATCAGGATCACCACCCAGATCATGGTGGGGGAATCCCTGAGGTCCGAGGGGGTGGTACTACCCGTGTGGGTGGACCCGGACGAGGTCACGATCCGGCTCACGGCGCCGGGACCGGGCCGTCGTCGGGCAGCGGGTCGGCGCGTTCGACCTGGTCGGGGAGCAGCGGGGAGAGCGCCAGCTCCCGGTCGGTGGTGCCGGGCGGCGCGGCGTCGACGGCCCGGACCCCGGGCCGTGCGGCGATGGCCCGCAAGGCCGCGCCGTCGGCCCGGACGACCAGCGCGAGCACGCAGGCGCAGTCCGGCTCGGCGAGCACGGCCGCCTCGGCGGCGGCGACGGCACGGGGACGCCCGGCCAGCCGCGTCACGTCGTCGGCGGCGGCCGATGCCGCACGCCGGCGGGCGAGGTCCAGGGCGGAGACGGGTGGGGCGCCGGGGTCGAGCGCCTGGAAGCGGAGCGCCGTCTGCACCCGGGGCAGCGCGGCGCGGAACACGGCGGTGACGATCGTGCCGCCCGCACCGAGCGCCGCGGCGTCGGTCGGCGTCCGCTCGGCCGCGAACTGCACCAGCGCCGGCGCGACCCCCGCCGCGGGTTCGGGCAGCGCCGCGAGGTAACCGGCCACATCCTCGCCCGGCTCCGGGCCGAGGTGCACGGATCCGGCCGGCGGCACCGGGGCGGCGGGCGGGGACTGCACGGCGGCGTACAGCGCGACCAGCACGGCGACCACACCGCAGGCGACGAGCACCCCGATGCGCGCCCGGAGCGTCACCGCTCAGTCCCGCAGCAGCTCGAGCGCTCGCTGCAGGTCGGCCGGGTAGGGGCTGACGAACTCCACCCAGCGCCCGTCGGCGGGGTGGGCGAAGCCCAGCGAGCGGGCGTGCAGCCACTGCCGTTCCAGGTGCAGGCGCTTGGCCAGGGTGGGGTCGGCCCCGTAGGCGAGGTCGCCGACGCAGGGGTGGCGCAGCGCCGAGAGGTGCACGCGGATCTGGTGGGTGCGGCCCGTCTCCAGGTGGATGTCGAGCAGCGACGCCGCGCGGAACGCCTCGACCGTGTCGTAGTGCGTGACGCTGGGCTTGCCCCCCGCCACGACGGCGAAGCGGTAGTCGTGCTTGGGGTGGCGGTCGATCGGGGCGTCGATCGTGCCGCTGGACGGATCGGGGTGGCCCTGCGCGACGGCGTGGTAGCGCTTGTCGACCGTGCGCTCCTTGAACGCCCGCTTCAGCTCGGCGTAGGCGTGCTCGGACGTCGCGACGGCCATCACGCCGGTGGTGCCGACGTCGAGGCGGTGCACGATCCCCTGCCGCTCGGCCGCGCCGGACGTCGCGACGCGGTAGCCGAGGGCCGCGAGCCCGCCGACCACGGTGGGGCCGGTCCAGCCGGGGCTGGGGTGCGCGGCGACACCGACGGGCTTGTCGACCACGACGATGTCGTCGTCGGCGTGGAGGATCTCCAGGCCGGCCACGACCTCGGCCGGGCCGCTGATCGGGGCCTGCTCGGGCTCGGGCAGCTCGACCTCGAGCCAGGCGCCTGCCGTCAGGCGGTCGGACTTGCCGGCCGCGCGCCCGTCCACCGCGACGTGGCCGTCCTCCGCGAGGGCCGCGACGACCGTCCGGGACAGGCCCAGGAGCCGGGACAGCCCGGCGTCGACGCGCATGCCGTCCAGGCCGTCGGGGACGGGGAGCTGGCGCGTGTCACTCACCCGCTGCGTCCTTCTTCTTCTTGCCGCTGCTGGTGCCGTCCAGCTCGCGGCCCAGCAGCGCCAGCAGCACGAGGAGCACGCCGCCGCAGGTGATGGCGGAGTCGGCCAGGTTGAACACCGCGAACGCGCGACCGTCGGGTGCGAAGGGCGAGATCATGTCGACGACGTGGCCCTGCAGCGGGCCCGGGGCGCGGAAGATGCGGTCGGTGAGGTTGCCCATCGCGCCGCCGAGCACCAGCCCGAGCGCCACCGCCCAGCCCGTGGACCGCAGCTTGCGCGACACCCGCACGATCACGACCACCACAGCGATCGCGACGATCGTGAGCACCCAGGTGTAACCGGTGGCCATCGAGAACGCGGCGCCCGGGTTGCGCAGCAGCTGCAGGTAGATCAGGCCGCCCAGGATCTCGACCGGCTCCCGGCCCTCCAGCTGCGCCACGGCGATCGTCTTGGCGACGATGTCGAGGGCGAGCACGAGCACGGCGATGCCCGCGAGCAGCCGCACCCGGGGGTTGGCGGAGACGCGCGTGCGGGGCGGATCCTGAGCACTCACCCCACCATCATCCCCCAGGGGGCTCCGCGGCTCGTGCGCGGTTCCAGCGGGCCAGGCGGCCGCGCCCGTCGACGGCGCGGATGCGCTCCTCCGCCGCCTCCCGCGCGGCGGCGGTGGTGACGACGAGCAGCTGGTCCAGCTCGCGCAGGCGGGTGTCCGGGCCGGGGGTGAACGCCTCGCCGTCGCGCACGACCAGGCTGACGCCCGCGCCGCGCGGCAGCCGCAGCTCGCGCAGGTAGACGCCCTGCAGCCGGGAGCCGACGGGCACCCTGACCTGCAGCAGGTCGGCGCCCAGCTCGTCGAGGGGAGCGGCGTCGACCTCGATCTCGCGCGGCTCGGCCGGCCGCGACACACCCAGGCGCCGCGCCACCCACGGCAGGGTGGTGCCCTGCAGCAGGGTGAGCACGACGACGAGGACGAACACCGCGTCGACGAGGGCGGTCGCTCCGGGGGCGCCCTCGGTGAGCGCGATCAGGGCCAGCACGATCGGCACCGCCCCGCGCAGCCCCGCCCACGACAGGAAGGCCTGCTCCCGCCACGGCATCCGGAACGGGGTGGCCGCCGCGATCACCGCCAGGGGGCGGGCCGCGACGATCAGCACCAGCCCGGCGACCAGCGCGGGCCACACCGCGTCGAGCAGCCGTTGCGGCGACGCGTACAACCCGAGCAGCACGAACAGCCCGATCTGGGCGAGCCAGCCGGTGCCCTCGGCGAAGGACCGGACGCCCCCGCGGTGCGGCAGGTCGGCGTTGCCGAGCACCAGCGCGGCGACGTACGTGGCGAGCAGGCCGGACGCGTGGGCGAGCTGCCCGGCGGAGTAGCCGAGCACGCAGACGGCGATCGCGGCGAGCGGGTACAGACCGGTGGACGGCAGCGCGGCCCGCCGCAGCGCCCACGCCCCGCCGAGCCCCAGCAGCCCGCCGATGACGGCGCCCGCGACGAGCTCGTAGACCACCAGGACCGGGGTGAGCCAGGTGAACGGGTCGTCGGAGGCGAGGAGGATCACCGCGAGCACCACGGGCGCGTCGTTCATGCCGGACTCCAGCTCCAGCGCGCCCGCCAGCCGCCTGCTCACCCCCACGCCGCGCAGCACGCTGAACACGGCCGCCGCGTCCGTGGAGGAGAGCACCGCGCCCCACAGCAGCGCGGTGCGCCACTCCAGCGCGAGCGCGAAGTGCAGCGCCGTGCCGACCACCCCGATGCTGACGACCACCGCGACGGTCGACAGCGCGACGCCCACCCCGAGCGACGGCCGCACCGCCCGCCAGCTGGTGGTGATGCCGCCCTCGACGAGGATCAGCACGAGCGCCGCGAGGCCGAGCGACTCCGTCAGCGGGGCGTTGGAGAACTGGATGCCGAGCACCGACTCGCCCAGCAGCACCCCGATGCCGAGGTAGAGCAGCAGCGAGGGCAGGCCCAGCCGGACCGACACGCGCACGGCCAGCACGCCGAGCAGCACGACCGCGGCCACGACGCCGAGCAGGACCTCCAGGCTCGCCATGCCACCTCCGGTGAGCGGACCCTACCCGTAGGTGATCACCCACCCCCCGCGAGTCGACGAAACGGACACGCCGAGTTGGCCGAACCAGCACGCGCCCGGTCGGCACACACGCCGTGTTCGATCGGTCGACTCGCGGGGTCAGGAGGGCCAGGTCAGGGTCGCGGCGACGCGCGGGCGGACGAGGGCGTCCAGTGCCGCGTCCACCTCCGGGACCATCGACGCGGGAAGGCACAGCCGCCGCGTCACCCACACCGGGTCCTGACGCGGCGGGGACGTGCGCTCCCACGTCATCACCGTCGGGTCGACGCCCAGCTCGCGGAGCACGGCGACCGCGTCGTCGGCCGTGGCGGGCGGCGGCCGGACCAGGCCGTGGAACCGTTCCCACAGGGGGTCCAGCCAGGCCATCGGATGCTGTCCGAGCATCTCGACGACGACGCCCCGCCGCGCGGCCGCGGTGAGGGCGCGCAGGAACGGCGGCAGGTCGACGACGTTGTGCAGCACGTGGTGCGACACCACCACGTCGGCGACGCCCGTCTCGGCCGCCGCGTCCGGCCAGGCCCCGGCGACCGTGCGGAACGGGACGCCGCGCGCCCGCGCGTCGGCGGCGAAGACGTCGAGCATGTCCTGCTGCCGGTCGACGCCGGTGACGTGCGTGGCCGGCCCGAGCAGCGCGAACGCCGCGTCCCCACCCCCGCAGCCGACGTCGGTCACGGTGCCCGACACCCCCAGCAGCGCGAGCCCGGCGGCCCGCGAGGGCGTGTCGACCGGCTCGCGCGGCGCCACGAAGCAGCCGACGTCGTGGTGCCACGGGTCGTGCTCGGCGCGGGCGAGGATCTCCGCGGGGATCCCGCGCCCGGCCTGCAGCTCCGCCCACCGCTGCGCCGCCGCGCCGCTCATTCCCCGCCCCGCGTGCTCGATCGGCGAACCGGGCGTGTCGAGGTCGTCAACTCGCGCGGTGTACTGCGGCGCCGGCCTCGGCGGGGGTGCCGTCGGGAGCCGTCACCGTGCCCGTCGCTCCCTGCCCCGCCGGGCCGTAGGTGACCCCGGTGGCCAGCACCTCGCCCGCCACGAACGCCTCGTGGGCCCGCACCGCGTCCAGGACGGCGGCGGGGGCGTCGAGGGTCAGGGTGATGCGGTCCGAGACGTCCAGGCCCGCGTCCCGCCGCGCCTGCTGCACCAGCCGCACGACGTCCTTCGCCGTCCCCTCCGCCGCGAGCTCCGGGGTGACCGTCGTGTCCAGCACCACCAGTCCCGTGTTGCCCGGCAGCGCCAGCGTCTCGTCCGGATCCGTCGCGATCAGCCGCTCGGTGAACTCACCCGGCAGCAGCGTGATCCCGGCGGCGGTCACCGTGCCGTCGTCCTCGGCCGACCACTCCCCCGCCTTCACCGCCCTGATCACCTTCTGGGTGTCGCCACCCAGGCGCGGGCCGCAGGCGCGGGCGTTGACCGCGATCTCGAACTGCCCGTGTGCGGCGACGTCGCTGGTCAGCACCACGTTCTTGACGTTGATCTCGTCGCGCAGGATGTCGGCGAACGGCTCCAGCAGGGACGCGTCGGGCGCGGCGACGGTGAGCGTGGCCAGCGGCAGCCGCACGCGCAGCTTCCGCGCCTTGCGCAGCGACAGCGCCGAGGACGCCACCTGCCGCACCCGGTCCATGGCCACGACGAGCGCGTCGTCGTGGGGAAGCTCGTCGGACGCCGGCCAGTCGGTCAGGTGCACCGAGCGGCCGCCGGTCAGCCCCTGCCACATCCGTTCCATGGTCAGCGGCAGCAGCGGCGCCGCGATCCGGGCGGTCACCTCCAGCACGGTGTGCAGCGTGTCGATGGCGTCGGCGTCACCGGCCCAGAACCGGTCGCGCGAGCGCCGGACGTACCAGTTGGTGAGCGTCTCGGCGTGGTCGCGGACGCGGTCGCAGGCCCCGGCGATGTCGTAGACGTCCATCGCGGCCGTGACCTCGTCGACGAGCGCCGCCGTCCGGGCGAGCACGTAGCGGTCCAGGACGTGTGGGCTGTCGGTCCGCACCACCCCGGTGTGCCCCGCGGCCCCGGCGTACAGCGACAGGAAGTACCAGGTGTTCCACAGCGGCAGGATCGCCTGCCGGACGCCCTCGCGGATGCCCTGCTCGGTGACCACGAGGTTCCCGCCGCGCAGGATCGGCGACGCCATGAGGAACCAGCGCATCGCGTCGGAGCCGTCGCGGTCGAAGACCTCGTTGACGTCGGGGTAGTTCTTCAGCGACTTGCTCATCTTGAGCCCGTCGTCGCCCAGCACGATGCCGTGCGCGACGCACGACCGGAATGACGGCCGGTCGAACAGGGCCGTGGCCAGCACGTGCAGCGTGTAGAACCAGCCGCGGGTCTGGCCGTTGTACTCGACGATGAAGTCGCCCGGGTAGTGGTGGTCGAACCAGTCGGCGTTCTCGAACGGGTAGTGCACCTGCGCGAACGGCATGGAGCCGGAGTCGAACCAGCAGTCGAGCACCTCCGGC
>CAXTTN010000299.1:0-6649 GCA_964247105.1 uncultured Pseudonocardia sp.
GTCGAGTTGCCGTCGACGACGATGATCTCGTGGACCGCGGGCCGCACGGCGGCGATCGCGGGCAGGATGATCTCCAGGTTCCGGGCCTCGTTGCGGGTGGGCACGATGACGCTGACGGCCGGGTAGGGCGTCCGGGTGGGCCGGGGCCGTCGCAGCGCACGCGGCCCCTGGGTCGATGCGTAGGGCACCGACTCCGCGGGAACGGGCGGACGGGCGGGCAGTACGGCGCTCACACAACCTCCAGACGAGTCCGCTCCATCGGGACAACGACCGGAGCACGGAGAGGTTCCGAGTGATCCGTGACGCCGACCCGCTTGGGCGATACGTGATGAAACCGTGACCTGACGGGGGTAGTGGTACGCATCCGCTGACGCGCACCCAGGCCCCATCCTCGACGCCATGAGCACTCCGCCAGGCACCGCCGATCCCTACGTGGCCCTCGCCGACGAGCTGGGACGGATCGGACATCGGCTCGACGGCATGGGCGCGCAGCTGCTCGCCCTGCGCTCGTCGGCCGCTGCGGGAGCCCCCGCTGCGGCGCCGGGATCGGCACCCTGGTCACACAGAGGAGACGCCCCGGCCGGTGAAGGGGTTGCCTCGGGGACCGGTCCGGTTTCCGCTGCGCCGCCCGCAGCGGGGGCGGCCCAGGTCGCGGGCCCGGCCGTCACCGGGGCCGGTGACGAGGCGGCGGAGCGACCCGCCGGTGAGGCGGAGCGCGGTGGGGCCGGGGCCGTCGTCGGGGCGACGGATCGTTCGGCCGCCCCCGCCGGGCCGCCCGAGCCGGGGGCGGGCGTCCACCCGGGTGCGGCGTACGCGGGCGGCTGGTACCCCGGCGGCGCGCATCACGGGCCGGGCGCGCCCGGTGGTGTGGCGTACCCGGGGCCGGGCGGTGCCGGGTATCCGGCCGCTGCCGCGTACGCCGGAGCGGCCCCTCCGGTCGCGTACCCGGGAGCGGGGTACCCGCCCGGAGCGGCCCCTCCGGCCGCGTACCCGGGAGCGGGCCACCCGCCCGGTCCGGGGTGGCCGGGGGGCGTCCCGGCGGGGTACCCGGGCGCCCAGCCGGCCGGCGTGTCCCAGCCCGGTTTCGCGCCCGGCGGGCCCGGTTCCGCCCAGCCCGGTTACGGAGGGTGGATGCCGCCCGCCCCGCCGCGCCCGCCCGCCGACCCCGCCCGCCCGCGGACCTCCGGCGCGCTGTCGGGGGCGCGGCTGCTGGCGTGGGTCGGCGGGGCCGTCACGCTGCTCGGCGTCGTCATGCTGCTGGTGCTGGCCGCGTCGCGCGGCTGGTTCTCCCCGCCCGTGCAGCTCTCGGCGGCCGCGGTGCTCGGCGTGGCGCTCGTCGGGCTCGCGCTGTGGCTGCACCGCCGCGAGACCGCGCGCGCAGGCGCGCTGGCGCTGGCCGCCACCGGGTTCGCGACCCTGTACCTGGTGGTCGCCGCCGCCACCGCCGTCTACGACTACCTGGCGCCCGCCCCGGCGCTGCTGCTCGCGCTGGTCGTGGCCGGCGCCGGGCTCGGGATCGCCGACCGCTGGCGCTCCCAGCTGATCGCCGCGGCCGTCACGGGCGGTGCGGCCGTGCTGGCCCCGGTGCTCGCGCACGACTGGTTGCTGGTCGCGCTGGTACTGGCCCTGCAGGTGGCCGCCGTCGCGGTCGTCCTGCGCCGGTCGTGGCCGGTGCTCATGCTCGTGGCCGCCGCGGGCCCGGTGCTGTACGGAATGGTCGTCGCCGCGATCGACACCGGGGGAACGCCCGCGGAGCGGTTCACGGCCGTGGCCCTGGCGCTCGCGGTGCTGGTCGTCGCGCTCGGCACCGCGGTGGCCGCCGCGCGGCGCCTGCCGGTGCCGCCGGTCGCCGTGCTCGTCGGGGCCGCGTCGCTGCCGGCCATGGCGGCGGGGCTCGGGATCGGCGGGTGGCGCGGCGCCGCGCTGGTGGCCGTGGCCGGGCTGGCGATGGCGGGCTTCGCGGTCCTGTACCGCGCCGACCGGGGCCTGCGCACGGTCGCGGCGACCGCGGCCGCCGTCGACCTCTTCCTGGCCACCGCCACCGCCCTGGACGGCCACGGGGCCACGCTGACGATCGTCGTGCTGGCCGAGGCGCTGGTCGCCGTCGTGCTCGCCGCGGTGCTGCGCAGCCGGTTCGCGCTGGTCATGGGCATGGTGTTCGGGGGGCTGGCGGTCATCGCCGCGATCACCGAGCACGCCCCGCTGTCGGCGCTGGTGCAGTTCCCGGCGGACCCGTACGTCGTGGCCGGGCTGCCGGTCACGGGCGTCCTGGTGGCCGGGGCGGCCGTCTCGGCGCTGGTGCTCGCGCTCGCCGGGGCGGTGCTGGTGGCCGGCGGGCGGCTCGGCTGGATCCGGCCCGACGCGTCGTCGGCGGTGCTGTGGGTGCCGATCGGGCTGATCGGGCTCTACGGCGCCACCGGCCTCGTCGTCACGCTCGCGATCCTGATCTCGCCCGACCGTGCCGGTTTCGTCACCGGGCACGCGCTGGTCACCGTCTCCTGGACGGTCGCGGCGCTGGTGCTGCTGGCCCGCGGGATCAGCAGGCCCGCGCTGCGCATCGCCGGGCTGGTGCTGGTGGCCGCGGCCGTGGCGAAGCTGGTGCTGTTCGACCTGGTGGCGCTCGACGGCCTGGCTCGTGTCGGGGCGTTCCTCGGCGCCGGCCTGGTGCTGCTCGCGGCGGGTACGCGGTACGCGCGGCTGGTGGCCGAGGCCGAGAAGTCGGCTCCGCCGACCGGGTGATGACCGTTCGCGATCGCACACCGGATCCCGCGTTCCCGCCCGAACCGTCACCCCGGGCGGGGACGCTGCCGTCATGCCCGATCGATACGGAGACGCCGTCCGCGCCCGGCGTGCCGAGCTGGCCGGCGCTCGGGCGCTGCTCGCCGGCAGCCACCGGGCCGAGCTGCGCAGCGAGCTGGCGCTGAGCCGCCTGGCCGCGGCCGATGCGCTGGCGGCCGCCCTGGCACAGCTGGGACGGGAGGTGCGCGGCCGCATCGGCCACCCCGAGCGGGCGGTCCGCGCGGGGATCCCGGCGCTGCTGGCCGCGGCGTTGGAGCTGGTCGCCGCCGCGGTCCACGAGCGGTGGTGCGCCGAGCTGGCGCCGGGGCTGCGCCGGATCGCCGGTGTGCGGACGCTGCCGATGGGCGTCGAGTGGCCGCGGTTGCCGCCCCCGCGGGCCCCGGTGCTGCCCGCGCCGCTCGTCGTCGAGCGGGTCCAGGCGAGCCGGTCGCTGCTCACCGGTGCTGTCGAGGGGCTGGCGCTGTGGCGGCTCGTGCTGCTCCCGATCGCCGCGTTGTCACTGCTCGGGCTGGGGGTGCCGGCGTGGCCCGCACTGGTGCCGCTGGCCGCGGGGGTCGGCGTAGCCGGTGCGGTGGCCGTGGTGCGGTCGCGCCGGGTGGCGCTGGAGCGGGCCGCGCTGCGCCGCTGCGCGGAGGAGGCCCTCTCCGCGGCCCGGGTCGCGCTGGAGGCCGATCTCGCGAGGCGGCTGGTCGAGGTCGAGCGGGCGGTGGGTGCCGAGCTGGATGCGGCGGTGGCGCGCCGGCGCCGCGAGGTGGACGTCGAGCTGCGGGTTCTGGCCCCGGATCCGGAGGTGGTCGATGCGTGAGCCGCGCAGGCCCGGCCTGGTGGGCGGGATCGACGTCACGGGAGGCGTCGACACCGATGCCGACGGCCGCGCCGACACCCTCGTCACCGGCGAGGGCGCGGATCTGGTGCTGTCCACCGACCTCGACGGTGACGGTCTCGCCGATCAGGTGCTGCACCTCGGGCCGGACGGCACGGTGTGGGAGGAGGTGATCGCGCTCGTCGACCGCCTGCTGGGTGCGGAGCCGGCCGGATAGGTTGGGCGCATGTCGCTCGACCGCATCGATCCCGGGTTCCGGGCCCTTCCCCTGCAGGCGCTGGCCGACGCGGCGCTGGGGCGGGCCCGCGAGCTGGGTGCGCAGCACGCCGATCTCCGGGTCGAGCAGATCGTCACGCAGTCGATCTCGCTGCGGGACGGCACGGTCACGGGCGTCTCCGACGACACCACGGTCGGGCTCGCCGTCCGCGTGATCGTCGACGGCGTGTGGGGCTTCGCCTCGCACGTCGAGCTCACCCCGGCCCGAGCGGCGGCCACGGCCGAGCGGGCGGTGCAGGTGGCCCGCACGCTGGCGCCGGTCGCCATCGAGCGGGTGGAACGCGCCGAGGAGCCGGTGCACGCGGGGGCCGTCTGGGTGTCGGCCTACACCACCGATCCGTTCGCGGTGCCGACGCGCGAGAAGGTGGAGCTGCTCACCGAGTGGTCGCAACGCCTGCTGGCCGCCGACGGCGTCGACCACGTGCAGGCCGGTGTCGCCCAGGTGCGGGAGAACAAGTTCTACGCCGACCTGGCCGGCACCTCCACCACACAGCAGCGGGTGCGGGTCGCGCCCTCGTTCTCGGCCACCGCCGTCGACCGGGCGGCCGGTGGCTTCGAGTCGATGGATTCACTCGCCCCGCCGGCGGGCCGCGGATGGGAGTACCTCACCGGGGACGGCTGGAACTGGGACGAGGAGATCGCGCTGGTCCCGGAGCTGCTCGCGGAGAAGACGAAGGCGCCGAGCGTCCAGGCCGGGAGGTACGACCTGGTGATCGACCCGACCAACCTGTGGCTGACCATCCACGAGTCGGTCGGGCACGCCACTGAGTACGACCGCGCCATCGGCTACGAGGCCGCCTACGCCGGCACCAGCTTCGCCACGCCCGACAAGCTCGGCACCCTGCGCTACGGCACCGGACTCATGCACGTCACCGGCGACCGCACGATCGACCACGGGCTGGCCACCATCGGCTTCGACGACGACGGCGTGGCCACCTCCGAGTGGGATCTCGTCCGCGACGGCGTGCTGGTCGGCTACCAGCTCGACCGCACCTTCGCCCCCCGCCTGGGGCTGGACCGCTCCAACGGCTGTGCGTTCGCCGACTCGCCGCACCACGTCCCGATCCAGCGGATGGCCAACGTCTCGCTCCAGCCCGATCCGGCCCGCGACACCAGCACCGACGAGCTGATCGCCGGCGTCGACCGCGGGATCTACGTCGTCGGCGACAGGTCCTGGTCGATCGACATGCAGCGCTACAACTTCCAGTTCACCGGACAGCGCTTCTTCCGGATCGAGGGCGGGAAGCTGGCCGGGCAGCTGCGCGACGTGGCCTACCAGGCCACCACCACCGATTTCTGGGGCTCGATGGACGCGGTCGGCGGCCCGTCGACGTGGGTGCTGCACGGCGCGATGAACTGTGGAAAGGCCCAGCCCGGCCAGGTCGCGGCGGTGAGCCACGGGGCGCCGTCGGCGCGGTTCCGCGGCGTCACCGTGCTGAACACGAAGGAGGAGGGCCGATGAGTCACGTGCCGGGCCCGGGCATCGGCGCCGTGATGCGGCCCCAGGAGATCGTCGAGCGCACGCTCGCGGCCGCGGCGCACCTGCACGGGTGTGCCGTCCTCGTCCGCGAGACCAGCGAGGCCGTGCTGCGCTGGGCCAACTCCACCATGACCACCAACGGCCACACCACCGCGAGCCAGGTCACCGTGATCGCGTTCGTGGCGGTCGAGGGTGGCACCGCGGCCGGTGTGGTCAGCTCCAGCGTCACGGTGAGCGACGCCGCACAGCTCGGCGCGCTCGTCGCTGCGGGTGAGGCGGCCGCGCGCGACGCGGGCCCGGCGGACGACGCGTCGCCCCTGCCCGCGGCCACCGACAGCACCGATGCGCGCTCCGCCGGCGCTCCGCACGGCGACCCCTCCTGGGACGACGCGGCCGAGGAGACGTCGATCGGGGTCTTCGCCCGTCTCGCCGAGGATCTGGCCGAGGTGCTGGCCGGGCCGCAGCGCCAGTACGGCTTCGCGTCCCACGAGCTGGCCACGGTGTGGCTCGGCACGTCGGCGGGGGTGCGGCGGCGCTGGGTGCAGCCCACCGGATCGGTGGAGCTCAACGCCAAGACGCCGGACCTCGCGGGCTCGGCCTGGGTCGGCGCGTCCACCAGCGATTTCACCGACGTCGACGTGGTGGAGCTGGCCGCCCAGGCGGCTCGGCGGCTGGAGTGGGGCAAGCGGCGCGTCACGTTGCCCGCGGGCAGGTACGAGACGCTGCTGCCGCCGTCGGCGACATCGGATCTCATGATCTACCTGGCCTGGTCGATGGAGGGTCGCTCCGCGCAGGAGGGCCGCAACGCGCTGGCCGGGCCGAACGGCACGCGCATCGGTGAGCGCCTCACCGACCTGCCGCTCACGCTCGCCAGCGACCCCGCGGCTCCCGGTCTGGAGTACGAGCCGTTCGTCACCGCCACCCGCTCCGGCGAGGGCGTCTCGGTGTTCGACAACGGCGCCCCCACGCGCCGTGTCGACTGGGTGCGCGAGGGCGTCGTCTCCGAGCTCGCCTACTCCCGGGCCGAAGCCGCCGAGTTCGACGCCGCGTTCACCCCCGGCGGCGACAACCTGCTGCTCACCGGCGGCTCGGCCGCGTCGATGACCGACATGGTGGCGAGCACCGAACGCGGCCTTCTGCTGACGTGCCTGTGGTACATCCGCCTGGTCGACCCCACCACGCTGCTGCTCACCGGCCTCACCCGGGACGGCGTGTACCTCGTGGAGGGCGGCGAGGTGGTGGGCGAGGTCGACCACAACTTCCGCTTCAAC
>CAXTTN010000300.1:0-6645 GCA_964247105.1 uncultured Pseudonocardia sp.
TGCGCACCAGCTTCTCCTGGCGCTTGCGCGGCTCGGTGTGCAGGAACTCGGCGAACTCGCCCTGGGGCAGCACCACGCACGTGGTGAAATCGCCGAAGGGCAGGCCCAGCAGCTCCTCCACCGCCCTCGTGACCGCGGGCGCGCCGTCGGCCAGCACCGTGGTCTCCTCCTCGGGCGCGCCGGTGCCCCCGGGATCGACCAGCCGCTCCAGCCGGGCGCTGCGCACCGTCACCCCGCCGGACGCGGCCCGCCGCAGCTCACGGGCCGCGACGTAGCGCTCACCGCCGACGTCGAACACGAAGCGGACCGCCCCGCGCCCGGCCGTCGGCGCCAGGGCGAGGGACACCGTGCGCGCGTTGTCCCAGCGCGGCACCGAGCCGTACAGCGCGAACGTCATGGCGTCGATCACCGTGGACTTGCCCGATCCCGTGGGCCCGACCAGCGCGAAGTACTCCGCCTCCCGGAAATCCACGAGCGTGGGCTCCCGGAACGAGGCGAACCCGTTCATCTCCAGCAGCACCGGGCGCATCAGCCGCTCCCGGTGCCGGTGCTCGGGCCCGCGAGCGGCCCTTCGGTCACCCGGTCGTGCAACTCCCGGAACAGCTTCTCGACGCGCGCATCGGCCACCCCCCGCGCGGCGAGGTACTCCCCGAACAGCTCCGCCGGAGCGCGCCCGGCCTGCTCGACCGGCCGCGGCGCCGTGACGGGCGCGGCGAACTCGGGATCGATCCGGACCTCGATCGCCCCTGGCAGCACCGCCGTCACCTCCTCACGTAACCCGGCCCTCGCGGGCTCCCTGACGTACACCCTCAGGAAGTCGTCCCCGACTGTCGCAGACAGCACCGACAGTTCCGCGACGGTGCCGCGCACGGTCCGCAGCCGGCGCCCGGCCGTGATCGGGATGTCGGCGACCGTCGCGGGGGTGCCCGGCGACGCCTCGACCAGGCAGACGACGGGCTCGTTCTCCTGCTCCCCGAAGTCGACGGCCAGCGGCGCACCGCAGTAGTGCACCGGGCAGGGCGCCTCCATGCGCTGGCGGCGGTGCAGGTGGCCCAGCGCCACGTAGTGCGACTCGACCGGGAAGATCGACGCCGGCACGGCGTACTCGAAGATCGACTGGGCGGTGCGCTCGCCGCCGCCCATCCGCCCGTTGAGGACGGTGAGGTGGGCCATCACCAGGTTGACGGCGTCGTCCCGGAACCCCGCGGTGAGGGTCGCGAGGATCTGCCGCAGCTTCTCGTCGTAGGCGCTCGTGTGGTCCGCGGGGGTCTTCGTGATCAGCTCCGCCGCGCTGACGGCGTAGCGCTGCGACAGGAACGGCAGCACCGCCAGCGTCACGGGCTCGCCGGTGGACCGGGCGCGGAACTCGACAACGCCGCCCTCCCGGGCCGTGCGCACCCGACCGACCAGGGTGATCCCGGCCGCTCTCGCGAGCCCCCGGTACGCGTCGATCGTACCCGCATGGTCGTGGTTGCCGGCGATCGCGACGACGGGCGTGCCCCCCTGCGCCAGCCCCATCAGCGTGCGGACCACGAGCCGCTGGGCCTCGGCCGACGGCGCGGCCGTGTCGTACAGGTCGCCCGCCACCAGCACCGCGTCCACCTCGCGTTCCCGGGCGATGGCGACGATCTGGCGGAGCACCTGCTCCTGCTCGTCGAGCCGCGAGTGGCCCTTGAGGGTCTTGCCGACATGCCAGTCGGAGGTGTGGAGGAACCGCATGAGACGGCCATCGTAGGCCCTGCCAGAATCACCCGAACGACATCCTGGGGTCGGGGGGAGGTGGATGTCGGTGGCGTCGCCGCACGTGTCGATCTGCGTCCCGGTTCGCAACGGTGAACGCTTCTTGGCCCCCACCGTCCGCAGCGCGCTCGACCAGACCTACCACGACGTCGAGGTGGTGCTGCTCGACAACGCCAGCACCGACGCCACGCCGGAGATCATGGCGTCCTTCGACGACCCGCGGATCCGCGTCGTGCGCAACACCGATCTCCTGAACCTCCCCGACAACTGGAACCGCGCCGTCCAGCTCGGCGGGGCACCACTGGTCAAGCTCCTGTGCGCCGACGACCTGCTGCACCCGCGCTGCGTGGAGCTGCAGGTGCGCGCGCTGGACGCGAACCCCGGAGTCGCCGTCGTGGCCGCCCGCCGGCACATGGTCGACGAGCACAACCGGGTGCTCGCACCCAGCCGCGGGCTGGGCGGGCTGATCGGCGTCCGCAGCGGCGGCGAGGTGGCGCGGCGGGTGGTCCGCAGCGGCATCAACCCGGTCGGCGAGCCCGGCGGCGTCCTGTTCCGGCGCGAGCACTTCGACGCGGTGGGCGGGTGGCGTGCCGAGCGGCGCCACGTGATGGACCTCGACCTGTGGATGCGGCTGCTCGCGCACGGCCTGTTCGTCGGCCTGCCGAAGACGCTCGCGGCGTTCCGGGTCGGGCGCGGGAGCGTCAGCGCCACCAACGACCGCGCCCTCTACGACGAGCAGCGCCTGCTCGTCGACGAGGTCAGCGTGGCGGCGTGCTTCGACGTGCGGCGCCGCGACCTGCGGATCGGCCGCCTGAGCGCCCCCGCCGGGCGCGCGCGGCGCCGGGCCCTGTTCGTGGCGTCCAGCCTGCTGTCGCGCCGGGACCAGGCGGCGGGCGCCCCCGCCCCCCTGGTCTGGCGCTGACCGCACCCCCCGCGCGACCCCACACCCCGCGTCGACCAGGGGTGCCGCGGCGGAACGGGTGTGCCGGCGCCCGAGCACGCCCCACACCCCCCAAGCAGCCCCCGCACCCCCCGTCCAACAGGGGCGCGGCACCGGAACCGGTGTGCCGGCGCCCAAGCACGCCCCACACCCCCGTCGAACAGGGGTGCTGCGCCGGTAGGGGTGTGCGCGGCGTCAGAACGGGGCGTCGTCGTCCTCTGGGGCGGCCGGAATCCTCGCGAAGGGGTCGCGCGGTGCCGCCCCGTTGCGGACCGGGGCCTCCCCAGCGCTCTCCGACAGCCGCGTGGCCCACGCCGGGAACGGGAACTCGACGGCCAGCGGGACCGGGATCTCGGGCTGCGAGACGAACATCGTGCCCGGTTTGGCCAGCGTCGCGCGGGCGCGCTGCGACGGCGGCAGGAAGCCGTACTCCGGCCGCCCCGCCTCGGCCGGATCCAGCCGCCCGACGACCTTGATGGAGGAGTTGGAGACGATCCGCCGCTCCACCTCGCTGGCCGTCTGCTGCGCGCCGACGAGGATGATGCCGAGCGACCGGCCGCGCTCGGCGATGTCGAGCAGCACCTCCTTGATCGGGCTCGACCCCTCGCGCGGCGCGTACTTGTTCAGCTCGTCGATCATGGTGAAGAGCAGCCCGGCCGCGCCCGCCGCCTCCTTCCGTGCGGTCTCGGCGGCCAGCACCACGCCGACGACGAACCGCTGCGCGCGCTCGGGCAGGTTGTGCAGGTCGACCACCGTGACCTGCTGGCCCTCGGTGCTCACCCGCCGTCCCGGGGTGTCGGCGAGGTCGCCGCGCACCAGCGTCCGGAGCGGCTTGAGGCTGGAGCGCAACCGGCGCAGGAACGCGTTGACCGTGCCGACACCGGTGACGGGCCCCGCCCAGTCCTTGCGCGTGTCCTCGTCGGTGAGCTGGTCGGACACGAGGTCGACGAGATCGGCGTACGTGCGCAGCGTGCGGCCCTCGACCTGCACGGCGCCGTCGCCGACGGGCACGGCCTCGCGCCGCAGCCGGGCCGAGACCTGGTGGATCACCATCGTGTACTGGTTGCGCTCGTCCTCGGCGTCGGCGAAGACGTAGGGCAGCAGCTCGCCCGCGCAGAACTCCGCGAGCGTCCACCAGAACGACGTCACGCCGCTCGTGCGGCCGTCGACGAACGGGCGGCCGGACGGGTCGTCGGGCCTGGGCGGGGCGAAGAACCCGGCCGACGCGAACGGGTCGGCCGGGAGTCCCAGCTGCAGGTACTTGGCGCGCTCGACGTCGTCGAGACGGCTGTTGCGGTGGTCGAGGAACAGCAGGTCCTCGCCCTTGACGCTGAACACGAGCGCCTTCGCGTTCACGCCGCGGTTGCCCAGCACCCCGCTGCGGAAGATCGAGTAGAGCAGGAACAGCGCGAAGCTCGTCTTCGTCGCGACACCGGAGATGCCGCTGATCGACACGTGGCCGCCGCGGGTGCCGTCGAGGAACTCCAGGTTGACGTAGATCGGCTCGCCGTCGCGGCCCAACCCGACCGGGACCTTGCGGTCCATCTTGTCGAAGTACAGCGCCTGCGCGCGCTCCTCGCCGGTGGCGCGGCGCGCGGGAGAGCCGGGCGTCGGCGGGACGTAGCACTCGGGCTCGACGCGGGTGGTGCTGATCTCGGCGATCTCCTGCACCTGGGCCGGCAGCACCCCTTCCTCGACGAGGAAGACGTCGGAGCCGTAGTTCGTGCCCTCGTGGCGGGCGACGACCTGGGTCACGACACCCGAGATCGCGACCGGCTCGCGCCCGGGGACGGGTCGCATGGTGACCACGACGTCGTCGAGCTGCAGGTACTGGCCCGGCCGCAGCGCGACGGAGAACTTCAGCGGGGTGGAGTCCTCGGTGCCGACCACGAGGCCGACGGGCTGGTCCGACACCCGGGCGACGATAGCCGCCTGAATCCTGTCGGTGGTCGGTGGCATGCTCGGCGCCGTTCGAGATCCGAGGAGGAGACATGAGTCACCGCGACACCCCCTGGCCCGCAGGCACCCCGTGCTGGGTCGACATCGCCGTTCCCGATCTGGAGGCCGCCACCGCGTTCTACGGCGCCGTGTTCGGGTGGACGTTCGTCGATTCCGGCGAGGAGTTCGGCCATTACCACATCGCCCAGACCGACGGCCGGGCCGCGGCCGCCATCGGCCCGATCATGCAGGAGGGCACGCCCACGGTCTGGACGGTCTACCTCGCCAGCGACGACGCCGATGCCACCGCGAAGCTGGTCGCCGAGAACGGTGGCTCGCTGCTGTTCGAGCCGATGGACATCCCCGGCAGCGGCCGCATGTGCGTCGCGATCGACGCGTCCGGTGGCGCGTTCGGCATCTGGCAGTCCCACGGGATGAACGGCTTCGCGATCGCGAACGAGCCCGGCTCGGTCAGCTGGACCGATTGCCGCCTCACCGACGTGGCCGCGGGCAAGGCCTTCTATTCCGCCGTCTTCGGCTACACCTACCAACCCGTTCCCGGCGCGCCCGACGACTACGGCACGATCCACCTCGGCGGCGGCGATCCGGTCGGCGGCATGGGCGGCATGATGGGCGGCCCGCCCGGGGTGCCCGCCCACTGGCTCACCTACTTCGCCGTGGCCGATGCCGATGCGGCGGTCGCCACCGTCGAGCAGGGCGGCGGCAGCGTCGTGATGCCGCTGGAGGACACCCCGTTCGGTCGCATGGGGGTCGTCACCGATCCCTTCGGCGCTACGTTCGCGTTGATCCAGCTGCCTGCCTAGCGGGGTCCTGGCGCTCCCGGGTCAGCTCGGTGATCCGGCGCCCCGCCGACGGGTAGCGGTCGAGCAGTTCGGCGCGGGCGCCCAACCGGAACCCGGCCCAGTCGAACGGCGGGGCGGTCGTCGTCCCGGCCAGCGTCCACGCGCCGGCCGGGCTCGACCCCTGCCAGGTGTTGGCGTGCACCACCACCTGCGGGTGCTCACCGGCCGCGAGGTCGGGGCCGAGCACCGGCTCGGTGCTGCTGCCGTCGGGGTGCAGCAGGAGCAACCGCAGGGGTGCGCCCGCGTACCAGTGGTAGGTCTCGGTGGCGGTCAGGGCGTGCACCGCGGAGAAGTCGGGGGAGACGAGGAGGTAGTAGATGGCCGACGAGTAGGCGTCGAGGTGGGTGCGGCGGAACATGCCGCCCTCGCCGGGCAGCGGCTCCAGCCCGAGCAGCTCGACGATCCGGGCGGCATCGGGGAGCGGGAGGTCCATCCGTGCATCCTCACAGCAGCCGACCCGCGTCCAGCGCGGCACGGGCGTCGCGGCGCCCGCACTCGACCAGCGCCGCTGCGTACTCGCGCTGGAACAGGATCAGGCTGAGCAGCTCGCCACGACCGGCGCCGGCGCCGAGGGAGTCGAGCAGGCGGCCGATCGCCCAGTACGGGTCGGCCGGCCCGGACGGGTCGAACGCGGCCGCGGCCAGGCGCGACGGCTCCCCTCGGCCTCCAACGCCGGTAGCAGCTCCGCGAGCGCCCCGGCCTGGTACGGGCCGCGGGCGGCGGCACCGGCCAGCACGAGCCCGACTGTTCCCGTCACCCGTCCATGATTCCGCCGCACCCCGGAGCGGTCACCGGCCGGGTGCGTTCCCGGCCGGAGATGGCCCCGGGTGCACCGAGCCGTCGGTCATCGCCGCTCAGTCCCACCAGAACCGCCACCAGCTCCGGCCGGCCAGCGTCGCCGCGTAGTGCCGCAGCGGCCGCGGATCCTCGGAGTCGACGTCCGGGCAGAACGCGAAGTGCTCGGCCGCGACCGCCCGGCACTCCTCCGCGGTGAGCGGCGGCGCGGCGACCGAGAGCCACAGCGTCGAGACGTCGAGGCGCACCAGCACGGCCCCGAACCGGTCCTCCCAGCTGCGCAGCACGGACGAGAGACCGACCGCGTCGTCGTGGTAGTTGCACGTGCCTCTCCACCCGAGGACGGCGACGGCATCGGCCGGCCGAGTG
>CAXTTN010000301.1:0-6636 GCA_964247105.1 uncultured Pseudonocardia sp.
CTCGTGCGTGAGCTCGCCGCGGCCCACCCCGCGTTCGCCCGGCTGTGGGCGCAGCGCGACGTGCAGGCCGCCTGTTCGCCGCGCCGCGACGTCCGCCATCCGGAGGCGGGCGAGCTCGGCTTCGACGTCCAGCTGCTCGACGCGAGCGGCGGTGACCTGCAGCTGGTCGTCCTCGAACCCCGCGACGCCGAGCGCTGGGCCGCCCACCTCGACGGCCCCGGTCGCACGGCCCAGCGGCTGCGCCTGGCCCGCTGACGGCAGTCAGTTGCGCAGGAGAACCCACTCTGAGTAAGTTCCTGCCGGGAACCCACTCCGGAGGCGACGATGCTGCACGTGGAGACGATCCGACCGCTGCCCGAGCTGCTCCGGGCGTCCGCCGAGCGGCACGGCGACCGCCCGGCGCTGTCGGATCGCGGGCGGCGGGTGAGCCACCAGGAGCTCGACCTGCGCTCGCGCCGGCTCGGGGGGCGGTTGCGCGGGCTCGGCGTGCGCGACGGCGACGTCGTGCTCCTGCTGCTGCCCACCGGCGTCGGGCTCGTCGAGGGCTACCTCGCGGCGGTGCGCGCGCACGCCGTGGCCGCCTGCGTGAACGTCGTGACCACCGTCGACGAGCTCGCGTTCGCCCTCGACGACTGCCGGCCCCGCGCGGTCGTGACCGACGCCGCGCGGGCGCCGCTGCTCGCGTCCGCCGTCGCCGCGACGGGCCGGGCGGGCCCCGCGATCCTGCTGGACGGCGGCGAGGACCGGGCCGGGCCCGTCCCCGACCCGCCCGACGACCTCCCCCTCGACGACCCGGCGTTCCTGCTCTACACCTCCGGCACGACGGGCCGGCCGAAGGGCGTGCTGCTGACCCAGCGCGGGATGCTGTGGGTCGCCGCCGCGGCGTGGCTGCCCGCGCTCGGCCTCACCGGCGCGGACCGCCTGCTGGTCCCGCTGCCGCTCGCGCACTCCTACCCGCTGGACATCACCCTCGCCGCGCTCGCCGTCGGGGCCCGGGTGCACCTGCCCGAGCGGTTCTCCCCCGCCGACACGGCCGCCGTGCTGCGGGCGGAGGGCACCACCGTGCTGGTCGGCGTGCCGACCACGTTCGCCTACCTGCTGGAGGCGGGGGTGCCCGCGGGCGGGAGCCTGCGGCTGGGGGTCAGCGCGGGCGCGCTCCTCGCGCCCGCGCTGCGGGCCCGCGTCGAGGAGCACTTCGGCATCCCGGTCGTGGACGCCTACGGCGCGACCGAGACCTCCACCGTCATCGCGATGACCGAGCCGGGCGGCGGCGCTCCCGCGGGGTCGTGCGGGCTGCCGGCACCGGGCGTCGCGGTGCGGGTGGTGGATCCCGCCACCGGCGCCGACGTCGCGCCGGGGCGCGAGGGCGAGCTGATCGTGCGCGGCCCCGGGGTGATGCTCGGCTACCACGAGCGGCCCGCCGAGACCGCCGGCGCGCTGCGCGAGGGCTGGTACCGCACCGGCGACCTGGCGCGCCAGGACCGCAACGCGTTCCTGACGATCACCGGCCGGGTCAAGGACATCATCGTCCGCGGCGGGGAGAACATCGCCCCGGCCGACATCGAGCGCGTCGTCGGGGAACACCCCGCCGTCGCCGACTGCGCCGTCGCGGCCCGGCCCGACCGGCTGCTCGGCGAGGTCCCGGTCCTCTACGCCGTGCCCCGGCCCGGATCGGACCCGGGCGACCTCCTCGCCTGGTGCCGCGACCGGCTCCCGCCCTTCAAGGTCCCCGCGGAGGCGCACCTGGTGCCCGCGATCCCGCGGACGGCGTCGGGCAAGGTGCGGCGCCACCTGCTCGGCCCGCCCGCCCCGGTCGAGGCGCCCGTAGACCGGGATGCGGTCGCGCGGTGACGCGTGCCCTCCCGACCGCGAGACGCCGCCCTCAGCCGCACAGCCGGTGGGACAACAGCAGCCGGCCGCCGGCGCCGAGGACGCCGGCCAGGGCGCGCTGGGTGCCACGGTTGGCGTCGCGGTCGACCGCGATGCCCGGTGGCGGGCCGTCGCGGACCTGCTCCAGGTCGAACGCGGCGTCCCCGCCGATGACGACGGGGCCGTCCGGGCCGAGCACGAGGAGTCCCTGGTGGCCCGGGGTGTGGCCGGGCAGGGGGATGGTCCGCACCGCTCCGTCGTCGGTGAGCGCACCGGTGCGCGCGAATCCGGCCGCGGGCCCGTCCGGCCAGCGCGCGACCTCGGTGTGGGCCGGGAGCCGGCAGGTGGTCGCCCCCCGGTAGGGCTGGTTCTCCCGCGCGCCGACCACCACGCGGGCGCCCCGGAACGCGGCGAGGTTGCCGGTGTGGTCGGAGTGCAGGTGGGTCAGCGCGACGACGTCGACGTCGGCCGGATCGACCCCGTACTCGGTGAGCCTGCGGGGCAGCGCGGCTTCCGCCGGGACCGCGATCCTCAGGTAGGTGCGGTAGAACCGCTCCTGGCCCGTCGAGCCGCAGCCGAAGTGGCCGGGCGGGCGGTCCGGCGACTCGCCGGTGTCCACCAGCACCCGCCGTTGCGGGTGCTCGACGAGGAACGCGTTGATCGGCATCCACTCGGTCCAGCCGCGCCCGGCCAGGACGGCCGGCATGGCCAGCGCGTCGGGTCCGGCGAAGGCGCGATGGGCCGGGCGCACGGCGATCCACCCGGTGACGAACACCGTGACGGTGAGGCCGGGCCGGACGTCCACCGTCGTCGGTGGAGGCAGGTCGGGCGGGCGCTCACGCATGACGGGCCGCCATCGCCAGCCGCGCGTCACCGTCCCACCGGCCCCATGTCGAGGGCGTGGTCCACAGCCGCCACACGGACTCGGGGTGCTCGCACCGCGCCCGGACCGAGAACCTCCGGGGGACGCCTTCCGCGCGGGTCATCTCCACACCTCCCGTAAATGAACCTTGTTCATATAGCAGGATGGCACACATGGGACGGCCGCGCATCACCTCGCTCGACGACCTGGCCTCCAGCGCGGTGCAGGTCGTCCGCAGGGCCGGCGTCCGCGGTCTGACCAGCAGGGCGGTGGCCGCCGAGGCCGGCGTGGCCCTCGGCACGGTGTACCGGCACGCGGCGGACCTGGAGCACCTGCGTGCGGTGGCGGCGGCCCAGGTCGAGGCCACGTTCGTCGCGGACCTCGAGCGATCGGCACCGGTCGACCGCCCGTTGCGGCCCGCGCTGGCCACGGTCGCCGCCGCCGTGCTCGACCGCGCCCGCACCGAGCCGCGCCTGGCCGAGCTGCTCGCCCTTCCCGCCGGCTCCGGCGAGGGTTCGGCCGTACGCGGCTGGATCAGCATGCGCACCGCCGCCGCCACCGGTCAGGGGGAGATCGGCGAGTGCGACCCGGATCTGGTGGCCGCCGCCGCGTTCGGGGCCGTCCGCGGCCTCATGGCGCACCTGATCGAGCGCGCCGCGGCCGGGGAACAGTGGCCCCGATCTGCGGCGGCCACCCTCGCCGCCGGCCTGAACGGTCTCCTGCCGGCGCCGTGACGGGCCGTCGCCGGCCGCTCAGTGCGTCACGCCGACCGCGGCCGGCTCGCGGTCGCTCGCGAGCATCGACCGGACGACCGCCGTGACGGTGCCGCTCTCCCGTGCCCCGCCCACGTAGCCGATGTGCCCGTCGGGGCGGACCACGACCGCCGTGGCCGAGGTCGCGCCGTAGCGGCGGTGGAGGGTGCCGGCGTCGTCGAGCAGCGTCGTCCCGGGCCCGGCGGGCGCGGCCGCAGCCGGGTCGCGCACGATCCGCACCGTGCGGACACCGGGCGCGGCGGCCGGGGCGGGCCCGTCGGCGCCGCGGGAGCCGTCGAACAGGAGCAGGGTGGGGCCGGTGCCGCGCAGGTGGTCGTGGAGGAACGTCGGCTCGTCCTGCGGCCGGAGCAGGGCCGGGCCGTCCGGGGCCCGGTCGCCCTCGCGAACGCCGCCCGGCCAGGGCAGCCGGCGGGCGGTCCGGTAGGTGATGTCGAGCTGGCCGGCGCGGGCGAAGAAGGCGCGGCGCAGCGGGCCGAGATCGAGGAGCGCACCCAGTGCGGCATCGCGGGCGCGCTGGACGCTCCGGTTGCGGATGCCGTAGAGGCGCTGCAGGCCGCCCGTGTTGGCGAGCAGCGCCTGCGCGACCGGCCTGCGTTCGCGTTCGTAACCGTCGACGATCTCGTCGCCCGCGCCGCGGACGGCCAGCCCGAGCCGCCAGCCGAGGCTGTAGGCGTCCTGGATGCCGGTGTTCATCCCGAGACCGCCCGCGGGCGTGTGCACGTGCGCGGCGTCGCCCGCGAGCAGCACCCGGCCGCGGCGGTACTGGTCGACCACCCGCTGGTTCACGCGGTAGACCGAGAACCCGGTCATGTCGGCGAGCCGCGTGCGGGCGTCGCCCGTGCGGCGCCGGTAGAGCGCTGTGAACCCGTCGAGCGAATCCTCGACGAACCGGCCGTCCGCCTCCTCCTCGGGGCTGAGCGCCGCGGTGATCCGCCATCGGCCCGGCTCGGTGAACGGGAAGGCCAGCAGCGCGCCGTCGGAGTTGAACCAGGAGTAGAGCCGGTCGGCGGGCCGGTCCCAGTCCACGAGCACGTCGCCGAGCACGATCGTCTCCCCCGCCGTGTCGCCCGGGCCGCGGAACGGGATCCCGAGGGTGCGCCGGACGGTGCTGCGCCCGCCGTCGGCGCCGACCAGCCAGCTCGCGCGGATCTCCTCGCTCCCGTCGGGCCCGTCGACGCGGGCGACGACGGCGTCGCGCTCCTGCCGGAAGCCGGCGAGCGAACGCTCGCGTTCCACGTGGCCGCCCAACCGCTCCACGAGCTCGGTGAGCACCAGCTCGGTCTGGGCCTGGGAGTTGTTGAGCAGGAACGGGAAGCGGGTGAGGTCGGACTCGGGGAAGGACAGCCGGAAGGTGAGCTCCGAGCCCTGGTAGGCCTCGGTGTCGGTGATGCGGATGCCGGTGTCGAGCATCGGGCCCGCGATCCCGAGGTCGTCGAACACCTCCAGCGTGCGGGGCGTGAGGCTGGTCGCGCGCGAGGTGGGCGATGGTGCGGCGGCGCGGTCGACCAGGCGGACCGCGACGCCGCGGCGCAGCAGGTCGGCGGCCAGCGTGAGACCGGCGGGGCCGGCCCCGACGACGAGGACCTCGGTGGTGGTGGCGAGTGGCACGGGTGTTCCTTCCCTCGATCCAGATACTTCGATGGTCGAGATAGTAGACACAACTACACTCTCGGCGCTAGAGGGGTTACGATCACGGAGTGACGGACACGTCGTGGGCGCTGCGCGACCTCCTCCTGGCCTCGTCGACGGCCAACCGCGTGATCGCCCGGCAGCTGGGGCTGAGCGTCGGCGACCTGACCGCGCTCGATCACCTGCTGCCGGGCGAGCCCCTCGGAACGGGCGAGCTGGCCGACCGGCTGGGGATGCGTTCGCCGTCCGCGACGGCTGTGGTGGACCGGCTCGAGGCCGCGGGCCTCGCGCACCGCGTGGCACACCCCACCGACCGGCGCCGGGTGGTGGTCGAGATCTCGCCGCAGGGCCGGACCAGGATCGAGGTGGCCGTCCGGCCGCTCGTCGACGAGCTGGACGGCCTGGCCGAGCGCCTCACCGAGGACCAGCGACGGATCGTCAGCGGGCACCTCCACGAGGTGGCTCGCGTCCTGCGCCGGTACGGCGAGACCTGACCTGACCTCTCTCGCATATCTCGTACTTGCGCGCGAGTAAATCTGTAGCTATTATCGTAGATATCAGGGGGGTGACCCCCTGAGCATCGCCGCCCTGTCACCGATCCCGAAAGGAGTGGCCTGCGATGCTGATGCGCACCGACCCGTTCCGTGAGCTGGACCGCCTGACCCAGCAGGTGTTCGGCAACGCCCCCGGAACGTGGACCCGTCCCACCGCCATGCCGATGGACGCCTACCGCTCCGGCGACGAGTTCGTCGTCGCGTTCGACCTGCCCGGCGTGTCCCCCGACGCCATCGAGCTCGACGTCGAGCGCAACGTGCTCACCGTGAAGGCCGAGCGGCGGCCCTCCGCGACCGGCGAGCACGTCGAGATGCAGGTGTCCGAGCGCCCGCTCGGGGTGTTCTCCCGCCAGCTGTTCCTTGGCGACACGCTCGACACCGAGCACATCGACGCCGCCTACGAGGCCGGCGTGCTGACCCTGCGGATCCCGGTCGCCGAGAAGGCCAAGCCGCGCCGGATCACGATCGCCAACACCGACAGCGGGCAGCACCAGATCAACGCCTGATCACCGTCCGGGCCCGGGTGCGGCGTCGGGAGACCCAGCGCCATCAGGAAGCCCAGTGCCGCACCCAGGCCGCGGCGTCGAGTGCGTGGGGATCGGCGCCCGCCTGCCGGGCCGAGCGCTCGGCCCGGCGGACGGCGTCGGCGAACCGGCGGGCCGCGCCGCGCAGCTCGGCCTCGGGATCGATCCCGGCCAGCTTCGCGGCCGCGGCCAGCGCGAACAGCTGCTCGCCCACGCCGGACCCGGACGGGAGCAGCTCGGCGGGCAGGCCCGCCTTCGCGGTCCGGCTGATCAGCTTCGCCGCCAGCGCGACGGCGGGCTGACCGAGCGGCACACCGTCCACACTGGATTCGCGCTGCTTCTCGGCACGCTTGAGCTCGTCCCAGCGGTGTTCCTGGCGCTCGGCGGTGTCGATGACCTCCGTGCCGCCGAAGACGTGCGGGTGG
>CAXTTN010000302.1:0-1774 GCA_964247105.1 uncultured Pseudonocardia sp.
CCCGTCACAGCTGCTGGCGGTGCCCGTCGGTTCCGGGAAGACCTTGTGAATCAGTCCGCTCCCCAGCTCGGCTCGGTCGTGCGGGTGCTGCTGCGGCGCACCATCGAGACCTACCGCGACAGCCCCCAGGCCGTCGGCTGGCTGCAGCACAACCTCGACCGCTTCGACGAGCCGCTACGCGTCGCGATCGCCGGGAAGGTCAAGGCAGGCAAGTCCACGCTGCTCAACGCGCTGGTCGGCGAGGAGATCGCGCCGACCGACGCGGGCGAGTGCACGCGCGTCGTCACCTGGTACCTGGATGCGCAGGTGCCGAAGGTCACGATGTTCCCGCGCGGCGCCTCACCCCGGCAGCTCACGATCCACCGCAACCAGGGCGCGCTGAAGTTCGATCTCGCGGGGGTGCCCGTCGAGCGGGTCGACAAGCTCGAGGTGCAGTGGCCCAGCCAGAGCCTGCGCACGCAGACGCTGATCGACACGCCCGGGATCGCGTCGCTGTCGAAGGACACGTCGGCGCGTGCCGGAGCCTTCCTGGCCCCCGACGACTCCCCGAGCCAGGCCGACGCGGTCATCTACCTGATGCGCCACCTGCACGCCACCGACGTCAACTTCCTGGAGTCGTTCTACGACCAGGGCGTCGCGCGCGCCACGCCGATCAACACGATCGCGGTGCTGTCGCGGGCCGACGAGATCGGCGTCGGGCGGCTCGACGCGCTGACCTCGGCCCGCCGCATCGCGCGCCGCTACCGGTCCGACGACAAGATCCGCGGGCTGTGCCAGACGGTCGTCGCGGTGGCGGGGCTGCTGGCCCAGACCGGCCGGACGATGCGCCAGCACGAGTTCACCGCGCTGTCGGCGCTGGCCGCGCTGCCCCGCGCCGAGCTGGAGTCCCTGCTGCTGTCGGTCGACCGGTTCTCCCGCGCCGAGCTGGCCGCGGTCAGCTCCGACACCCGGGCCCGGTTGATGGAGCGCTTCGGGCTGTTCGGCGTGCGCCTGTCCACCACGCTGATCCGCCAGGGCATGAACGACCCGAACACGATCGCCACCGAGCTGGTGCGCCGCAGCGGCCTCGACGAGCTGCGCGCGGTGCTCTCCACCCAGTTCAGCGAGCGCCGCGACCTGCTCAAGGCCCGTTCGGCGCTGCTGGCCGTCGATCTCGTGCTCACGCGCGAGCCCCGACCGTCGGCCGCGCCGCTGGTGGCCGAGGTGGAGCGCATCCTGGCCGGCGCGCACGAGTTCCACGAGCTGCGGCTGCTGTCGGCGATCCGGGCCGGCGCGGTGAAGCTGGCCCCCGAGGTGCTGGAGGAGGCCGAGCGCCTGCTCGGCGGCGACGGCGGCTCGGCCGCGGCGCGGCTGGGCCTGGAGCCCGGCACCGGCCCGGACCAGCTGCGCGCAGCGGCGCTGGAGGCCGTCACGCGCTGGCAGCGGCGGGCGGAGAGCCCGATGTCGGGCCGGGCCGTGTCCGACGCCGCCCGGCTCGTGGCGCGCAGCTGCGAGGGCGTCCTGATGAGCCTGCACTGAACCGGACCGCCCCCGCGAGTCCACCGATCCGGCACACCGAGTTGGCCGATCCGGCACACCGGAGCTCCGTCCGAGGCGGCCGGGTGGGCGCGCCCGTCGGACCACCGATGATCGTCGTCCGGGGACGCGAAGCCGCGGCTGCCGCGGTCGCCGGTCCCGAATCGCCGATCATGCCCGGCCGGGCCCCACGTCGCGGGAGTGGTCAGGGCTCGTTCGTACCGCTCCCGACGATCTGGCGCAGGTGGGCGAAGAGCTC
>CAXTTN010000302.1:1784-6573 GCA_964247105.1 uncultured Pseudonocardia sp.
CGGTGTGTTCGCGATTCGTGCACGCACCACTGCCGTGCCGGATCGGCACATTCAGCGTGTCGAGATGGTCGACTCGCGTGCCCGTTGGGGGGGTCAGTCGTGGGGGGTGCCGACGATCTGGCGGAGGTGGGCGAAGAGTTCGCCGCGGCTGCCGGAGCCCAGGCGCTGGCGCATGCGCGCCACGTGGTGCTCGACCGTCTTGGCCGAGATGAACAGCTGCTCACCGATCTGCTTGTAGGTCATGCCCTCCAGCACGAGCGCGGCCACCTCGCGCTCGCGGTCGCTCAGCGGGCCCTCCCCACCCTCGTCGGGCTCGGGCTCGGTGACCGGGAAGCCCTCGGGCGGGGTGTCGACGTCGGTGTCGACCCCGGGCCGGGGGCCGATGGCCTGCAGTGCCCGGGCGCAACCCAGCAGCGTGCTCATCGCCTTGCGGTCGCGGGTGCGGATAGCGGCCTGACCGGCCAGTTTCCCGCCCTCCCAGGCCAATCCGACGGCGTGCAGCCCGCGCGCCGCGGCCTCGACGGCGGGCGCGTCCACCTGGGCGTCGAGGAGCGCCACCCAGTGCGGGGCGGCGGCGGCCATCGCGGCCGCGTACCGGCTGACGTCCGCGGCGGACTCCAGCGCGGTGGCGTGGCGCTGCGCGGCGTCGCGGGACTCGGTGAGGATCGCGGCCTGCAGCGCCGACCAGTGCAGCGGCGCCGCCCACAGCGCGGGATTGCCGAGCCGCTCCAGCAGCGCGTCGGCCTCGTCGAGGTGGGGGCGCACCCAGCTCGACTCGCGCAGCCGCGTCGCCGCGATCGACAGCTCCCCGAGCTGCTGCAGCACGAACAGGTCGACGGGGTGGCGGACGATCGCCTCGCGGGCGCGGCCCCACGCGGGCATCAGCGCCGCGAGGTCGCCGGTGCGCCGCGCGAGCGCGACCTCCAGCGCAGCGGCCAGGAGCTCGTCGCGTGGCTCCAGCGCCCGTCCCGGCGGCGACGCGGCGAGCAGCGCCGACCGCGCCGTGCCCGACGCGCCGCGGAACAGCGCGATCCAGCCCAGCAGCAACCGGTGCCGGACGGCGGCGCCGCGCCCGCCCAGCCGCACGCGGACCGCCCGCTCCAGCACCGACTGCGCCACGTCCAGCTCCCCGCAGTGCACCGCCACCAGCGCGGCGAGCGCGGCCGGGGTGTCGGGCAGCAGGGCCGCGCGGTGGCTCGACTCCAGCAGCGCCGCGGCCCGCGTCAGCTGCGACAACGCCGCCGTCGGCGATCCCGCCACCGAGTCGTAGACGCCCTGCGCCATCAGCTCCTCGGCGCCCGCGAGCAGGGTCGGGGGCCGTCGCGGCGACGCGGTCGGGTGCAGCATCTCGCGGGCCTCGTCCAGCGCCCCGGTGCCGATCAGGGCCGGCACGGCCAGCGCCCCGCGCCCGAGGTCCGCGCCCAGGTAGCGGTACAGCTCGGCGCTGCGGGCCAGCATGCCGCGCCGGGCGAGCACGGCCGCGGCGACGGTCCCGGCCCGCACGACGTCGGCGGGCGGCACCTGCTCGGGCACCGAGAGCACCTCGTCGGCCTGGGCCATCGCGAGGTCGAGGTCGTCGTTCGCCATCGCCGCCTCGGCCCGGCGTGCGGCGAGCCCGAGCGCGGGGCTTCCGGCGAGGACGGCCGCCGCGAACAGCTCCTCGGCCGCGGCGCCGCCGGTGCGCAGTGCCTCCTCGCCGGCGGCGGTGAACACGGCGGCCACCCGGTCGCCACCCGCGCCCGTGCCGAGCAGGCCGCGGGCGGCGTGCAGCACGTTGCCGCCGCGGGCGAGCTCCAGCTCGGCCAGCGCGCGGCGGACCTCCAGCCGCGACGCGGGCGGCGTGCGCGCCAGCACCGCCGCGGAGACGAGGGGCACGGGCCGCCCGTCCGCCGTCAGGAGGCCCGCGGCCCGCGCGGCCTCGACGAGCTCGTCCAGCGCTGCCGCGTCGGCGGCCACGGCCGGGCCCAGCAGCGGGACCAGCACCTCGGGCTCCAGCGGGGCTCCGATGGCGCACGCCCGGAGCAGCTCGGGCACTCCGGCGGGCTGACCGTGCACGACGTAGCCGAGCTGCGCCAGCAGGCCCGCTGGCGGGCGGCCCGGGTCGACGGGACGGGCCGGTCCCGCCTGCTCGACGAGCGCGGCGAGCAGCCGGTCGACGAGCGCGGGCACGCCCGCGGTCTGCACGTGCACGGCGTCGAGCGCGGCGTCGTTCCACTCGATGGGGATCCGGTGGGCGCGGGCGGCGACGCCCGTGCGGTCGAGCGGTTCGAGCACGACCGGCGGTCGCCGCGCGGCGAGCGCCGTGCCGAGCGCCGCCGAGCCCGTCGGGCGCGGCCACGGGCGGCGCGCGACGATCACGGGGCCGCCGTCGCCGAGGGCCAGCTCGGTGAGCCGCTCCAGCGCCGTGGCCGGGAGCAGGTGCACGTCGTCGACGACCAGTGCCTCGCCGGGGCGGGGATCGGCGTCGGGCAGCGCGCGGAGCACCGGCGTGCCGGCACCCCGGAGCACGGTGGCCAGCACGTCCAGCAGCGCCGACTTGCCGAAACCACCCGCGCCCACCACGTCGACCCGCCGCACGGCCTGCGGCGACGACACCGCGTCCCGCACGAGCCGCCGGGCCGCCGGGGACCCGGCCAGCGCCGCGTCCGGGCCGGACGGCGCCCTGGTCGTGTTCATGCCGCCTGCTCCTCGACCGGGCACGCAGCCGGAACCGGTGCGGCGGTGCTGGTTGGCGCGTCGGACATTGGCCTCCCCGAGATCTTCGAGCGCGATCGAGCGTACTCACGCCGCGCGAGGGCCCGTTCCCACCGACCGCAACGAGCCCGCGCGACGCGCCCCCAAGCCCCTCGTCAACAGCATCGAGCCCGCGCGATGCGCTCTGGGGCCCGCTCGGATCGCATCGCGCGGGCTCGATGCGGATTCGCTCAGCGCGCCGGGCCCCCGGGGTCGGTCGAGAAGGGGATGGGGCTGCCGCCCGTGCCGAGGAGCGCCTGCCAGTCGGGGGCCTGCACCAGGTCGGGTGCGCCCTCGGCCGGCCTCGTCCGGACCAGCGCCGCCACCGCCCGCTGCGCGTCACCGCCCGTCCCGTGGCGCACCGGGCGGGCCAGCCGCGGCCAGGACTCCCCGCCGAGCACCCCGTTGACCTCCTCCGCCGTCGTCACGCGCTGGAAGCGGCGGACCGCGCCGTCGGTGGCCGCGTCGAAGACCCCGGTGGGCTTCACCGTGGTCATCCCCGCGTCGAGCAGGAGGTACTGGGCCGCGGTCACGGCCGGCCCGCTGTCACCCGCCTGCAGCGCAGGCCAGGACGCCTTCGCCGCGACGGTCCGGCCTACCCGCTGCCCGAGCGCCGCCCCGACCTCGGTCCGCAGCCGGGGGAGCATGCCGTAGAGCCGGTCGCCGGGGCAGATGGTGTTCTTGAAGTCGCGGTGGCCGTAGATCTCGGTCGGCCTGATCCCGTACTGGCGGCAGATGTAGGCACACGTGTCACGCAGCCGGTTCCACAGCGCCGCCGGCGGCGCGACGGCGGAGTAGAGGCCCTCGTTCTCGATCCCGATCGCCACGACGTTCTGCCCCGTGCAGTGCGCGCCCTCCACCTGGCGCTTGCCGATGCGCAGAAGCTCCAGGCTGCGGTGCCGGCCCTCCATGAGCACGCCGCCGCGGCTGATCGTGAAGTGCTGGCCGGTGTCGATCCAGCCGCGGACGTCCATGTGGAAGTTCTGGACGGCGCGCGACATGCGGAACGCGGCGGCACGGCTGACGTCGGCCTGGTTCGGGCTCGCCGTGTGGTGCACGAGGATCTTGACCGGCCGCCGGTTCCAGATCGGGACGATCGCGCTGTTGGCCCGGGCGCCCCAGCCCGCGCAGTCGACGATCGGCGGGCCGTCGGCGGCCCAGGCCTCGCCGGTGCCCAGCAACCCGGCCGCCCCGAGCGCGACCCCGCCCACCAGCACCTGCCGTCGACTGATCACGCTGCCCCCCCGAAGTGACCCCACGCGCCTCATCCGTGCGCAGGAGCACCATGCTTCCCGGACCCGCCGTGCACAACGGCCTGACTCGAAGGTGTGAGGGCTTGCCGAAGTTACTCGTCAGTAATACGCTCGGATTACCGACGGGTACGTAAGGGAGACCGGCCATGGGCCACTTCAGAAGCAACCTGCGCGACCTCGAGTTCAACCTGTTCGAGGTCTTCCGCGTCCAGGAGCAGCTCGGCACCGCCCCCTTCGACGAGGTCGACGTCCAGACCGCACGCGACACGCTCAAGGAGCTCAACGCCGTGGCCGTGGGCCCGCTGGCGGAGTCGTTCGCCGACGCCGACCGCAACCCGCCCGTGTTCGACCCCGCCACGAACTCCGTCGCGCTGCCGCAGTCGCTCAAGGACGCCTACAAGGTCCTCTGGGACGGCGAGTGGTGGCGCCTGGGCGTGCCCGCGGAGCTGGGCGGCTACGGCGTCCCGCCGTCGGTGCAGTGGGCCGCGTCCGAGCTGATCCTGGGCTCGAACCCGGCCGCGTTCATGTACATGGCGGGCCCCGGGTTCGCCGCCGTCGTGCACCGCAACGGCACCGACGAGCAGAAGCGCTGGGCCGAGATCATGATCGACCGGGCCTGGGGTGCCACTATGGTGCTCACCGAGCCCGACGCCGGCTCCGACGTGGGCGCGGGCCGCACCAAGGCCGTCCCGCAGCCCGACGGCACCTGGCACATCGAGGGCGTCAAGCGCTTCATCACCTCGGCCGAGCACGACATGACCGAGAACATCATGCACCTCGTGCTGGCCCGCCCCGAGGGGGCC
>CAXTTN010000303.1:0-6540 GCA_964247105.1 uncultured Pseudonocardia sp.
AGTCCTCGCCGCCCTCGCCGGTGTTGGACCGGCCGCCGAGCCGGTTCATCGCGATCGCGAGCGTCTCGTGCATCTCCTGGCTGATGGAGCCGTAGGAGATCGCTCCGGTGCCGAAGCGCTGCACGATCTCCTCGACGGGCTCGACCTCGTCGAGCGGCACCGGCGGGCGGGCGCCCTCGGTGAACCGGAACAGCCCGCGCAGCGTCATCAGCCGGTGCGCCTGCTCGTCGACGGCCTTCGTGTACTGCTTGAAGACGTCGTAGCGGCCCTGGCGGGTGGAGTGCTGCAGCTTGAACACCGTCTCCGGGTTGAACAGGTGCAGCTCGCCCTCGCGGCGCCACTGGTACTCCCCGCCCACCTCCAGCGCACGGTGCGACGCGCGCACGTCGTCGGTGGGGAAGGCGTGGCGGTGATGGCGCAGCACCTCCTCGGCGAGCACGTCGAAACCGACGCCGCCCAGCCGTGACGTGGTGCCCGTGAAGCAGGTGTCGATCACGTGGCGGCCCAGCCCGATGGCCTCGAAGATCTGCGCGCCCGTGTAAGAAGCCACAGTGGACACGCCGATCTTCGACATCGTCTTGCGGACGCCCTTGCCCAGCGCCTTGACCAGGTTCTTCGCCGCCGTGGCGGGGTCGACGCCGGGGATGTCGCCGCGCTCGGCGAGGTCCTCGACCGTCGCCATGGCCAGGTAGGGGTTGACCGCGGCCGCGCCGTAGCCGATCAGCAGCGCCACGTGGTGCACCTCGCGGGCGTCACCGGACTCGACGATCAGACCCACCCGTGTGCGCGTCTTGCACCGCACCAGATGGTGGTGCACCGCGCCGGTGAGCAGCAGCGACGGGATCGGGGCGTGCGCCGCGTCGACGCCGCGGTTGGACAGCACGATGAGCCGGGCGCCGTCCTCGATGGCCTCCGACACCTCGCGGCAGATCTCCTCGAGCCGCCGCGCCAGCCCGTCGCCGCCCTCGGCGACCTTGAACACGCCCTTGGCGGTCACCGACGCGAAGCCCGGGTACTCGCCGTCGTCGTTGATGTGGACGATCTTGGCGAGATCGTCATTGCCCAGCACCGGGTACGGCAGCACGATCGTGCGGCAGTTGGCCGGGGTGGCGTCGAGCAGGTTCTGCTCCGGCCCGAGCTGGCTCTGCAGCGAGGTGACGAGCTCCTCGCGGATCGCGTCCAGCGGCGGGTTGGTGACCTGCGCGAACAGCTGGGAGAAGTAGTCGAACAGCGTCCGCGGGCGGGCCGAGATCGCCGCGAGCGGAGCGTCGTTGCCCATCGAGCCGATCGGCTCGGCGCCGGACGCCGCCATCGGCTTGAGCAGGATGTTGAGCTCCTCCTCGGTGTAGCCGAACGACTGCTGGCGCAGCGTCAGCGCCGCGTGGCTGTGCAGCTCGCGGTCGCGCGGGGCGAGGTCCTCGAGCTTGATCAGGCCGGCGTGCAGCCACTCGGAGTAGGGGTGCTTCGCCGCCAGCGCGCCCTTGACCTCGGCGTCGTCGACGAGCCGGCCCGCGACGGTGTCGACGAGGAACATGCGGCCCGGTTCCAGCCGGCCCTTGCGGATCACCTCCGACGGCGCGACGTCGAGCACGCCGACCTCCGACGCCAGCACGACCGTGCCGTCCTCGGTGACCCAGTAGCGCGCGGGACGCAGGCCGTTGCGGTCGAGCACGGCGCCGATGAGCGAGCCGTCGGTGAACGCGACGAGCGCGGGCCCGTCCCACGGCTCCATCAACGTGGAGTGGAACTCGTAGAAGGCGCGCCGCGCGGGATCCATCTCCGCGTGGTTCTCCCACGCCTCCGGGATCATCATCAGCACCGCGTGCGGCAGGCTGCGCCCGCCCAGGTGCAGCAGCTCCAGCACCTCGTCGAACGTGGCGGAGTCGCTCGCGTCCGGGGTGACGATGGGGGACAGGCGCGCGAGATCGCCGGGGATGAGGTCGGACTTCAGCAGCGCCTCGCGGGCGGCCATCCAGTTCCGGTTGCCGCGCAGCGTGTTGATCTCGCCGTTGTGCGCGACGTAGCGGTAGGGGTGCGCGAGCGGCCAGGCCGGGAACGTGTTCGTGGAGAACCGCGAGTGCACCACGGCCAGCGCGCTGGTGACGCGCTCGTCGGAGAGATCCGGGTAGAACGCCTCGACCTGCGGCTCGGCCAGCATTCCCTTGTAGACGATGGTGCGCGGGGACAGGCTCGGGAAGTAGGTGCCCCCGGCGTGCTCCACCCGCTTGCGCAGGCAGAACGTGCGGCGCTCCAGGTCGATGCCGGTCTCGCCGTTCGCACCGGCCACGAACAGCTGGCGGAAACCGGGCATGACCGCGCGCGCCGACGGGCCGATGTCGGCCTTGTCGGGATCGGTGGGGAGCAGGCGCCAGCCCAGGACCGTCAGCCCCTCCTCGGCGGCCAGCCGGTCGATCTCCGCCACGGCCGCGTCGGCGTCGGCGGGGTCGGTCGGGAGGAACGCGGTGCCCGCGGCGTAGGCGCCTGCCTCGGGCAGGTCGAACTCCACGACGGCGCGGAAGAACGCGTCCGGGATCTGGATGAGGATGCCGGCGCCGTCACCGGTGTTGGCCTCTGCGCCGCGAGCGCCCCGGTGTTCCAGGCGGAGCAGGGCGGTGAGAGCCTTGCGGACGATCGCGTGGTCGCGGCGACCCTTGAGATCGGCGACCATGGCGACGCCACAGGCGTCGTGCTCGAAGTCCGGGGCGTAGAGCCCCGCTGGGGCAGAGTTCGCGGTCAACAGTGCCTCCTGTCGTCTCGGTGCACCCCGACTCTGCTACCCAGGTTCTGGGGCAATCGGGACGACGTGATGGGTCGGGAAAAATGTATCCGACGCACCCGTAAGGACGCCTGCTCTGATCCGAACGGGTGCATAGCCAGGTGCTCTGCACATGACCATGTCCCCATGCGCGTCGTCGGGCACGGGGCAGCGCTGCACAATGTCGCACGCAGCAGCCGCGATTCGCCAGTAAGTGCGGACGTGACCACCGTGACCTGCGAAGAAGGCACGGCTGCGGGTCGACGCGTACTAGTGTGTACGGCCCTCACGAGCGGCCGTTCGGGGTGGTCTCACCGACGGTGTCGGCGGGGTGACCCTCCGGGCTGCGTCGCGGTGCCGGCGGACGGGGGACGCGGTGAGGGGACGGCGACCCGGGGGGCCGCCTACCGTGAGCCCCGTGCACGGAGCGGCGGCCGACGACGGCGCAGACGAGATCGCAGACGACAGCGCCGCGCTGACGGACGCGGTGATGCGGGCGCTCGCCGATCCCCGGCGCCGGCGGATCCTCCGGCTCGTCCGGGGCGACGCGATGCCGCCCGGGTCCACAGCCGCGGGGGACGGGTGGACCGCCTGCCCGGCGCGCCTCGGCGGCGTCCCCGCGACCGCTCGCCCCGGCCCGGGATGAGCGCCGTGGAGCCCGACGTCCGCGCCGTCCTCGCGGACGTGGCCGGGCTCGGCCCGTTCTTCGCCGTCGGCACCGACCCGGCCGAGGCCGCCGATCCCGCCTGGCGTCCGCTGCGCGACCTGTGGGCCGATCCGCGTCCGCTGCGCGACCGGATCGCGCACGTCCGGCGCGTGCTGGGCAGCGACGACCGCGTCGCGGCGTCGATCGCGTTCCAGGGGCTGGCCGCGCCGGTGGTGTCGGCGCCGCTGGCCGCGGTGGTGCTGCACGGCGTCCTTCCGGACCTGACGCCCGACCGCCTGCGCTGGCGGCCGTCCGCGGGCGGGCCGTGGCCGTTGTGGTGCGGCGATCCGGGCTCCCGTGATCCCGCCGATCTCGCCGCTCAGGTCGGGGAGAACCTCGCGCCGCTGGTCGCCGCGGTGCGGGCGCAGGTGCCGATCTCCGAGCGGCTGCTGTGGGGCAACGTCGCCTCGTCGGTGGCGGCGGGGAAGCGGCTCATCGGCGTCGAGCGCCCCGCCGCCGCCACGAGGGCCGCCGAGGTGGTGGCGCAGCTGCTGGAGCGCGGGCGGCTCGCGGGCACCGGCGAGCGGCGGCCGCCTGAGCCCCCCGACCACGGCTGGACCTTCCGCCGTCGCAGCTGCTGCCTCTACTACCGCGTTCCGGGCGGTGGGCTGTGCGGCGACTGCGTCCTCGCCGTCGGTTGAGCCGGCGGTCGAGCCGTCAGTCGAGGAGGACGTCCGCGACCGTAACCGTGACCGACACGGTCAGCCCGGTCTGAGCGGCCACCTCCGCGGCCACCGCCTCCTGCACGGCCCGGGCCACGTCGCGGCAGTTGTGCCCGATCCTGGTCACGACGGTGACCGACACCTCGGCCGAGTGGCCGTCGACCACCGCGGTCACGCCGTCGGTGGGCAGCCGCGAGCGGTCCTGGCCCAGCACCGAGACCGCGACGCCCAGCAGGGCCTGGCCCAGATCGGCCCGCAACGCCACGACACCGGGCACGAGCGCGGCGCGCTGCGCGGCGATGCGGGCGACGGCGCTGTCGCCGATCCGGACGCGCACCTCTCTCATGTCTCTCCCCAGACATCGACGACCTCGATGTCGACCCGCCGCACCGGCACCCCGAGCGCCTGCTCGCCCGCGGCCAGCACCATCTGGCGTACCCGCGCCGTGACCGAGGCCAGGTCGATCCCGAACCGCGCCGTGACCGTGATGGCGACGTCGGCCTCGAACAGCTCGGGCACCTGCTCGATGCGGCAGCTGCGGGCGCGCAGCCCGTCCATCCGGTCGACGACCCCGCGCAGCACCGCCGCGGCCGCCGGCCTGCCGAGGCGGTTGGGCCCGTCGGGCGACTGCAGCAGCAGCACGTCGTGCGGGCGCAGCTCGCTCATCACCGCGGTCATCACGGCGTCCAGTACCGACGCCGGTGGCTCGATCTCCTCGGCGGCCATGCGGTGCACCAGGGAGCCGAGCCGGCCTGCGTCGGCGTACGCCGCGGTGCAGTGCGGGCAGCCGCGCTCGTGCTCGTCGGGGGCGATCCCGGCCTCGGCGCGATCCCAGACGCGGGCGGCGTCGCGGCCGCAGGCGAGGCGCTCCGGGCGGTCGGGGAAGTCGGGCGAGTGGTTCAACGCCACGGTCGCATCACCTCCGCCAGCCTGGTCCGTGCGCGATGGATGCGCCCGCGCACAGCATCCTCGCTCGCCCCGGTGATCTCCGCGATGTCGGTGTACCCGAGGCCTTCGAACTCCCGCAGCACCCAGCAGATCCGCAGGTCGTCGGGCAGCGCCCGGAGGGCGTCGCCGAGCGCGACCATGCTGGCGTCGGCCTCCGCGGCACGCTCGGGGGAATCGGGTGCGGGGACACGGTCGTCGACCGCCTCCACCGGAACGGGCCGCCGCCGTCGCAGCATCGCGATGCACCGGTTGGTGACGACCCGGTACATCCAGGTGGAGAACGCCGAGTCGCCCCGGAAGCGGTCGATGCGGCGCCAGGCGTCGAGCAGGGCCTCCTGGAGCGCGTCCTCGGCCTCGGCGTGGTCGCCCATCACCCGCACGGCGAGCCGGTAGAGCACCGCCTGGTGGCGGCGGGCGAGCGCCTCGAACGCCCGGACATCTCCCTCCTGCGCCCGGACGACCAGCGTGAGGTCGTCGAGCTCTGCGGGGCGGACCGGGGCGTTCATCGGCTCGGCCACCTCCTGGGCTACGCCCACCCTGCTCCCTGGACTGTGACGCGGCTCACCGTGAGGAACGCCGTGCGGATGCGTCTGACCTGACGAGACCACGGTAGCCGCAGACGGACCCGCCTGCGCCCGTCGGTTCGACGACGAACAGGAGCTGGGCATGAGCTTCATCGACAAGGCGAAGCACAAGGCCGAGGAGGTCATCGGTGAGGTCAAGGAGAAGGTCGGCGAGCTGACCGGCGACGAGGAGCTCGCGGCCGAGGGCAAGAAGGACCAGGTCAGTGGCAACGTCAAGCAGGCGGGCGACTCCGTGAAGGACGCCGCGTCGACCATCACCGACAGGTTCACGCGCTGATGGCGCCGCGGGCGGCCGTGCCGGACGACGGGTCCGGAACGGCCGCACACCGCCGTTCGCAGGTTCGCCCGATCGTGCGTGGCGCTACCCTCGGGCCCGTGCCCGACCCCGATCCCTCCACCCTCGATGCCTCCGCGGCCCCCTTCGCCGTCGCCGCGGCCGTGCTCGCGCACCCCGCGGTCGCCCGCCTGGACGGCGGGCCGTTCGGCACCGTCGCCTCGCTCCTGCCGGGTCGGCGGCGCGTCGAGGGCGTCCGCATCGGGGTCGGCGACGAGCCCGTCCAGATCGCCGTCGTCGCGCGATTGGGCACCCCGCTGCCGCGGCTCGCCGACGAGCTCGGTGCGGCCGTCCGCGCGCTGCTCGGCCCGGTCGCGGTCGACGTCACGATCTCCGACGTGGCTCCCGCGGCGGTCGGTTGACGGCCGTCCGCAGCCGCTCCCACCTCCTCGCCTAGACTCGCGAGGACCACGTGCCGATGGCCGCTCAGGCGAGCCACGGCCCGCCGTGGCCTCGAACCGTCCGGGGCCGGAGAAGATTCGTCGATCGAGGAGTGACCCCACCGTGAAGAGCCCATCGTGAAGAGCACTGTGGAGCGGCTGAGCCCGACG
>CAXTTN010000304.1:0-6492 GCA_964247105.1 uncultured Pseudonocardia sp.
GCGCACCTGGACGCGTTCGCCGACGTCGTCGCGGACTTCTCCGCCGGCGCCGAGGTCGCGACCCTGCCCGCGCTGCTGGACTACCTGGAGACCGCGGAGAAGGCCGAGGACGGGCTGTCGCCCGGCGAGGTCGAGGTGACGCCCGACCGCGTGCAGGTGCTCACCGTGCACGCCGCGAAGGGGCTGGAGTGGCAGGTGGTGGCCGTGCCGCACCTGGTGCACCAGGTCTTCCCCGGCCGCAAGATCGGCGGCACCTGGCTGACCAGCCCGGCCGAGCTGCCCGTCGCGCTGCGCGGCGACGCCCCCGATCTCCCGGGCATCGACCTGCCCGCCGGGGGTGACCGCAAGCAGGTCGAGACCGCGGTCAAGGCCCACTCCGACGGCCTGGACGAGCGGCGGCTCACCGAGGAGCGACGGCTGTTCTACGTCGCGCTGACCCGTTCCGAACGCGTGCTGCTGCTGTCGGGGCACCGCTGGGGCGCGGCGGGGGAGAAGCCGCGCGTGCCGTCGGAGTTCCTGGTGGAGGCGGCCCGCACGCACCCGGCCGAGGTCTGGGCCGACGAGCCCGAGGACGGCGCCGTCAACCCGGCCACCCTCGACTCACCGACGGGTCTCTGGCCGTCCGACCCGCTCGGCGCCCGCTCCGCCGCCGTGCACGACGGCGCCGAGCGGGTGCTCGCGGCGTTGCGCGACCGCGAGACGGCGCGCGCCGACGCGACGGAGCCCGGAGCGCAGCTCGAGCTGCTGCCCCCGCCCGCGCGCGAACCGGCACGCTCCCGCGCGCGGGCCCGCACGGATCGGGGTGCGAGCCGGCACGACGACGGGCCCGATGAGCCCGAGCCCGGGGAACCGGAGCACGACGGCGATCCGGAGGGCTGGGCGCAGGACGTCGACGTCCTGCTCGCCGAGCGCGCCGCCGCCCGCGCCCGGCCGACCGTGGCGCTGCCCACGCAGCTCTCGGTCGTGCAGCTCGTGGAGCTGGCCTCCGACCCGGCCGGCCTGGCGTCACGGCTGCGCCGCCCGCTGCCGCTCCCGCCCAACCCGCACGCCCGGCGCGGCACCGCCTTCCACGCCTGGCTGGAGCAGCGCTTCGGCGCGGCCCAGCTGCTCGACCTCGACGAGCTGCCCGGCGCCGCCGACGAGGGCGCCGTGTCCGACGACGCGCTCGCGGAGCTGCAGGAGGCGTTCCTGGCGTCGGCGTGGGCCGACCGGCGGCCGATCGAGGCCGAGGTGCCGTTCGAGACCGTCGTCGCCGGGGTGGGGGTGCGCGGCCGGATGGACGCGGTGTTCGTCGAGCCCGACGGCAGCTACACCGTCGTCGACTGGAAGACCGGCGCGCTCCCCGACGAGAGCCGCCTCCCGGCCCTGTCGGTGCAGCTCGCGGCGTACCGGCTGGCCTGGGCGGCGCTCGCCGGCTGCCCGCCCGAGCGGGTGCGGGCGGCGTTCCACTTCGTCCGGCCGAACGTGACGGTCAGCCCGGCCGATCTCCTCGACGCGGACGGCGTGGCGGCCCTGCTGTCGTCGGTGCCTGCGGTCTGAGCTCGAACTCGAGCACGCAGCGCTGTGCGGTCAGCTCGGCCACCGAGACGAGGGCCAGGCCGTGCGGGGCGGTGAGGGCGCGGAACTCCTCGACGGTGCGTTCGCGGCCGCCGTACATCACGAGCATCGCCAGGTCGAACTCGCTCTCGGCGTGGTGCCCGCCGACCGGCTCGACGACCAGGACCCGGCCGGCCGGGCGGGCGGCCTCGACGCAGCGCGCCAGGATCGCGTGGGCGTGGTCGTCGTCCCAGTCGGGCAGGACGTCGCAGAGCAGGTAGGCGTCGGCGCCGGACGGCAGGGGCTCGAAGAAGCTCCCCGCCCCCGCCTGCGCGCGGTCGCCGAGACCGGCCGCGGCGAAGGTGCGGGCGGCCGCGGCGGCGGTCGGCCCCAGCTCGACGAGCCGGCCGTGCACCGTGGGGTGGGCGGCGAGGATCGCGGCGAGCACGGTGCCGTTGCCGCCGCCGACGTCGACGAGCTCGGGGAACCGGTCCCACGCGACTCCGGCGACGATCTGTGGGATCTGCTCGCGGAACCGGTGGGTCATCTGCCGGTCGAACGACTCCCGCAGGTGGGGGTGCTCCGACAGGTCGGCCCAGAAGTCCTGCCCGTAGCGGCGCGGGTAGCCCGCCTCGCCGGTCGCGACGGTGTGGGCCAGCTCGACGAACGCCAGCTCCGCGCGGCCGCCCGCGGCGTCGAGGTGCAGGAGCTCGGTGAGGCCGTTGCCGGCGTCGGTGCGGAGGTTGGCCCCGAACGCCGTCGTGCGGTACCCGTCGGGGGTGCGTTCGGCGACACCGAGGGTCACGAGATGGTGGAGGAGGCGGCCCAGCGCCACCGGGGAGACGTCGAGCTCGACCGCGAGCCGGTCGGACGGCACGGCGTCGTGGAGCAGCCGATCCGGCAGCCCGAGGGTCACCGCGACCCGCAGCGCCATCGGGGTCGCCAGGCCGGCCATGCGCCGGACCGCGTCCACCGGGTCCATCAGAGCAGCTCGGCGAGCCTGGTGGTCGTGTTCCAGTTGCGGGCCGTCACCGCCACCCCCAGGTGCTTCTCCGCGTAGGTCCCCACCGGCGGCGACTCCAGCAGGCCGTCGGGGCACCACTGGTACAGGACGCGGTCGCCGAGGCGCGTGTGCTCGGGATCCAGCGCCACGGGGTCGTGCTCGGCGAGCAGCGCGGGATCGGGCGCGGCGCTCAGCACGTGCGCGAACATCCGGGAACCGTTGTCCGCGACGTCGGCGAACGGGTGGCCGTCGACGATCGCGTGCAGCCGCTCGCCGGTGAGCACGAGGCAGCGGACCTCCATCCCGAAGCGCTCGGCGATCCCCGCCCGGACGGTCGCGGCGTGCTCGTCGGGGTCGGCGTCGGGGCCGGTGACGACGGCGTTGCCGCTCTGCAGGACCGTCTTCACGTCGGTGAAGCCGAGATCGCCGAGCAGCGCGCGAAGGTCGGCCATCGCGATCCGCTTGGCCTTCCCGACGTTGATCCCGCGCAGCAGGACGACGTACCGGGCCATCGCCGCAGGCTACGCCGCGTAGCCCGGGATCATCTCGACGCGGTCGTAGACCGGGATGCCGCGCTCCCGGGCGATCGCGACGTCCTGATCGGCACCGGTCGACGCGCCGGGCAGCCGCAGGACGGCGTCGCAGTGCTGCAGGAGGCGGTGCGCGGTCGGGTACATCACCTCCTCGGCGAGCGGGTCGGTGACGCCGTCGGCGCCCGCGCCGCGCAGGACGGGCAGCGCGACCCACTCGCCGATCATCGGCACGTGGCCGGCGCGGAACACCGGCCACGCGGCCTCCTCCAGCCGCGCGAGGTTGCGCGCCATGAGCGCGGGGTCGTCGCCGGTGCCCGAGCGGTAGGGACCGGCGATCAGGATCAACATGGGAGTGGTCATGGTGGCTAGAATAGTGCAGAAGTCGGCAAAAACAAGGAGAAACGTGCATGCTGCGTGCTCAGCGTCAGGAGTGGCTGGCCGACCGGCTCCGCGCCGACGGCCGGCTCGTCGCCAAGGACATCGCCGCCGAGCTGGGTGTCTCGGAGGACAGCGTCCGGCGTGACCTGCGCGAGCTCGCTGCCGCCGGCTCGTGCCAGCGCGTCTACGGCGGCGCCCTGCCCGTCTCGCCCGCGATCGCCGACTACGCGACGCGGCGGCAGGTCGCCGTGGCGAGCAAGGAACGCGTGGCGGCGGCCGCGGCGGCCCTGATCCGTCCCGGCTGCGTCGCGATCCTCGACGGCGGCACCACGGCCCTGGCCGTCGTAGCCGCGCTGCCGAAGGACCTGCGGGCCACCGTCATCACCCACAGCCCGACCGTCGCCACCGCCCTGGCCGACCACTCCGGCGTCGAGGTCCAGATCCTGGGTGGCCGGCTGTTCCGCCATTCGATGGTCACCTGCGGCGCGGCGGCCGTCGAGGCGGCCCAGGGCTTCTCGGCCGACGTGTTCCTGCTCGGTGTGACGGGCGTGCACCACGAGGCCGGCCTCACCACCGGCGACGCCGACGAGGCCGCGATGAAACGGGCGCTGTCGCGGCGGGCCGCGGACACCTTCGTGCTGGCCAGCGCGGAGAAGATCGGCGCGGCGTCCCGGTTCCTGGTGCTGCCGGTCGGTGACGTGAGCGGGATCGTCACCGACGCCCCCGGCACCGATCCGGCGGTCGTGCAGATGGCCGCGCTCGGCGTCAGGATGATCGGCGGGACACCTCCGGTGGACCGGTGACCGTGCACCGGTCCCGCGTGATCGTGATCGTCCGCACGTCGGCGCCCTCTTCGGGGCCGTGGCGTGCGGTCGCCCGCGATCACCGACCGGTGAGCTCGTAACCGCGGCGGGATGCTGTCCCGGCCAGAACAGGAGCCACCGGATGTCGCCCGCGCCGCGGAGATCGGGGTCGACGAGCCGGTCGCGCTGAACGGCGACCAGCGTGGACCGGTGCACCACCCACGGGTCGACGACGTACTCACCCGGCTCGCGCTCCAGCTGCCCGAGCACGGCGCCGGGCAGCACGGCGTCGATGTGGGCGTTGACCAGGGAGGTGAGCTGGTGGCGGTCGCTGCGGCGGAACGGGCGGATCGCGGTCGGCCGCCACCGGTGCGGTACGCGATCGAGGGTAGCGACGCCTCAGGCCTCGCGCCGCACCTTCCTCGCCCAGAGCACCAGGGGGATCTGCAGCGGCAGCCGCCCGTAGGCTATAGCGCGCTCGCGCGGCGAGCGGCTCGACCAGTCCACGGCCATCTTGACGTTCGCGGGGAACACGGCCACGAACAGCGCCGCGGCGGCGAGCCCGCCGAACCGCCGCGTGCGCGGCACCGCGACGAGCGCGGCGACGCCCAGCTCGGCCACCCCCGACGCCTGCACCCAGAACCGGGCCGGGCCCGGCAGCTGTGCCGGCACCAGCGGGTCGTAGAACGCGGGCGCCGCGAAGTGGGTGACACCGGCGCCGGCGAGCAGGACCGCCATGGCGACGGCGGAGCGGGGCCGCTTCATGCCGAGCGCTCCCCGCCCGCGAGGGTGGGTGCCGTGATCGTGGTCGGCCCGGTCATGCCGGTGATCGTCGCACGGTTACCCTCCGCGGGTGCGGAAACAGCGCCGGCCGATCGCCGACCCGTCGCTGGTCGGGCCGATCAGGATGCCCGACTCCGGCGTCACGCCGATCGTGTCCCTGCTGCGCCGCTTCGCCATTGCGATGGGCGCGCTCGTCGCCACCGCCCTGATCGTCTACTTCGGCCGTGACGGGTACGTCGACAACAACAGCGACACCCCGATCAGCCTGGGCGACGCGTTCTACTACTCCACCGTCTCGGTCTCCACCACCGGATACGGCGACATCGTGCCGGTCAGCCCGCTCGCGCGGACGCTCACCACGATCTTCGTCACGCCGCTCCGGCTGATCTTCCTCATCACGTTCGTCGGAACCACCGTGGAACTGCTCACGGAGCGGTCGCGGCAGGCGTTCCGCATCCAGCGCTGGAGGTCCCGCGTGCGCGACCACACCGTCGTCGTCGGCTACGGCACGAAGGGCCGGGCCGCGGTCGAGACCCTGCTCGGCGACGGGGCCGAGCCGGGCCACATCGTCGTCGTCGACACCGACCGCGCCCAGCTCGACGCCGCGTCGGCGCTCGGGCTGGTGACGGTCACGGGCAACGCGACGCGCTCGAGCGTGCTCCGGATCGCGGGCGTCCCGAACGCGAAGGCGATCATCGTCGCCACGAACCGCGACGACACCGCCGTGCTCGTGACGCTCACCGCCCGCGAGCTCGCCCCGCACACGCGCATCGTCGCGTCGGTGCGGGAGTCGGAGAACGTGCACCTGCTGCGGCAGTCCGGTGCCACGTCGGTGATCGTCTCGGCGGAGACGGCGGGCCGGTTGCTCGGCGCGGCCACCACCACCCCCAGCGTCGTCGAGGTGATCGAGGACCTGCTCACCCCCGACGCGGGCTTCGCGATCAGCGAGCGCGAGATCGAGGACAGCGAGGTCGGCGGGAGCCCGCGCCACCTGCCGGACATCGTCCTCGGCGTGGTGCGCGGCGAGACCCTGCACCGCGTGGACGCCTCGGCGGTGGACGCCCTGGAACCCGGCGACCGCCTGCTCTACGTGCGCAAGGCCAGCCAACCCGACGAACCCTGACCGCGAGTCGACCGATCCGGCACACAGTCTTCGCCGAACGCGGCCCCCACACCCCCGCGAGTCGACGAAGCGAGCACGCTGTGATGGCCGATCCAGCACGTGCTCGATCGGCGAACACACGGTGTGGAGAAGGTCGACTCGCGGTCGGGGGTGGGCGGGCCGGGACGGCACCCACGGCGTGCTGACGAGGTCAACTCGCGGGGAGAGACAGGGCGAAGGTCGCGCCGGTCGAACGGGCGATATAGACGCCGTCGGTATAGATCGCGACCGGGGTGGCGGTGTTGGGATTGAAGTCGTTCAGGCCCACGCCGCGGATGAAGATCTTGGGGTTGG
>CAXTTN010000305.1:0-4243 GCA_964247105.1 uncultured Pseudonocardia sp.
CGCAGCCCGAGCAATCGGGCCGATCCGGTCAGCAGGAACCGGCCCGGCGACGGGTCACGGTGCACTGGGCACCCGTCGTACAGTAGCCGAACGCGGACGGTCTGCCGCATGCTGCGTGGTGGATCTGCCGTCCAGTGCGTGGTGGATCTGCCGCATTGCGAGTGGTGGATCTGCCGATCAGGTCGCAGCGGCGGAGTGGTGCAGCACCGGCGCGAAACCGTGGCGCAGCGCCGCCACCGACGTCGGCGGGGTGAGCACGGTCAGGGGGCCCGGCGGGGCGTGGCACGGGGTCGCGCCAGCCGGCGAAGGAGAAGGCGAGCAGGCGGTCGGCGAGTACGAGCCGCGGGCCGTCGTGCAGCACCATCGTGCAGCACTCACCGCATCCCGGTAGCTGCGGTGGGCGGCATAGCGGCACTCCCCGCACGGGCGGTGCCCGGCCGTGCGGGGAGCGCCACGGCGTCGTCGAGGAAGAAGACGGGCGTCCCGGTGGTGGCGCACCACCTGCTCGGAGTCGTCGACGAGGCAGCCGCGGTTTCCGGTGAACGTCCCCCGGGCCGCGACGGCGTGCAGATCCCCGAACGGATCGACCCGGTTGCGGCGCGGCACATCGTCGAGGCTAGGCGGTCCGGCACTCGCAGACCGGGAGCTCGGGCGCGCCCGAGTGGGAGCACATCGGCGCTCCGGAAAGCAGCATCTCCAGGCGACGGGCCAGCGCCCCGATCCCGAAATGCGTGCGGGCGATGGCCTCGTTGTGGTCGAGCAGCGCGGGATCGGGGTCGGCGAGGAAGGCGCGCAGCGGGGCGGGATCGCGGGCGTCGAACCAGCGGAAGCCGAACGCCGCCAGCTCGCGGGCCACCGGGAACTCGCCCACCGCGATCGGCTTGCGGTGCAGCGCCGACTCGATCAGCGGCAGCCCGAACCCCTCCCACGACGACGGCAGCGCCACCGCGTCGCACGCCGCGTACGCGCCCGCCATCTGCACGCCGAACGGGAGGCGGCGGCGGATGGGGACGCCGCCCGCGCGCAGTACCTCGGCCAGGTCGTCCTGGTAGCCGTCCTCGGCCGGGCCGGTCAGCCAGTACGTGCCGCCGACGGCCGCGGTGAGCGCCAGCCCGATGTCGATGCCCTTGCGCGGGATCGCGCGCGTCGGCTGCAGGACCAGCGGCCCGTCGCCGATCCTGAGCCGGCGGCGTACGGCGTCGCGCTGCTCGGGGCAGGGCCGCTCGTCGAAGCCGTGGTAGATCGTGGTGGCCACGATGCCGCGGCGGGTCTCGAGCGACGGGCGGGCCAGCTCGTTGATCGTGACGTGTCGCCAGGACGGGTCGTCGGGCGGCCAGGTCGTCAGGCCCGCGTACTGCGGGCGCTCCCACGGCAGGTCGTGGTGGCGGAGCACGGCCGGGCGGCCGCGCAGGTAACGGGCCACCGCCTCGCCGACGGGCCGGTTCATCGGCAGCGAGCAGATGTTGTCGGCCACCACCACGTCGACGTCGTCGAGCGCGGCGGCCAGCTCCCGCTGCGTGGGCGGGCGGCGCGAGTCGAGCGCCAGGCTCCTGATCAGCACGTCGGGACGCCCGTCGCCGGCGACCGTGCGTACCCGGACACCGAGCCGGCGCAGGGCGCGCGCCCACTGCGTGGCCGTCACGGACACACCGTCGGCCATCCCGAGGCGGTAGGACAGGATTGCCGCCCGCCGCCCGAACAGGTTCGACATGTCCGCATCGTGCCGTCACCCTGTTACGCCCACATTGTCGCCGTGTTGCCGGGAGCCGTACCTCACCCTGATGAACCTCGCGGCCGCACCGTCACGAACGCCGGCGGAACCCGACAGACAGGACATGACCCGCCTGTACCGCGCCGCCGGCATCAGTGCCGTCGCGCTGACCGTGCTCGTCGCCTCCGCAGCCTGTGGCGCCGCGGACCGGGCCCGGCCCGCGGCGCAGGCCTTCGCCGCCGCGCCGAGCTCGACGGCCACGGCAGCGAGCACGACGGCAACGAGCACCACGGCAACGAGCACCACGGCGAGGCGCGCGGCGAGGGCGGCCGCGACCGAGCCCGCGGCACCCGCGGCCGCGGCACTGTCGGCGCCGGTCGTCCGCCGCACGCCCGCGACGACCCGGCCCGCGGCGGCGCCGGCCCCGAAACCCGCCCCGAAACCGGCCCCGAAACCGGCTGCCACCTCCAGCGGCTGCAACGGCAACTACACGCCCTGCGTGCCGAACGACCCGAAGGACGTCGACTGCCTGGGCGGGTCCGGGAACGGCCCGTCCTACGTCGCCGGACCGGTGCGCGTCACGGGCACCGACGTCTACGGGCTCGACGCCGACGACAACGGCATCGGCTGCGAGTGACCGTCAGCGGGGCAGCCGCCCCATCAGGTAGAACTCCGGATTGGGGCGCAGTGCGGTCAGGTGGGCGAGCCGGTTGGACATCGCGAACAGCGCGGTGATCGCCCCGACGTCCCAGATCTCGTCCTCCGAGAGCCCGGCGAGCCGCGCGTCGTCCAGCTCGGCGTCGGTGAGGGCGGCGGAGTCGACGGCGATCAGCAGCGCGAGGTCGACGATGGCCCGCTCGCGCGGGCTCAGCTCCACGCCGTAGGGGTTGGTGGCGACGCGGTCGGCGATCTCCGGGTCCTTCGTGCGCACCCGCAGGATCGCGCCGTGGGCCACCACGCAGTAGGTGCAGTTGTTGACGCCCGACGTGGCGACGACCACCAGCTCGCGCTCGGCCTTGCTCAGTCCCTCCGACGACTCCATCAGCGCGTCGTGGTAGTCCAGGAAGGCGCGCAGCTCCGCGGGACGGCGGGCCAGCGCGCGGAACACGTTGGGCACGAAACCCGACTTCTCCGCGATGGCCCCGATCCGCGTGCGCAGGTCGGCGGGCATGTCGTCGAGCTCGACGTGGCCGAAACGGCTCACGGGGTGGTCGGTCACCACACCAGGTTAGGCGCCGACCCGCCCGTACGGGGTGGGAACCTTGCGGGCCGTGGTGATCGACCGGACGGGCGCGGGGGCGACCGCGCGGCCCCGGATGACGACCGCCGACGCCCGGTGCAGCACGCTGAGCAGGGTCGGGGCGTCGTCGGTCGCCTCGCCGGGCCCGCGGACCGCGATCATCCGCGGCGCCACGGCGGTGAGCAGCAGGCGCTCCACGCCCATCCGCGCCGCCCCCAGCACGACCACGACATCGGCCGTGTCGACCTCCGGCAGCGCCGACAGCAGCCCGTCGACGGTGGTGAACCAGGCCAGCCCGAGCGCGCGCGACGAGCCCGGCGCCGTCCACGCGGCCGCCAGCCGGGGCGCGTGCTCGCCGAGGCGGGCCAGCAGCGCGGCCGTGCGCGTCTCGTCCCGCAGCTCACGGCGCGCGTCGTCGACGGCGTCCAGCGCGGCGACGTAGGCGACGACGTCGTGGGACCGCAGCGCGGCGACCGCCGCCGCGTGCTCGGGGGCCGTGCCGTGGCGCGCGAGCTCGTCGGCCATCCGCTCGAGGTCGCGGGCGGCATGGGCGACGGCGCCGTGCGCGGCGTAGTGCAGGATCGCGGCGGCCACCTGGCGGGCCGTCTCGACGTCGGGCACGGCGAGGGGCGAATCGGTGCCGAGGAAGAGCACGTCGTGGCGGATCTTGCCGACCGCGCGCGCCGCCGCCCCGACCAGGACGACGACGTCGGCCAGCTCGGCCAGCTCGGCCTCGTTGCGCGGCGGCGCCAACCCGATCTCGGCGCAGCTCGCGTCGATGCGGGCGAGTCGCTCGCCGAGTTCCAGGTGGTCGAGCACCCGCACGATGTCGTCGTGGGTCTCCGGGACGCGGCCGCCGACCCGGAGCATCCGCAGCACCGGCGCCACGTCCCGCTGGAAGGGCGACCGGAAGTACGAACGGGCGCGGCCCCCCGCTCGGAGGAACTCGCCGTAGCGGCGCACCACGTCGATGGATCCGACCGGCAACGGGCCCGTGACCTGAACGGACGGCGCGGAGCGCGTGCGCTCGAGCGCGGCGACCGATTGCGCCGTGTCCTCCGTCATGCGGTCGAAGACCGGCCGGTGGTGGCCGTAGATGAGATCCGACAGCAGGTTCCAGGCCCACTCGGCCTCGGACCGCTGCGGCATCGCCCCCAGCGAGCGGCTGACGCAGCCGGCCACGGAGGCGACGGCGTCGAGCCGCTCGCGGTCGAGGCCCCCCAGCAGCGTCGCGATCACCTCCCCGGCCGGACCGGGCCGCTCGCTCCGCTCGGCGCCCATGCACAGCCGGG
>CAXTTN010000305.1:4253-6491 GCA_964247105.1 uncultured Pseudonocardia sp.
CGGGAGCCGTTGCGCAGGAACACGTTCGACGACCGACCCCAGGACACGACGCGACGGAACAGGTACCGGGCCACCTCGTCCGGCGACGGCAGGACCGCGGGATCGGGCAGCACCTGCTCGGAACGGGCGCGGCGGCCCGGCGTGGACGTCGCGAGCAGCGCGCGGAGCTCGCGGATCTCGCCGGGGGAGAGCGTCGGGAGCTGGTCCACCACCCGAGCCTGGGCCGCCGGCGGCAGGCTGTGGCGCACGTCGGCGAGCTCGGCCAGCGTCGATCCCGCGACGACGACGCGCCTGCCGTCCTCAGTCAGGGCGGCGATCGCGGCGGCGACGGCGTCGGAGTCGACGTCGGAGAGCACCAGGAACCCGTGACCACGCACCGCGTCGACCACGGATCCGGGACCTTCCGACGGCTGCCGGGGCGACGGCGGCGGGTCGCTGACGGCGGCGGCCAGCGACTCGGCGAGCCTGCGCACCCCGGGCGGGGCCTCACCGGCGGCGATGACCTGGCGGATCCGGCGAGCGGCCAGGGCGGTGGGGCGGTCCTTGCCGGCTGCACCGAGGCGCTCGACGAAGACCGAGAGATCGGCGTCGTCACCGTGGGCGAGGTCATCGCCCGTCGCTGGCCCGACATGCAGCACGTGTTCACCTCCGCCAGCCGACGCCGGGTGGCGACGGTCACCCTTAGTATCGCGGTACTGCACGGAATGTTGCACCCCGACCGGGTGGATCGGCAATCGTGTGATGGCGGAACGGTCACTCTCGGCGGCGTCCGGTCACCCACACGAGGGAAACCCCAGGAGAACGGTCGCCGACCGCTCGCCGACGGAGACGCGATGCGCGAGAAGGCGCGCCGCCCGTCGACGAGCGGTCGTGCAGGTCCGGCGAGTGGCGCGGGATCGGCGCCGCGGTGCGGGACCTAGTGCCCCGCCACCGGTGCGGGGGTCGGGCTGATCCGGTCCGAGCCCTCGTCCACGTGGTAGTCACCCGGACGGGTGGCGTCCGTCCCCTCCGCGACGTGCCGGGCGCGCAGCGCGACGGTCACGAGCACGGCCACGACGAGGTTGAGCACGAGCGCGACGAAGCCGACGTAGATCTGCACCGTCGACCCCGCGAACGGGTGCCAGCCCAGCAGCGTGAGCTTGTCGAGCGCGAGCGCCGAGCCGCCGAAGTGCAGCTTCCCGTTCGCCGGGTTGGGGATGACGTAGAGCAGGTACAGCCCGTAGCCCAGGCCCAGCGCCCAGCCGGCCACCAGCGCCCACCGGTGCAGCCAGCGGGTGTAGAGCGCGATGGCCACCGCGGGCAGCGTCTGCAGGATGATCACGCCGCCGATCAGTTGCAGGTCGATGGAGAACTGCGGGTCGATGAGCAGCACGAACAGCACCGCGCCGAACTTGACGACGAGCGACGCGAGCTTCGCCTGCCGCGCCTCCTGGCCCGGCGTGGCGTCGCGCTTGAGGTACTCCTTGTAGATGTTGCGCGTCCACAGGTTGGCCGCCGCGATCGACATGATCGCCGCCGGAACGAGCGCGCCGATGCCGATGGCCGCGAACGCGACGCCCGCGAACAGCGACCCGAACTGGGTGTCGAACAGCACCGGGATGATCGTGTTGGTGTCCGGTCGGCCGGTGGCGTTGTTGGTGATCGGCTTGGCCCCCGCGGCGATCGCGACGTAGCCGAGCAGCGCCAGCAGGCCCAGGAGCAGCGAGTACGCGGGCAGGGCCATCATGTTGCGCTTGATCACGTTGCGGCCGCGCGACGACAGGATGCCCGTCACCGAGTGCGGGTAGAGGAACAGCGCGAGCGCCGACCCGAGCGCCAGGGTGATGTACTGCAGCTGGTTGTTGGGGGTCAGCAGGATGGAGCCGGTCGGGGCGCCGGTGGTCGGGTTGACCGTCGCCATCTTCTGCGCCGCCTTGCCGAAGATCGCCTCCCAGCCGCCCAGCTTCGACGGCAGGTAGATCACGGCCACGAGGATCACGATGTAGATCAGGATGTCCTTGACGAACGCGATCAGCGCCGGCGCGCGCAGCCCGGACTGGTAGGTGTAGACCGCCAGCACCACGAACGCGATGAGCAGCGGGAGGTGCCCGAGGATGCCGCTGCCGTTGAGGCCCATGGTGCGCAGGACGGCCTCCAGGCCCACGAGCTGCAGCGCGATGTACGGCATGGTCGCGACGAGCCCGGTGATCGCCACCAGCAGCGCCAGCACCGGCGAGCCGTAGCGGCCGCGCACGAAGT
>CAXTTN010000306.1:0-6484 GCA_964247105.1 uncultured Pseudonocardia sp.
CGGCAACTACCTGACGACGCTCGGCCGCCCGGCCGAGGCCGACATCGACCTGCTCGGTGAGCTGCAGATGCCGATCAAGGCCCTCAACGACACGCTCTGATGTTCTGCGACCAGTGCGGACAGCCCGCGGGGGATCATCCGCGCTGCACCGCGCGTCGCGAGCTGGAGCCGCCGCGGTTCTGCGCCGACTGCGCGCGCCGCATGGTCGTCCAGGTCACGCCGACGGGCTGGACCGCGCGCTGCAGCCGGCACGGTGAGCGCACCGGCTGAGCCCTCCTGGTCGCCGGCCTGGGAGGACGACGTGCAGGGCCGCGGAAACCGGAGCGGAGCTGATGCGGCGCTCGGCGTCGGCCCTGCGCTCGCTGGAGGTGCCGTTCGGATTCCTGACCAGCGGCAAGCACGTGGCCGGCTGCTTCGCCGGGCGCGGGATCTCAACGGCCTCAAGGTGTAGCACATTATGCGCTACGATCGGCCCGTGTCCGAGACCATCGCCCAGCGGCAGCTGCGCAACGACAACGCCGAGATCATGCGACGGGTCGAGGCGGGGGAGAGCTTCGTCATCACCCGCAACGGCCACCCGATCGCCGACCTCGTCCCGCACGGTCCCGCACACGGCAGGAAGCGGTTCACCCTGCGTGAGCAGCAGGAGCATGCACGCACGCTGCCGCCGATCGATGTCGAGAGGTGGTATGCCGACCGTGCGGCTGACGATCTGATCTTCGGCGACGATCGCCTGGAGTATTGAGGTGCCCGACTTCGTGGTGCTCGACACCTCGGTGCTGATCGATCTGGCGGTCGTCGACCTGGGCGACCATGCCGACGCAGTGACGGTTGTCAGCGCGATCTCGGTAGGAGAGCTTGCCTTCGGCGTGGATCTGGGTACCGATCCCGAGGCTCGTGCGGCGAAGCTGCGATCAGTGATCGAGCGGTACGAGATCCTTCGGTTCGGTGTCGAGGAGGCCAAGCTCTTCGGCGTGCTGGCCACGCTCGTCCGGGCCGCGGGCCGCAACCCGCGCCCACGCCGCCTGGACCTCCAGATCGCCGCGACGGCGGCGGCCGCCCGGTTCCCGCTGCTCACCTGCAATCCGGCCGATTTCGTCGGCGTCGACCGCCTCGTGGAGGTGGTGCCCGTCGCGCGGTCCACGCAGTGATCCATGCTGTGTACATGGCGAACTGGGGGAGCCTGCTGCAGCAGGTGGTGAAGGTCGGGATCGACCTGTTCGGGAAGAAGAAGCCGCAGCCGGCGCAGGCGCGCAACGTTCCCGCCGGCGAGCGGGCTCGCGCGGTCGCCTACGCCCCGAACCTCGACGGTGCGGCCGACCCGGGCGAGATCGTCTGGGCGTGGGTCCCGTTCGAGGAGAACGACGGGCGCGGGAAGGACCGGCCGTTGCTCGTCGTCGGGCGCGGGGGCGGTGACCTGCTCGGGCTCATGCTGTCGAGCCAGCACAGCCGCGACGGCGACCCCGACTGGGTGTCGATCGGCTCGGGCGCCTGGGACCGGGAGGGCCGCGAGTCGTTCGTCCGGCTCGACCGCGTGCTGGAGATCGGCGAGCACGGCATCCGCCGCGAGGGCGCGGTGCTCGACCGCGACCGGTTCGAGCGGGTGGCGGGGGAGCTGCGGGGCCGGTTCGGCTGGTCCTGAGCCGTCAGTTGAAGCTGTGCTCCACCGCGTAGGTGGTGATCGGGGCCGGCACCGCACGGAGCTGCGTGAGCAGGCCGGTCTCGCGGGCGAGCAGGCTGCGCACCATGCGCAGCCGCTCGGTGGGGGAGGTCTGCTCCAGGAGCAGCTGGCGGTCCGAGATCGGCAGCAGGCAGTCGGCGGCGAGCACGTGCGGGAGCGTGCCCGGCTCGACATCGGCCTCGGGCTCGGACCAGTCGCCGTGCTTCCAGGCCGTGGCGCAGTAGCGGCGGTGGGCGTCGCGGGCCGACGCGCTGAGCATGCGGGTCATGTCGGCCGCGTTGGCGCCGCGGTCGGCGTCGGTCTCGACGTCGGGCAGGAACTCCACCGACCCCATCAGGTAGGGCTTGGACTCCGCGTCGAGATCCAGCAGCCGGAACCGGCGCGACCCGCGCGTGACGATGTCGTAGCGGCCGTCGGGCAGGCGGCGGACGTCGCGCAGCTCCGCGGTGCAGCCGATGGTGTGCAGGCCGTCGATGCCGTCATCGTCGGAGGTCCAGCCCTCGCGCACGGCGATCACGCCGAACTCCTTGCCGGGCACGGCCCCCGTCACGAGATCGACGGTGAGCTGCCGGTAGCGGGGCTCGAAGATGTGCAGCGGCAGCGAGGCTCCCGGCATCAGCACTGTTCCCAGCGGGAACAGGGGAAGGGTCTCGGCCACGACCTCTACGGTACGGCTCCGTGGGCGTGCGTGCCTGGTGGCCGTAACACTGCGAACGCGTCCGTCACCCTCAGCGTGCGGTCGGCGAAGCGGAACAGTGCCGCAGGTCGCCCGCCCGACGGGCCGGGCGGCGCGACCGCGCCGGTCGGTTCGAGCAGCGCCCGGCGGGCGAGCACGCGTTGCAGGTTGGTGGCGGAGACGTTGTGGCCGAGCGCGGCCGCGTACAGCTCCCGCAGCGCGGAGATCGTGAACTCGCGCGGGGCCAGCGCGAACCCCAGGTTGGTGTAGGAGAGCTTGGCCCGCAGCCGGTCGCGGGCCGCGTCGAGGATCGCGGCGTGGTCGAACGCCGTCTCGGGCAGGGCGTCGAGCGGGTGCCAGGCCGTGTCGTCCGGCGCGGCCGGATCGGTGTCGGACGGGACCAGGCCGAGGAACGCCGTGGCGATCGTCCGGGTGCCGGGCACGCGGTGGGGCGCGGAGAACACGGAGATCTGCTCGACGTGGCTCACCTCGCGCACGTCGACCTTCTCGGCGAGCTGGCGCAGTACGGAGGTCTCGACGTCCTCGTCGTCGCGCAGCCGCCCGCCCGGCAGCGCCCAGCGCCCGGCGTCGGGGGGCAGGGCGCGGCGCCAGGCCAGAGCCTGCAGCGAGCCGTCCCGGATCTGGAGGACGGCCGCGAGCACTTCGTGCTCGGTCCGCGCCCCCATGGGGCAGAGGGTAGGCGGTGAGCCGGGCGCGACCCCGGCGCACGGCCCCGAAACGCCGATCACGGGCAGAGGGCGGCCGCGCGGCGGCGCGGAGCGACCTCCAGCCCGTGATCGGCGAGGGGTGAACGGCCGGTGGCCAGCAGGTGAGGCCCCGGTCACGTGGCGGATGCGCGGCGGGTTCTCGACTGTTAGGCTCGAACCTGTTTACGACTGACAGGCGAAAACAGGAGACGAGATGTCGCAGACACTGCTCGCCAGGACATGGGCGGACGAGGTGCGGTCGCTGGCCCGCCGCCGCGACGCCGTGCTCCTGGCCCACAACTACCAGCTGCCCGAGATCCAGGACGTCGCCGACCACACCGGCGACTCGCTGGCGCTCTCGCGCATCGCCGCGGCCTGCGACGCGTCGACGATCGTGTTCTGCGGCGTGCACTTCATGGCCGAGACCGCCAAGATCCTGGCGCCGGGGAAGACGGTGCTCATCCCGGACGCGAACGCCGGCTGCTCGCTGGCCGACTCGATCACCGCCGACCAGCTCCGGGACTGGAAGGCCGAGCACCCGGGCGCGGTGGTCGTCTCCTACGTCAACACCACCGCCGCGGTGAAGGCCGAGACCGACGTCTGCTGCACCTCGTCCAACGCGGTGGAGGTGGTGGCGTCGATCCCCGCCGACCGGGAGGTGCTGTTCCTGCCCGACCAGTTCCTCGGCGCGCACGTCCGCCGCATCACCGGACGGCGGAACATGCACGTCTGGGCGGGGGAGTGCCACGTGCACGCCGGCATCAACGGCGCGGCCCTCACGGCGCAGGCCCGGGCCCACCCCGACGCGGAGCTCTACGTCCATCCCGAGTGCGGCTGCGCCACGTCGGCGCTGTACCTGGCCGGCACGGGCGCCGTGCCCGCCGACCGCGTCCGCATCCTCTCGACGGGCGGCATGCTCGACGCGGCGCGTGCGAGCTCGGCGAAGCAGGTGCTGGTGGCCACCGAGGTCGGCATGCTGCACCAGCTCCGCAGGGCCGCGCCCGAGATCGACTTCCGCGCGGTGAACGAGCGCGCGAGCTGCCGGTACATGAAGATGATCACCCCGGAGAAGCTGCTGAGGGCGCTGCGGGAGGGCCGTGACGAGGTGCTGGTCGACCCCGACCTGGCCGCGCGCGCCCGGGCCGCAGTGAGACGCATGATCGAGATCGGCCACCCCGGGGGTGCCGAATGACGAACGAGTGGCACTTTCGTTCGATAGGTTCCGACGAGAGTGCCACTCGTCGGCCGTGGCAGGCCTGGGCTGATCTTGTGGTTGTCGGGTCGGGGGTTGCCGGGCTCACCGCTGCTCTCGATGCCGCCGCGCTCGGGTTGCGGGTGGTCGTCGTGACCAAGGACGCCGTCGACGCGGGGTCGACCCGGTGGGCGCAGGGCGGCGTCGCCGTCGTCGTCGGGGACGTGCCGGGGGACTCGGTCGCCGCCCACGTCGCCGACACGCTCACGGCGGGCGTGGGTCTGTGCGATCCGCACGCCGTCGCGTCCATCCTGCGCGACGGGCCGGCCGCCGTGGCGCGGCTGCGGGAGCGGGGGGCGGTGTTCGACGCTCTCGACGGGCGGCTGGCCCGCACCCGCGAGGGCGGGCACTCCGCGTTCCGCGTGGTGCACGCCGGCGGGGACGCGACCGGCGCGGAGGTGGAACGGGCGCTCGTGGCCGCGGCCGGCGGGTTGCCGCTGCTCACCGGGCACGTCGCCGTCGACGTCCTGCGGGGCGGGCACGGGCGCGTCACGGGGTTGGCCCTGCTCGACGACCACGGGCGGCCCGGGGTCCTGCGCGCGCCCGCGGTGCTCCTGGCCAGCGGCGGGTACGGCCAGATGTACGCCTCGACCACCAACCCGGACACCGCGACGGGCGACGGCATCGCCCTGGCCCTGCGGGCCGGCGCGTCCGCGGCCGACCTGGAGTTCGTGCAGTTCCACCCGACGGTCCTCTACGACGGCCCCGCGACGGGCCGCCGCCCGCTGGTCACCGAGGCCGTCCGCGGGGAGGGGGCGGTGCTGCTCGACCGCTCCGGCACCCGCTTCATGGCCGGCGTCCACCCGCTCGCCGACCTGGCCCCCCGGGACGTCGTCGCCGCGGCGATCACCCGCCGGATGCGCGAGACCGGCGCCGACTGCGTCCACCTCGACGCGCGCGCCCTCGACGGCTTCGCCCGCCGCTTCCCGACCGTCCACGCCGCGTGCCGGGCGGTGGGCGTCGACCCGGTCCGGGAGCCCATCCCCGTGACGCCCGCGGCGCACTACGCGTGCGGCGGCGTCGTCACCGACGGCGACGGGCGCACGGCCGTCCCCGGGCTCTACGCGGCGGGCGAGGTGGCCCGCACCGGCCTGCACGGCGCGAACCGGCTGGCGTCCAACAGCCTGCTGGAGGGCCTCGTGATGGGGGCGCGCGCCGCGCGGGCGGTGGCTGCGGACCGCGTGACGCGGCAGGACACCACCGACCTCGCTCCGTCGCCCGCGGTGCCCATCGCCCCCCGCGACGTGGTGCAGCGGGCCATGTCCGGCGCCGCCGGCATCGGCCGCGACGGGCCCGGGCTCGCCGGCGCGTCGGACGCGATCGACGCCGCGACGGCGGTCGGCGTGCCCGTCGACCGGGCCGGGGTGGAGGACGCGGCGCTGACCCTGCTCGCCCAGGCCGTGCTCACCGCCGCGGGCAGCCGCACCGAGAGCCGCGGCTGCCACGTGCGCAGCGACTTCCCCGAGCGCGACGACACCTGGCAGCGCCAGAGCATCGAGATCGTTCTCGACGCGGCGGGCCGCCCGACGCCGCGCAGCACCGCACAGATGGGAGCGTCATGACCGCAACGAGCCCGCGCGATGCCGTTGGGAGGCCCCGTCCGACAGCAACGAGCCCGCGCGATGCCGTTGGGAGGCCCCGCCCGACAGCAACGAGCCCGCGCGATGCGGTCTCGGGGCCTGATCTCGAGGACCTCCGGCGCGTCGTCGACGCCGCTCTCGCGGAGGACCTGCGGTACGGGCCGGACGCCACCACCCTCGCCACCGTGCCGGCCGGCGCCGTGGCCGTCGCGTCGTTCGCGGCTCGGGAGCCGGGGGTGCTGGCCGGGCTCCCGGCCGTGCTGGCCGTGCTCGACGGCGTCGTCGGCGACCACGAGGTGCTCGCCCGGCGGTCCGACGGCGACCGGATCGCGGCGGGTGAGGCGGCCCTGGTCGTCCGGGCCCCCGTGCGGGGCCTGCTCACCGCGGAGCGCACCGCGTTGAACCTGCTGTGCCACCTCTCCGGCGTCGCGACCGCCACCGCGGCGTGGGTGGACGCGGTGGCCGGCACGGGCGCGCGGATCCGCGACACCCGCAAGACCCTGCCGGGCCTGCGGCTGCTGGAGAAGTACGCCGTGCGCTGCGGCGGCGGGGTCAACCACCGCCTCGGCCTCGGCGACGCCGTGCTGA
>CAXTTN010000307.1:0-6392 GCA_964247105.1 uncultured Pseudonocardia sp.
GGTACTGGTCGATGAGCATCGGGAAGTCGCGGCTGGGCAGGCAGTCGCCGTACCAGGACGACTTCGTGGCGCCGCCGCGGCCGAAGACGTCGATCAGCGGGAGGTCGAGGGTCATGTCGGGGGTCGGGACGCCGACGAGCACCGCCGTGCCGGCCAGGTCGCGCGCGTAGAACGCCTGCTTGAAGGTCTCGGGACGCCCGACGGCGTCGACGACGACGTTGGCACCGTTGCCTCCCGTGAGCGCCTGCACGCCCTCGACCGGGTCCTGGTTCCGCGAGTTGATCGTGTGCGTGGCACCGAACTCGGTGGCCCACTCCAGCTTCCGGTCGTCCACGTCGATCGCGATGATCGTGGTGGCGCCGGCGAGCTTCGCGCCCGCGATCGCGGCGTTGCCCACGCCGCCGCAGCCGATGACGGCGATCGAGTCACCGCGTCCGACGCCGCCGGTGTTGATCGCCGCGCCGATGCCGGCCATCACGCCGCAGCCGAGCAGGCCCGCGACCTCGGGCTTCGCCGCCGGGTCGACCTTCGTGCACTGCCCGGCGTGCACGAGCGTCTTCTCGACGAACGCGCCGATCCCCAGCGCGGGGGAGAGCTCCTGGCCCGATTCCAGCGTCATCTTCTGGGCGGCGTTGTGGGTGGAGAAGCAGTACCAGGGCTCGCCGCGGCGACACGCGCGACAGGTGCCGTCGACCGCGCGCCAGTTGAGGATCACGTAGTCGCCGGGCGCGACGTCCGTGACGCCCTCCCCGACCGACTCGACGACGCCCGCGGCCTCGTGCCCGAGCAGGAACGGGAACTCGTCGTTGATCCCGCCCTCGCGGTAGTGCAGGTCGGTGTGGCAGACGCCGCAGGCCTGCACCCGGACGACCGCCTCGCCCGGGCCGGGGTCGGGGATGACGATCGTCTCGACGGAGACGGGGGCGCCCTTCTCGTGCGCGACGACCCCGCGGACCTTCTGCGGCATGGCGTTCTCCAACATCCTCGGCGGACAGCTCGTGCGAAGCCTGCCACGTGACGGGTGCGGGTACCGTTCGAGCTCGTGATCGAACGTTCCGACGACGGCGAGGTCGCGATCGTGCGGCTGGCCCACGGCCCGGTCAGCGCGATGGACGTCGAGCTGTGCGAGGCGGTGGCGGCGCAGTTCCGCGCGCTCGTCACCGATCCGGCGCGCGCCGTCGTCCTCACCGGGACCGGACGCGCGTTCTCCGCCGGGGCCGACCTGCGCCGCTTCCTCGCCGAGGGCGAGCCCTACGCGCGCCGCTTCGTCCCGGCGCTCGACGGCATGTTCCGGGCCGTGTTCGAGCTGGCCAAGCCGGTGGTGGCGGCCGTGAACGGGCACGCGATCGCGGGCGGGTGCGTGCTCGCCGCGTGCGCCGACGTGACGCTCATGGCGGCCGGGCGCATCGGGGTGCCGGAGCTGGCCGTCGGCGTGCCGTTCCCGCGGGTGGCGATGGAGGTCGTGCGCTACGCCGTGGGGGACGTCGCGGCGCGGCGGCTGATGCTCGGCGCGCAGACCTACCACGCGGACGGGGCGCAGGGGCTCGTCGACGAGGTCGTGCCGCCCGGCGACCTGCTGGCTCTCGCCGTGGACCGCGCCCGGGCGCTCGCCACCGGCGTCCCGCCCGACACGTTCGCGTTCACCAAGCGGCAGCTGCGCCGCGAGGTGTGCGAGCGGATGGACGCCTTCGCCGACGAGGACGAGGGCACCGTCGCGCTGTGGGGGCGCCGCGCCGCAGACGGCTGGACGGCCGCCTACCTGGAGTCGGTCACCGGGCGGTGAGCGCCGCGATCGCCGCGTCGACGTAGGCGCTCCCGCGCGGCGCCAGCTCCGGTGTCGCGTGCCGCAGCTGGGCGTGGCCGAGGTAGGCGGTGTAGGCGAGCAGGCTGCGCTGCCGCGCCTGCTCCGCGGGGAGACCGACCTCGGTGAACAGGGCGGTGAGGTAGTCCAGCCGGCGCGCCGTGACCCGCGCCAGCACCGGTGCCACCAGGGGGTGGTCGGCGGTGGGCTGCAGCGCCAGCTCCACGCTGTCGTCCCCGCCGATGGCGATGGCCAGCAGCCTCCGCAGCCGCGCCGCGATGTCGGGTTCGGCCTCGACGAGCGCGATGACGTCCTCGGTGCCGGTGCGCTCCCAGTGCGCGAGCGCGGCCTCCAGCAGCGCATCGCGGCCGGTGAAATGCCAGTAGAAGCTGCCCTTCGTGGCGCCGAGCCGGGCCGCGATCGGCTCCACCGCCACCGCGGCGACCCCGCCGCCGGCCAGCGCCGCGACCGCTGCCGCCGTCCAGTCCTGCGCCGACAACCTCTTCCGCTGCGCCACGCACGTACGCTACCGTACGGTCATTCCATACGGCAGCGTACGGAGGATGCGATGGTCCACAACGTGCACGAGCGCCTGATCCCGGTGCCCGCCCCGCGCCTGGCCCCGTTGGTCGACCGCCCCGAGTACGCCTGGCCCGCTCCGCAGTGGCCGGCGCTGGTGCTCGACCGGCCCGTCGCCGTCGGCGCGCGCGGCGGGCACGGGCCGATCCGCTACCGCGTCACGGAGTACGAGCCGGGACGCCGCGTCGCGTTCGCGTTCGACCCGGGGATGGGGCTGGCCGGCACGCACGCGTTCACCGTCGAGCCGGCCGGGCCGTCGACGACGCTCGTCCGGCACGTGCTCGAGGCCGAGCCCGCCGGGTTCGTCCGCGTGCGCTGGGCGCTCGTGATCCGGTGGATGCACGACGCCCTGCTGGAGGACCTGCTGGACCGCGCCGAGGCGACCGTCGGAACCGGCCCGGTCGCGCCCGCGCGCTGGTCACCGTGGGTGCGGTTGCTGCGTCGGGCGATGCCGGGGGCGCGCGAGGTGCCCGTCTCGCGCACGGCGTTGCTGGCCGGCGCGCTGCCGCGCGTCGACTGGTCCGACGCCCATGCCGTCGACTGCGGCCCCGACGCACCGGCCGATCCCCAGGTGTGGGCGGACGCGGTGTTCCGCGACGCGCCCGGCTGGGTCGTGGCCGTGCTCCGGCTGCGCGACGCCCTGGTCCGCGCCGTCGGGATCGGGCGCAGCGGCCCGACCGCGTTCGCCACGCTGGACCGTACCGACGACGAGGTGCTGCTCGGCACCGACGGGAGCCACCTGGACTTCCGCGTGTCGGTGCTCCGCGAGCCGCGCCGGGTCGTGGTCAGCACCGTGGTGCAGATCCACGGTGCGCGCGGCCGTGCCTACTTCGCGCTGGCCCGCCACGTGCATCCGGCGATCGTCCGGGCGATGCTGAACCACGCCGCGTCGCGTTCGTCCCGTGTCGGGACGGAGTGAAGCGGGGTCAGACCGGGAGCAGGGGCGCCGGCTCGCCCAGCGCGTCGGCGATGATCGGCGGGATCTCGCGCTTGCCCGTGCCGTCGGTGGCCACCACGACGTAGACGGTGCGGCCGGCGCAGGTCACGCGCTCCTCGTGGCGCACCTCGAAGTCCAGCGTGAAGCTGGTGCGGCCGATGCGCGCCGTCGACACCGCGACCTCGACGTCGTCGCCGAATCCCACCCCGGCCTTCCAGCCGATCTCCGTGCGCACCAGCTGGACGTCGAACCCCGCGTCGAGCATCACCCGGTACGGCAGGCCCCCGTGCAGCAGGTAGGCCGTCATGGCGTCGTCGAACCAGGCCAGGTACCAGGCGTTGAACACGACGCCCTGCGCGTCCACCTCGAGGTACCGGACGTGGACGGGGTGGGTGAACGTCATCCGTGGCCGCGCTCGGGCGGGGCGAACACCACCACGACCGACAGGTCCTCGGTGACGTCGGTGAACTGGTGGTGCTCGTCGGCCTTCACGTAGATCACCGATCCGGGCCCGATCTCGGTCTCGCCGGACTCGGACACCAGCCGCCCGCGGCCGCGGATCACGACGTAGATCTCGTCCTCGGTGTGCGGCTCCTGGCCGTCCTTGCCGCCGACGGGGATGCAGTAGGTGCCGACGGAGAGATCCGCGACGCGCAGGTGCTCGCGGTACTGGTTGGGCTCACCCTCACGAACGGCGAAGTGGCCGGCGGCTCGAAGGACCTGCACGTGCTCAACGGTAAACCCGATCCGACCCGGTGGCGAGTCCGCCCGCCCGTCAGCCGACGCGGTCGCGGATCGTCCGGTTCACCGCCCGCCCGAACGCCGTGACGACGCCGCGCACCGTGATCGGCTTGAGCTGGGTGAGGGCCTCGGCCAGGCGGGTGCGCTCGTCGGCGGGGCGGCCGCGGTCGCGGTAGGGCTGCAACACCTCGGCCTGGAACATGGCCATCAGGTCCTCGGCGAGCGCGGTGGTGTGCCGCTCGATCAGCGCGTGCGCCTTGCGCCAGGTCTCCGCGGGGAGGCCCGAGTCGAGCACCGCGAGCCCCTGGCCCAGGGTGGTGGGGCCGTGCAGGCGGAACCGCTCGTCGCCGATCCGGGTGACGACGCCGAGGCCCTCCAGCGCGGCGACGTCGGCGGGGCCCAGCAGGCGCCCGGCCCGGCGCGCCAGCTCCGCGGCGCCGACCTCCTCGATCTGCTCCGGCACCCACGGCGTCAGCAGGGCGCGTTGCAACGCGAGTTCCTCGGCGCCCGCGTCGGCCGGGAGCCTCTCCAGGTGGGCCTCGACGGCGGCCAGCGTGAACCCGAGCGCGGTCAGCTCGCTGACCAGCTCCAGGCGCGCGACGTGGTCGGGGCCGTAGAGGCCGGTGCGCCCGCGCAGCTGCGGGGGCGGCAGCAGCCCGCGTCCGGCGTAGAAGCGGATGGTGCGCACGGTGATGCCGGTGCGGTCGGCGAGCTGGTCGATGGTGAGCAGATCGGGTAGCAGTGGTGCCGCCATAGCGGCACACGGTACGCGCAACCTTGACCTATGTGACAGTACTGCTGTAACAAAGGGGCATGGCTGAGATTCCCGAGGCGTTCGTCTACGACGCCATCCGCACGCCGCGTGGCCGGGGCAAGGCCTCGGGCTCGCTGCACGAGGTCAAGCCGGTGACCCTCGTCGTCGGGCTGATCGACGAGATGCGTGCCCGCTACCCCGAGCTCGACACGACCACGATCGACGACGTCGTGCTCGGCGTCGTCTCGCCGATCGGCGACCAGGGCGGTGACATCGCCAAGACCGCCGCCATCGCCGCGGGCCTGCCCGACACGGTCGCGGGCGTCCAGCTCAACCGCTTCTGCGCCTCGGGCCTGGAGGCCGTCAACACGGCGGCGCAGAAGGTCCGTTCCGGCATGGAGGAGATGGTGCTCGCGGGCGGGGTCGAGGTGATGTCGCGGGTGCCGATGGGCTCCGACGGCGGCGCCTGGGCCATGGACCCCGACACCTCCTACGCGACCGGTTTCGTGCCCCAGGGCATCGGCGCCGACCTGATCGCCACCCTGGAGGGCTACCGCCGCGAGGACGTCGACACGTTCGCCGTCGAGTCGCAGGCGCGCGCGGCCAAGGCGTGGGCGAACGGCTACTTCGCCAGGTCCGTGGTGCCGGTGAGGGACCGCAACGGCCTGACCGTGCTCGACCACGACGAGTTCATCCGCGCCGGCGCGACGCTCGACAGCCTCGCGGGCCTCAAGCCCTCGTTCGCGATGATGGGCGAGCAGGGCGGGTTCGACGCCGTGGCGCTGCAGCGCTACCACTGGGTCGAGAAGATCGACCACGTGCACCACGCCGGCAACTCCTCCGGCATCGTCGACGGCGCCGCGCTCACCCTCATCGGCACCGAGGCGGCTGGACGCGCCGCGGGGATCGCGCCGCGGGCGCGCATCGTCGCCACCGCGCTGTCCGGCGCCGATCCGACGATCATGCTCACCGGCCCCGCGCCCGCGTCGCGCAAGGCGCTGGCCAAGGCCGGCCTCACCGTCGACGACATCGACCTCTTCGAGATCAACGAGGCGTTCGCCGCGGTCGCGATGCGGTACATGAAGGACATGGGCATCAGCCACGAGATCACCAACGTCAACGGCGGCGCCATCGCCATGGGCCACCCGCTCGGCGCCACCGGGGCGATGATCCTCGGCACGCTGATCGACGAGCTGGAGCGCCGCGACCTGCGGCGGGGGCTGGCCACGCTGTGCGTGGGCGGCGGCATGGGCATCGCGACGATCGTGGAGCGGATCTGATGAGCACCCGGAAGGCAGTGCGCTGGGAGAAGGGCGCCGACGGCATCGCGATCGTCACCCTCGACGACCCGAACAGCAGCGCCAACACGATGAACGACGCCTACAAGGCGGCGATGGGCGAGGTCGTCGACGCGATCGTGGCGGCCAGGGACGAGATCACCGGCGTGATCATCACCTCGGCCAAGAAGACGTTCTTCGCGGGCGGCGACCTGGAGCAGCTCTCCTCGGCCGGGCCGGACGACGCGCCCGCCGTGTTCCAGAACGTCACCGAGGTCAAGGCCCAGCTGCGCAGGCTGGAGA
>CAXTTN010000308.1:0-2189 GCA_964247105.1 uncultured Pseudonocardia sp.
GATGCCGACGAAGCGCAGGCGCCTGAGCATCTCCTGACGGGTGGACGCCGACACCGCGACGCTGCGGTGCGCCCGGTAGACCCGGCGGGCGACCCGGCCCTCGAGCCACCGCCCGACGGCGGCGACGGCGGGGGAGAAGCGCGTGGCGAACTGGTCCTGGTGCACGTGGTGCACCACCTGCACCACCGGCACGTCGGTGAACAGCGGGGCGAAGAACGGGATGCCGTTCTGGCAGTCGACGACGACGTCGAAGCGGTGGCCCGACCGCAGCAACCGGACCGCGGTGCGCAGGTAGACCGAGAACGTGCCGCCGGCGCGGCGGATGTCGACGCCGTCGACCAGCGCGGTGGCGGCGGCGCCGGCCGGGCGGGCGGTCAGCATCGTGACCGCGGCCCCCGCGTCGACCCAGCGCCGGCCGATCTCGTGGACGTAGGTCTCGGCGCCGCCGGCCTCGGGGTGGTCGGTGTCGCGCCAGTTGAGGATGAGGATGCGGGCTCCGGCCAGCCGCGACAGGGCGCGGGAGGGAAGGGCGTCGCGGTGGTGCCGGCCCGCCGTCGCCGTGATGCCGGGCGCGCTCAACGGGCGTCCGATCCGTGGTGGTCGGCGTGCGCGATGCGGCGGTGCATGCGGCTGACGGCGGCGATGGCCGCGAACCCGTCGCGGACCGGCCGCAGGGTCGAGTTCGGGTCGTCGGTCCAGGTCACCGGGATCTCGACGATCCGGCCGCCGCCGATCTGGATCTGGCGCAGCAGCTCCACGTCGAAGGCGAAGCCGGTGTCGCGGCAGCGGGTGATCGCGGCCTGCACCCGGAGGCGGTCGAAGAACTTGAAGCCGCACTGCGTGTCGCTCACGCCGGGGACGAGCGGGCGGGCGACCGTGCGGAAGACCTGGCCGCCGAGCCTGCGGCCCAGCGGCTGCGGCACCGCGAACGTGGATCCGGGGGCGTGTCGGGAGGCGATCGCCGCGGCGGCGCCCGCCTCCAGCGCCGCGACGGCGGGCTCGAGCGTGGCCAGCGGGGTGGAGAGGTCGGCGTCGGTGAAGCCGACGAACCGCGAGCTGCTGGTCCGCAGGCCGCGCAGCACCGAGGCGCCCTTGCCGGCCTCGGCGCAGCCGATGGCGACCACCTCGACGCCGTCGGCGGCGACCGCGCGGGCCACCGCCGCCGTGTCGTCGCTGCTGCCGTTGTCCACGACGACCACCCGGGACGACCAGGTCCGGGAGGCCAGGAAGGTCACCATCGCGGCCAGCGTCACCGGCAGCCGGGACGACTCGTTGAAGGCCGGGATGACGACCTCGAGGTCGACGGGGGTGCGCACCGCTGCCAGCGGGATCGTCCCTGACGAAACGGGGGTCGGAACGGGGATGGAACGGATTTCGGGAAGGCGCGATCGCGCCGGTCCCCACCATGTGGTCATGGTCTGACTCCCGTCGGGGCCGAGGGCGGGATGAGCTGAACGGCGCAAAGTCGCACCGCCATTTGGAGCATCGCCAACCCCAACGGCGTCGTTAGCGACGCGGGTGGGCTGCGATCCGGCGGCCGCCCCGCGGATCGAACAACACGCCTGTCTCTCGCGATCAGGGCCACGACCTGCGCGTACGAAGAGTGATCATGCAATCGGGGCCGCCGTCGGCCGCGTGTCGGCCCGGTTTCGACTGCGGAGCGTCACGATCGCCCGAAACGGATTCCCGAGCGTGCTGGCGACGATCGCCGGTTCACTCGTCCTCGCGCCGCCGCCCGGCGGGACGGGCACCATCCGTATCCGGCCGTGCCGGGTGATTCCGGCCGTTCCGGGGAAGGTCGCCACGATAGGTGATCGCGTCGTCGGCGACGCCTATGACGCAGATCACAGCCGGGTGGGGGTCGCGGCGGGGCCGATCGCCTCCCGCGACAATCAGGGGATGCACGTCCCGCCCGAGGATCAGGCTCCCCCGACCGCATCGTCGGTGCGCCGCTGGCGGCGCCGGCTCGCCGACGAGCGCGAGGAGGCGAAGGTCTACCGCGACCTCGCCACCCGCCGCACGGGGGAGGAGCGCGAGATCCTGCTCGGCCTCGCCGACGCCGAGGAGCGCCACGCCGCGCACTGGGCCGGGCTGCTCGGCGGCGACACCGCCGCCGTCGGCCGCGGGGCCACCCGGATGCGCGCGCTCGGATTCCTCGCGCGCCGCTTCGGCTCGGTGTTCGTGCTCGC
>CAXTTN010000308.1:2199-6387 GCA_964247105.1 uncultured Pseudonocardia sp.
CGCAGCGGGCGGAGACCCGCTCGCCCTACGCCGCGGACGTCGACGCGACCCCGGCCATGGCCGCCGACGAGCGCATCCACGAGGAGGTCGTCCGCGGGCTCGCCGCGCGGGGGCGCAACCGCGTCTCGGGGACGTTCCGGGCGGCGGTGTTCGGGGCCAACGACGGGCTGGTGAGCAACCTGGCGCTGGTGCTGGGTGTCATCGGCGGCGGCGCGGGCACCGGCACCGTCCTGCTGACGGGGTTGGCCGGGCTGCTGTCGGGTGCCCTGTCGATGGGTGCGGGGGAGTTCGTCTCGGTGCGGTCGCAGCGGGAGCTGCTGGCGGCGTCGGCCCCCGACACCCGCGACGCCGAGTCGGTGCTGCGCAGGCTCGACGTCGACGCCAACGAGCTGGCGCTGGTGTTCCGCGCCCGCGGCATGGCGCAGGAGGACGCGGTGCGCCTGGCCGAGGACGCGCTGCGCAGTGACGACCCGGCCGGGTCGGTCACGGCGGGCGTCGACCCCGCCGAGCGCGTGGACGTGATCGGGTCGAGCACGGGCGCCGCGCTGTCGAGCTTCTGCTTCTTCGCCTCCGGCGCCGCGGTGCCGGTGCTGCCGTTCCTGTTCGGGATCGGCGAGACCGCGGCGCTGGTCGTGGCGGGGGTGCTGGTGGGGCTCGCCCTGATGCTGACGGGGGCGACGGTCGGCGTGCTCTCGGGCGGGCCGCCGCTGCGCCGGGCGCTGCGCCAGCTGGTGATCGGGCTGGGCGCGGCGGGGGTCACCTACACCCTGGGCCTGCTGTTCGGGGCGGCGCTGGGGTGACCGGGCGCTGGGCTGATCAGCGGAGGGCGAGGACCGTGGCCAGCGCGCCGGCGACGGCGACCAGCGCGGCCGCCGCACCGGCCTTGCGGGTGCCGTGGCGGCCCAGGTGCTCCCCGGCGAACCCGCCGGCCAGCGCCGCGGGACCCAGCAGCACCGGGGCCACCAGGAGCCCGAGCACGCCGCAGAGCGTGCCCGCGGTCAGGGCGACCGGGAGGCCGCGCCGCGACGGCGGGACGGGGGCGGCCCGGACGGCGGTCTCGCGGCGGGGGCCGGGGCGCATCGCGGGCACCTGCACGGGCGGCGCCGCGGCGACCTGCTCTGATGGGATCATGAACTCTGTGTCGTCGAACGACTCCACCGCGTTACCGTCGGCCCCCGGGGTGCGCACGGCGTGCCCGGGTGCTGCCTAGGCTGGGAGGATGGCCACACCGCGGTCGTCCGGGGGACACACCATCGTCGCCGTGCTGGTGGGGATCACCGCGCTCGCCCACATCGCGGTCGCCGCGGCGCCCGGCCCGGGCTGGGCCCGGGCGCTGTCGGGCCTGGTGGCGGCCGCGGCGGTCGCGCTGCTGGCGATCGGGCTCGGCGCGCCGCGGGCACGGTTCGGCGGTGACGGCGAGGACGGCTGGCTGCTGGCCTGCGCGGCCACCGGCGCCGTCGGCGTCGCGAGCGCGCTGGCGCTCACCCTGGTCTCGTTCGCCGGCGGCGGCCGCGCCGAGCTGTGGAGCCTCGCGCCCCTGCTCGCCGACGCCCTGACGGTGCGGGTCGCGGTGTTCACCCTGCGGCGCGTCCCGTCCGGGTAGCGCCGGGGGCAGAATCCCCGGGCATGGACAACGACGTGCGACCGTCCGCGAGGGACCTCTCCGACGCCGAGCTGGAACGTCAGGGCACCCGCGCCCACGCCACCCGCAACTGGGTGTTCCTGCACGGCACCGCCGACCAGTTCCGCCACCACACCGAGCGGATGCTGGAACTGGAGCAGGAGTACCTGCGCCGCCACCCCAAGCGCACCTGGCAGGGCGCGGGCGGTGACGCGTCGCCGGTCGACCGCGTCGAGCAGATCCGGCAGCTGCTGCGGACGTTCGGCACGCAGATGGAGGGCCTGCTCGCCGAGCTGGCCGAGGCGCAGGCCGGGGTGCCGGCCCCGGCCCCGGCGGCGGCGGAGGCCCGCCTGCTGGCCCGTTTCGCCGAGGCTCCGGGCGGCCGCCTGCACAAGCTGGAGGCCCACCAGGCCGCGCGCGAGCTCGGGCTGCGCCCCGCCGACGTCGCCCGGCTCTACACCCGGGACCCCGCGCTCCTCACGACGTCCGGCGCCGACCGCATCCTCACCGACGCCGGCCGCGTCCACCTGGCCACCGCAACCACCCCCGCGAGTTGACTGTGAGGGCACGGCGAGTCCGCCGAACGAGCCCGCGCGGCTGGTCATCGTCTCGGCACCCGGAGCCGCTCCGGCCGGGTGATCACCGGTGCGCCTCGGCGGGTGGCCCGGCCAGCCGGAGGTGGTCGCGGCCGGCCGCCGCCCGCTGCGCCGAGGCGGTGATCACGGGATCGGGCCGGGCCGGGCCGGGCCGGAGATCGTCGGTGGGGGACGGCCGGCCGCGGTGGCGGCGGCTCCGGGTTCCGAAGCGGCGATCATGACCTGCGCGGACCGGTGTGATCGTGATCGTCCGCACCGCGGCGTCCGTGCCAGGGCCGTCGCGTGCGGCGCGGGGCGATCACGTCGGGGTCGGGTCGTGGGCGAGCGGCCAGGACGGCACGCGGGGTGGGTGCGGAACCCGGTCCGGCCGGTCCTGTCGTGGCCCTTTCCGGCTCAGGCGTAGGCGAGTGCGGGGCGGGCGGTGCGGGACCTCGTCCGCCGCATCCGCGCGATCCCCTTCAGGTCGGCGAGCGCGGTGGCGACGATGTCGACGCTGCTGTTCGGGTCGTCCACCCAGTCCACCGGCACCTCGTGGATGCGCAGCCCGGCCCGCTCGGCGAGCACCAGCAGCTCGGTGTCGAAGAACCACCCCGGGTCCTCGACGAGCGGCAGCAGGTGCCGAGCCGTGTCGGCGCGGACGGCCTTGAACCCGCACTGGGCGTCGCTGAATCGCACCCGCAGCGCGGCGCGGAGCAGGAGGTTGTAGCTGCGGGAGATGAACTCGCGCTTCGGCCCGCGCACCACGCGCGCGCCGCGGGCGAGCCTGCTGCCCAGCGCCACGTCGGAGTGCCCCGAGATCAGCGGCGCGACCAGCGGGAACAGCGCGGCGAGGTCGGTGGACAGGTCCACGTCCATGTAGGCGACGACGAGGGCGTCCGATGCCGACCAGACGGCCTTCAGCGCGCGGCCGCGGCCCTTCTGCGCGAGATGCACCACCCGCACGTCGGGCAGCTCACCGGCGAGGCGCCGCGCCCGTTGCAGCGTGGCGTCGGTGCTGGCGTTGTCGGCGATCGTGATCCGGAACGGGTACGGGAACCCCGCGCCGAGGTAGGCGTGCAGGCGGCGCACGCAGACCGGCAGGTCGGTCTCCTCGTTGTGGACGGGGATCACGACGTCGAGCACGGGGCGGGGTTCCGCGGTGTCCGCGGTTTCGGGGGCGAGGGTCGGTGCGCTCATGTCACCGACGATGGGGCCCCGCGCTGTCCCGGCCGTGTGGTGGACCTGTGGCCCTCCTGTGACGGTCGGCGAGCTCGGGCGGGCACCACCCGTGCGCGCTCCTCCGCCCTCGACGCGGGCCGCGGTGGTGGAGCAGGGCGTGCCGGAAGAGGCTGTCGAACATCGCGTAGGTCACGAGCGACGCCGGCTGGGAGACCGCCGTCGCGCACACCGTGGCCGAGTTCGGCGGCCTGGACATCGTGGTCGACGACGCCGGCATCGAGGTCACGCAGCTGATCGTCGTCAACGGGGTCGGCCTCCCGGTCGACGGCGGGATGGGCATGTGACGACCTGATGTCGCTCGGCTGAGCCTCAGCCGAGCAGCGCGGCGAGCCCGAACAGGATCGTGTTGTTCGTCGCGTGGGCGATCACGGCCGGCCAGATCGAGCCGGACCGCTCCACCATCCAGGCGTTGACCGCGCCGATGAGGAAGGCGCCCACCAGCACGACGTTCACGCCGTGGGCGAGGCCGAAGACCGCGGCGCTCGCCAGGATCGCGATGACCACGCCGTAGCGGCGCAGGGCGGAGTAGACGACCCCGCGGAACAGCAGCTCCTCGGCGAACGGGATCACGAGGCCGCCCAGCGCGATCACGCCGACGAGCGTCCAGCCACCCGCGGCGGCGCCGTCGGTCAGCATCTGCTGCGGGTTGCTCGCGTCGCCGGTCACCAGTACCCACACGACGATGACGAGCCGGTTGACCAGGCACACCCCGACCCCGGCCGCCAGGCCGACGAGCAGCCAGCGGGTGCCGGG
>CAXTTN010000309.1:0-6361 GCA_964247105.1 uncultured Pseudonocardia sp.
GGAACCGGCGCGGGGGCCGGTCAGCGGCATGCTCACTCAGTTACTCCAGTCAGGGAAGAAGGGCCGGGTCGAGCTCGGCCCACCAGCAAGTCTACCAACCGCGCCGCGACCTCCCCGACGTCGTGGTTGACCAGCTCCACGTCGAACTCGCTGCGGGCGGCCAGCTCCTCGCGAGCGGTCTCCAACCGGCGGGTGAACTGGGCGGGCGACTCGGTGTCACGCCCCCGGAGCCTGCGCTCCAGCTCCTCGAACGAGGGGGGCTCGACGAAGACCGTGATGGCCTCCGGCATGGCCTTCTTCATCGCCCTGGCCCCGTTCAGGTCGACCTCGACGAGCACCGGGTCACCGGCGGCGAGGTGGCGCTCGACCGGCTCGCGCGGGGTGCCGGAACGCTGCAGGCCGCCGTGGATCTCGGCCCACTCCAGCAGCTCGTCGCGCGCCAGGAGATCGTCGAAGCCCTGCGACCCGACGAAGTGGTAGTGCACGCCGTCGACCTCGCCGGGACGGGGATCCCGCGTGGTGGCCGAGACGCTGAAGAACAGCTCGGGGAGCTGCGTGCGCAGCTCAGCGACGATGCTGCTCTTTCCGACACCGGAAGGGCCGGCCAGAACGATCAGCCGGCCCCTCCGGGCGTCGTGGAGGGTGCTCACCCCTCGAAGTGGGCCAGCAGTGCCTTGCGCTGGCGGTCGCCGAGACCGCGCAGCCGCCGCGACGGGGCGATCTCGAGCTGCTCCATGATCTGGGCGGCACGCACCTTCCCCACCGACGGCATCGACTCGAGCAGGGCCGTCACCTTCATCTTGCCCAGAACCTCATCGGTGTCCGACTGCTTGAGCACCTCGCCGAGGGTGGTGCCGCCGCGCTTGAGCCGTTCCTTCAACTCGGCCCGGACCCGGCGCGCCTCGGCCGCCTTGCGCAACGCATCAGCACGCTGTTCCTCGGTCAGCTGGGGAAGGGCCACGGTCTCCTCCGTCTTTCGTCCTGCAGCCCCGTCGATCAGGGTTGCACCATCTGCGCCGAGCGGGCTTCCCGCTCGGTGGTCCGAACGTACTCAGCCCACGTCCGGAGAGGGAAACGGGGGGTGCCACCTGTGGGTTCTTTCTCACGCCACCCATCGGGGTGATAGCACGATCGGGCGAATTCGGCTCAGCGCGACGCGCCCGCTCACCGCACCGGCTGGACCGCCGCCTGGGTGACGATCATCACCGGCCGTGTCGACCCGACCACACATCGTGCGAGAGTGCCCGGCCGCCCGCACCACCTCCGCCGCGGCACCGCCCGACGCCACGGGCCCGTGCTCGCCGAGCGCGCCGGACACTGCGGCGACCGGAGCAGCGCGGACGCGGATCAGCGATGCTGTGGTCATGGAACCCTCCCGCCACCCGCTCCCCGACGCCGACGGGTTCGACGCCGTCGTCGTGGGCTCCGGCCCGAACGGGCTGGTCGCAGCCGTGCGGCTGGCCGAGTCCGGGCGGCGGGTGCTGCTGGTCGAGGCGGCCGAGCGGCCCGGCGGCGGGCTGCGCACCGAGGAGCTGACGCTGCCCGGCTTCCGCCACGACGTCTGCGCCACCGCCCTGCCCCTGACGCTGGCCTCGCCCGCGTTCCGGGCCATCGACCCGGGCCGGGACGGCGTCGAGTTCTGCCACGCCCCGCTCCCGGCCGCCCACCCCCTCGACGGCGGGCCGGCCGCGCTGGTGCGCCGCGACCCCGACGAGACGGCCGCCGGGTTCGGTCGGGACGCGGCCGCGTGGCGGGGATCGGTCGGGGCCACGGCCCGCGCCGGGAATCCGCTGGTCGACACGCTGCTCTCCCCGCTCTCGTTGCCGCGCGCCCCGGTCGCGCTGGCCCGGTACGGCGCGCTCGGGGCGCTGCCCGCCACGGCGGTCGCGCGGCTGTTCCGCGACCCGGCCGCGCGGGCCGCGTTCGGCGGGATGGCCGCACACGCGATCCTCGACCTCGGCGCGCCCGTCACGGCCGGGTACGGGCTGCTCATCGGCGCGCTCGCGCACTCGGTCGGCTGGCCGGTGGTGCGGGGCGGCACCCAGGTGCTGGCCGACGGGCTGGTGGCCCGGCTGCGCGGGCTCGGCGCGGAGGTCGTCACGGGGTGGCGGGTCGGCGACCTGGCCGAGCTCCCCCGCACGCCGATCACGCTGCTGGACCTGACGCCCCGCCAGGTCCTGGAGGTCGGGCGGCACCGGCTGCCGGCCGGGTACCGCGCGCGGCTGGAGCGCTACCGGTACGGGCCCGGTGTCTTCAAGGTCGACTACGCGCTGGACGCGCCGGTGCCGTGGGCCGACCCGGCGGTCGGCGGCGCCGGCACCGTGCACCTCGGCGGCACGTTCGAGGAGGTGGCCGCGAGCGAGCGGGCGGTGGCCCGCGGCGGGCACCTGGACCGGCCGTTCGTCCTCGGGGTGCAGGCCTGCACCGCCGACCCGTCGCGGGCCCCGGCCGGCAAGCACACGTTCTGGGCGTACTGCCACCTGCCGAACGGGTCGGGCGTCGACATGACCGACCGGATCGAGGGCCAGATCGAGCGCTTCGCGCCCGGCTTCCGCGAGCGCGTGCTGGCGCGTCACGTCATGGGCCCGGCCGCGCTGGAGGCCCACAACGCCAACGAGGTGGGCGGCGACATCAACGGCGGGTCGGGCGACTGGCGCCAGTTCGTGAGCCGGCCGGTGCTGGCCCGCTCCCCGTGGCGCACGCCGGTTCCCGGCCTGTACCTGTGCTCGTCCAGCACGCCGCCCGGTGGCGGGGTGCACGGCATGGGCGGCTGGCAGGCGGCCGGCCTGGCCCTGAGCGACACCGGGCGGTAGCGGGGTCCCCGCCGCGCGCGGCGCCCGGCCGCGTCCTCAGCCGGCCGAGGCCAGCTCGTCGCGCAGGGACTCGACCGCGCCGCGCAACGACGCCACGTCCGGGCCCGCCTTCAGCACCGACCGCGACGCCGAGGGCAGCACGATCCCGCGGAGCCCCGCGAACCGCGCCGCGATGTCGGCGGGGCCGGCCCCCTGCGCGCCGAGCCCGGGCGCGAGGACCGGCCCGTTGAGGGTGGTGAGGTCCAGTCCGTGGTCCGTCGTCGCCCCGACCACCACCCCGACGTCCCCGAGCCGCTCGGCCCCGGCGTTGCGGGCGGCGGCGGCGGCGACGACCGACTGCGCGACGCTCCGGCCGCCCACGGTCGCCAGCTGGACCTCCTCCCCCTCCGGATTGGACGTGCGCGCGAGCACGAACGCGCCGCGCCCGGCGTCCGCGGCGGCGTCGAGCCCGGGGGCCAGCGAGCCGAACCCCAGGTACGGCGAGAGCGTCACGGCGTCGGCGCCGAGGGGGGCCGACACGGCGAGGTACGCGTCGGCGTAGCCGTCCATGGTGGACCCGATGTCGCCGCGCTTGACGTCGAGCACCACCAGGGTGCCGGAGCCGGCGAACGCGGCGAGCAGGCGTTCCAGCACCGCGATCCCGGCCGAGCCGTGCCGTTCGAAGAACGCCGACTGCGGCTTGACCACGGCGACGTGCCCGGCGAACGCCTCCGCGCAGACGTCACAGAACCGCTCGAGCCCGTCGGGGTCGTCGGTGAGCCCCCACTCGGCGAGCAGCGACGGATGCGGGTCGACGCCGGCGCAGAGGCTCCCGCGAGCACCCACGGCCTCGGCCAACCGCTCCCCGAACCGCGTCACGGGCGGGACTTCCTCAGCGCGGCGTGCGCGTCCTGCAGCGACCGGACGCCGATCTTGCCCGCCTTCATCGCCTCGATGCCCTGGACCGCCGCCGCCGCACCCTGCACCGTCGTGATGCACGGGATGCCCCGGCTCACCGCCGCCGCGCGGATCTCGTAGCCGTCCACACGCGGGCCGGAGTTGCCGTACGGGGTGTTGATGATCATGTCGACGTCGCCGGCGTATATCCGGTCCACAATGGTCTCCCCGCCCTCGAAGTGCTTGCGCACCACCGTCGCCGCGAGCCCGTAGCGGCGCAGGACGTCGGCCGTGCCCGCCGTGGCCAGCACCTCGAAGCCGAGGGCGGCCAGCCGCAGCACGGGGAAGACCATGGCCCGCTTGTCGCGGTCGGCCATCGAGACGAACACGCGTCCCGAAGTGGGCAGCGACCCGTACGCCGCGGCCTGGCTCTTCGCGAACGCCGCGCCGAACGAGGCGTCGAAGCCCATCACTTCGCCGGTGGACTTCATCTCCGGGCCGAGCAGGGGGTCGATGTTCTTGCCCTCGCGCGTGCGGAACCGGTTGAACGGCAGCACCGCCTCCTTGACCGCGATCGGCGCATCGGGTGGTAGCACGCCGCCATCGCCCTCGGCCGGGAGCAACCCCTCGTCGCGCAGCTCGGCGATGGTCGCGCCGAGCATGATCCGCGCGGCCGCCTTGGCCAGCGGCACCGCCGTCGCCTTGGACACGAACGGCACCGTGCGCGACGCGCGGGGGTTGGCCTCCAGGACGTAGAGCGTCTCCCCGTGCAGCGCGTACTGGACGTTGAGCAGCCCCCGGACGCCCACGCCGCGCGCGATGGCCTCGGTCGACGTCCGGACGGTCTCCAGCACCGAGCCGCCCAGCGTGATCGGCGGCAGGGCGCACGACGAGTCACCAGAGTGGATGCCCGCCTCCTCGATGTGCTCCATGACCCCGCCGATGAACACGTCGGTGCCGTCGCACAGCGCGTCGACGTCGACCTCGATGGCGTCGTCGAGGAACCGGTCGACGAGCACCGGGCGCTCGTCGCTGATGGTGGTGGCGCGGGAGATGTAGCCGCGCAGCGTCTCGTCGTCGTAGACGATCTCCATGCCGCGCCCACCGAGCACATAGGACGGTCGGACCAGCACGGGGTAGCCGATGCGGGCGGCGATCTCCTGCGCCTGCGGGAAGGACGTGGCCATGCCGAACGCGGGCGCCGGGAGGCCGGCCTCGCGCAGCACCTCGCCGAACGCGCCGCGGTCCTCGGCCAGGTCGATCGCGGCCGCGGACGTCCCCACCACCGGCACGCCCGCCGCGGTGAGCCGCGCCGCGAGCCCGAGCGGCGTCTGCCCGCCGAGCTGCACGATCACGCCGGCGACGGTGCCGCTCTCCTGCTCGGCGTGCACCACCTCCAGCACGTCCTCGAAGGTCAGCGGCTCGAAGTAGAGGCGGTCGGCGGTGTCGTAGTCGGTGGAGACGGTCTCCGGGTTGCAGTTGACCATGACCGTCTCGAAACCGGCATCCCGCAACGCCATCACGGCGTGCACGCAGGAGTAGTCGAACTCGATGCCCTGCCCGATCCGGTTGGGCCCGGAGCCGAGGATGAGCACCTTCGGCAGCAGCGTCTGCGACGCGATCTCCGACTCCGCGGACGGGTCGGTCTCGTAGGCGCTGTAGTGGTACGGCGTCTTCGCGGCGAACTCGGCGGCGCAGGTGTCGACGGTCTTGTAGACCGGGCGGATGCCGAGCCGGTGGCGCAGCAGCCGCACCCCGTCCTCACCGGCGAACTCCGGGCGCAGGACGGCGAGCTGGCGGTCCGACAGCCCGGCCCGCTTGGCCCGGCGCAGCAGCGCCGCGTCGAGGACGGGCGCGGCCTCGATCTCGGCGCGGAGCTCGGTGAGCACGGCGATCTGGTCGAGGAACCACGGGTCGATGCCCGAGGTCTCGGCCGCCTGCCGCACCGAGACCCCGCCGCGCAGCGCCCGCTCGACCGCGTAGATCCGCCCGTCGACGGGCATGCGGATCTCCGGCTCGCCGTCGGGGTCCGGGGTGGTCCAGAACCCGGCCGCGGCGGTCTCCATGGAGCGCAGCGCCTTGCCCAGCGCCTCCGGGAACGAGCGGCCCAGCGCCATCGCCTCGCCGACGCTCTTCATGGTCGTGGTCAGCTCGGGGTCGGCGCCGGGGAACTTCTCGAACGCGAACCGCGGCACCTTCACCGCCACGTAGTCCAGTGTGGGCTCGAACGCGGCGAGCGTCTCGCCGGTGATGTCGTTGCGGATCTCGTCCAATGTGTACCCGACGGCCAGCCGCGCGGCGATCTTCGCGATCGGGAAGCCGGTGGCCTTGGACGCCAGCGCGCTCGACCGCGAGACGCGCGGGTTCATCTCGATGACCACCAGGCGCCCGGTGTCGGGGTTCACCGCGAACTGGATGTTGCAGCCGCCCGTGTCGACCCCGACGGCGCGCAACACGTCGATCCCGACGTCGCGCATGTGCTGGTACTCGCGGTCGGTGAGGGTCATCGCGGGCGCCACGGTGATCGAGTCGCCGGTGTGGACACCCATCGGGTCGAGGTTCTCGATGGAGCAGATGACGACGACGTTGTCATTGCGGTCGCGCATCAGCTCCAGCTCGAACTCCTTCCAGCCCAGCACCGACTCCTCGATGAGCACCTCGGTGACGGGCGA